>NZ_BAAAQN010000013.1:0-96470 GCF_039531695.1 Catenulispora yoronensis
GTGCGACGGCCGGCGCGGCGCGGCCGAGCGCGGCTCCCAGTCCGCGCCGTCCGCGGCGGGCAGCGCGGCCTGCGGCTGCGAGGAGGCTCCGTAGCCCCGGGGCGACGGCGGATACGGCTTCGGCGCGGGCGCCGCACCGGCGCTGTGCGCACCCTGGCGGCCCACCACCGGCGCCGGCGGCACCTTCGGGAAGCCGCCGGTCCCGGTCAGCCCGTCGGCGGGCTCGAACCAGCCGCTCGACGCCGGCGCGGAGGCAGCCGGGGGCGCCGGGGCGGCGGGCGCCGCGGCCGGCATATAAGAGGTGTGCGCGGCGTCGTAGGCCGAGCCGTTGGCGTACCCCGACCCCGAGGCCGACGCCGACGAGTAAGTGCTCTGCGAGGTGTCCGGCGTCGCGTACGAACCGGTGCCGTACCCGCCGGCGGAGCCGTTCGCGGAGCTGTAGCCGTTCGCGGCCGTGCTGGTCGAGCCGTATCCGGCGGCCGTCGTGTCGTAGCCGCCGGTGGAACCGTTGGCGTCGTAGGCACCGGTGGAACCGTTCGCGTCGTACGCGCTGGACGAGCCGTACCCGCTGGCCGACCCGTAGCCGCTCGCGGAACCGCTCGCCGAGCTGTAGGCGCCGGCACTGTCGTAGCCGTTGGTCGTGGCGTAGCCGCCGCTGGAGCCGTTGGCCGACGAGTAGTCGCTGCTGGAGCCGGTCGCGGTGCCGTACCCGGCGGCGGAGCTGTAACCGTTTGCGGAGCCGTTCGCCGCGCTGTAGGCGTTGGCCGCGCCGTAGAGGGGGTCCGCCGTGTAGCCGCCGCTGGTGCTGTTCGTGGTCGCGAAGCCGCCGCCGCTGCTCAGCGGCGAGGACGAGCCGAGCGGATCGGCGCCGTACGCACCGTAGGCACCGGCCGCCGGCGACGCGGCCGCCGGGGGCAGCGCGGGCGCGGCCGGAGCCGGCGGCACGCTCTGCGCCACCGCCGCCATCGCCATCGGCAGCAGGTCCATCGACGTCGACCCGAGCCCGTCGGCCGGGCACACCCGGACCAGCTCGCCGACCGTCAGCGCCAGCTCCGTGGCCAGGTCCAGGGACCGCGGCTGCAACGGGTTCTCCCGCATCCACCAGCACGCGATCTGCACGATCGACCCCGCGGCGTGCGGGCAGGTCCGGATCGCGCCGCGCAGCTGGAGCGGCTGCGGACCGGACACGGTCAGGCGGAACCACGTGCCGTCGCGGAACCCGAGCGCGGGGTGCCCCAACGAGTCCTGGAGCACGACGTGGTACTGGCGCTCGAGCTCACTCTGCGACCGCGACCCGGACCCGCTGAGGGCCGAGCCTGTTCTTTGCTGCTCGTACGCGACGCTCATCGGCTGCCTGACCGTTCTCCGGAGTGCGAGTCCGGAACCCTGCTCGTAGTTCTCGCCATGTGTCGCCCGCCTCGGCTCAAAAGCTCGGAATGAGGCGGCCCCCGTTGCCGCTGTGTCCGCTGTGCTGGTGGTGATCAATGTCCACTGAAGTGGTGGGATCGTTGCGCAAACGGTACTCAATACTGGAGCCCAGCGGTAGGGCATCCACCAAGAACCGCAAGGGATTTCTGTACGCAGCCCACAACAACCGCTCGCGGCGCCGAACAGCACCGCCCTCGATTGTCATCGCGGCGCCCCCTCGGCATAACGTTGTGTCGTGACGGCGGACAGAGACGAGGAGTTCTCGCGCTATGTCACTGAACGTTCCGGTGCGTTACTCCGCGTGGCATACCTGTTGACCGGAAATCGCGCCGATGCCGAAGACCTCCTCCAGACCGCCTTGGCCAAGACATACCTGTCGTGGCACCGGATCCAGGACAAAGGCGCGCTGGACGGCTACGTCCGCCGGGTCCTGGTGAACACCCAGACCTCCTGGTGGCGCAAGCGCCGGGTCGAGGAGTACGCCACCGACCAGCTGCCCGAGCAGGCCTGGGAGGACAGCGGCCCGGGCGAGTTCGAGCTGCGCTCCACGGTGTGGGAGTCGCTGTCCAAGCTGCCCCGCCGGCAGCGTGCGGTCGTGGTCCTGCGCTACTACGAGGACCTCTCCGAGGCCGAGACCGCCGCGGTCATGGGCATCTCGGCCGGCACCGTGAAGTCCACCGCCTCCCGCGCCCTGGCCAAGCTGCGCACCGACGGCGCGCTGCGCGACGCCCGGCTGGTCATCCCGGCCCCGCTTCGCCCGCCTGCACCACAAGCCCTTCCGGAATCCGCCGGAGTCGATGCAGACTGACCTGCATACCGGCCGGTAACCCACCCGGCCGCCGGGTCAGGAGGTCCGCGATGCGCTCGACCATGCAGGAGACTCCGCTCAACATCTCCACCCTCCTGGCGTTCGGCTCGTCCGTCTACAGCAGATCGCGCATCCACACCGTCACCGCCGACGGCCTGCGCACCGCGACGTTCGCCGACCTCGGCGCCCGGGCCGCGCAGCTGGCGCACGCGCTGCGGGACGACCTCGGGGTCCGCGGCGACGACCGGGTCGCGACCTTCATGTGGAACAACGTCGAGCACCTGGAGGCCTACGTCGCGGTCCCCTCGATGGGCGCGGTGCTGCACACCCTGAACATCCGGCTCTACCCGGACCAGCTGACCTACATCGCCGACCACGCCGAGGACAAGGTGGTGCTGGTCGACGGCTCGCTGATCCCGCTGCTGGCCCGGGTGCTGCCCGGGTTCGGCACCGTGGAGCACGTGGTCGTCGTCGGCGACGGCGACCCCGCGCCGCTGGCCGCCGCCGGCAAGGCCGTGCACCGGTACGAGGACCTGCTGGCCGGCAAGCCGACGAGCTACGACTGGCCGGCCGTCCCGGAGACCGACGCCGCCGCGATGTGCTACACCTCCGGCACCACCGGCAACCCCAAGGGCGTCGTCTACAGCCACCGCTCCATCTACCTGCACTCGATGCAGGTGGCGATGCCGCAGTCGTTCGGCCTGACCGAGGCCAACCGGATCCTGACCATCGTCCCGATGTTCCACGCGATGGCCTGGGGCATCCCCTACGCGGCGCTGCTCACCGGCGCCACTCTGGTGATGCCGGACCGCTTCCTGCAGGCCCCGGCCCTGGTACGGGCCATCGAGGAGTCCGGCGCGGACTTCGCCGGCGCGGTGCCGACCATCTGGAACGACGTGCTGCACCACCTCGACGCGCACGGCGGCGACATCTCCACGCTCAAGCGCGCGGTGGTCGGCGGCTCGGCGGTGCCGCCGGCGCTGATGTCAGCGTTCGAGGAGCGCTACGGCATGCGCATCATCCACGCCTGGGGCATGACCGAGACCTCGCCGCTGGGCTGCGTCTCGCACCCGCCGGCCGGGACCGAGGGCGAGGAGGCCTTCGCCTACCGGGTCACGCAGGGCCGGTTCCCGGCCGGCGTGCAGGCCCGGCTGGCCGGGCCGGACGGCACGATCGTCCCCAACGACGGCGAGGCGGTGGGCGAGCTGGAGGTGCGCGGCCCCTGGATCACCGGCGCCTACTACCGCGACGAGGACCCTGAGCGCTTCCACGACGGCTGGCTGCGCACCGGCGACGTCGGCACCATCACCGGCGACGGCTATCTGACGCTGACGGACCGCGCGAAGGACGTCATCAAGTCCGGCGGCGAGTGGATCTCCTCGGTGGAGCTGGAGAACCACCTGATGGCGCACCCGGCGGTGGCCGAGGCGACCGTGGTCGCGGTCCCGGACCCGCGCTGGCAGGAGCGGCCGCTGGCCGCGGTGGTGCTGCGCGAGGGCCACACCGCCGCGGCGGCCGAGCTGTCCGAGTACCTGTCCGGCCTGATCCCGAAATGGCAGCTTCCTGAGCGCTGGACCTACCTCAAGGAAGTCCCTAAGACCTCGGTGGGCAAGTTCGACAAGAAAGAAGTGCGCCGAGCGTATGCCGACGGAGAGCTTGAGGTCACAGTGTTGTAGCGGCTCGGCGTATAGACGCCGGTTCGTGGCTTCCAGCAAAAAGTCCGCAGTGTAGAGTGCCGAAGACTTGAGCGATCGGCAGCACTTCGGCAGGGGAGGACCGCGGACAATGCGGATATCTCGGCGGACTTCTCGCACCACCGCCGTCCCGCAGGCGGGCGCGTCGGCGCTGCGGCGGACCACGGCCGCGGGCGCGGCGCTGACCTTGGCCGTGCTGACGGCCACCGCCTGCTCCAGCTCGAAGTCCGGCAGCGGATCCGGCCCGAGCTCCTCGTCCTCGGGCCCGGCCGACGCCAACGCCAACGAGAACGACATCCAGATCCTGAACTCGCTCCAGCTCACCGCGGCCGAGCTGGACACCGCGTTCGCCACCGACAACCAGTGGCAGCCCTGGACCACCTACGACTCGGGCAAGCTGCTGATCCGCCAGGCCCAGGACTGCACCGCGGGGATGATCGACACCAAGGCCCAGACCCTGGTGCCGATCACCACCGCGTTCAAGGCCGACAAGCTGCCCGGCGACCCGGTCACCACCGCGCCCTCGGCCCCGGCCTCGACGAACAAGTCGAGCTCGGGCAAGAAGGGCACGCCGTCCGCGCCGGCCTCCAGCCCCGCGCCGGCCGGCGACGGCAATCCGGCGCACTGGGTGGTCAGCACCGCCATCGTGTTCTCCAGCGCGGAGGCCGCGCACGCCGCGGTGTCGCACATGGGCAAGGTCGACCCGAACACCGTGGGCTGCGGCGGCCCCACGGACCGCACCGCGATCGTCGGCAGCGGCATCGGCGAGGTCGGCCCCTCCTGGGACGACTCGCAGGGCGTGTTCGTCTACGCCGACAGCAAGACCAACCAGGCGGTGGCCGTGGTCGCGCAGCGCCGCGGCCGGTATGTCGTGCTCACTTACACGCGGGGGTACGCACAGCCGCAACCGGGGTACTACGACTTGGAAGCCACCGTCCCGGACACCGCCAAGGCGGCCGACGCGGCCACCGGGGTGCTGGGCCAACTGACCGACGCGGTCGTGAACCGCGGCTGACCGGCGGCGGGGGGAGCGGGGAAGCGCGGCCGACCGGTCGCGGCGGGCCGCGCCTCGCGGTGCGGACCAGGAGCGGAGCCACCAGAACAGCCGGGCACCATCGCCGACAGTCGAAGGCCACTGATAACGGATGCGGTCGGGGAACGAGGATTTCCGCGAGTTCGTCAGCGCGCG
Source organism: Catenulispora yoronensis (assembly GCF_039531695.1). NCBI lineage: Bacteria > Bacillati > Actinomycetota > Actinomycetes > Catenulisporales > Catenulisporaceae > Catenulispora > Catenulispora yoronensis. The sequence goes on from NZ_BAAAQN010000013.1 coordinate 5,120, forward strand.
GCAGGGCGCGCTCCGACGTACCGCGTACTTGCTGTGCGGGGACTGGCACCAGGCCCAGGACCTGACGCAGCAGACGCTCGCGAAGCTGTTCGTCGCCTGGTCGCGGGTGCGCGCGGTGGAGGCCGTCGATTCCTACGCGCGCCAGGTGCTGGTCCGCACCTACATCGACGAGTCCCGCAAGCGGCGCAACCACGAAGTGGCGACGGCCGAACTCCCGGACTCCGGCACCGAGGGCCCGGAGATCGAGACCCGGCTGGCGCTGATGGAGGCGCTCAAACAGCTCTCGCCGCGGCAGCGGGCCGTGGTGGCACTGCGGTTCTGGGACGATTTGAGCGTCGAGGCGACCGCGGAGGCGCTCGGGATGAAGGCCAACACCGTGAAGTCGGACACGGCTCGGGCTTTGGCGAAACTCAAAGGGCTGCTCGACTCGTCTCTACACCAGGCGGTCTGAGCAATGGGTGCTGGGCCGGCCGAGGGAGGACAGGGATGAGCGCGGTGGACGCCGCCGCCGGCGAGAACGCCATGCGCGGCTTGATCGGCACCGCCTTCGCCGTCGGCGAGCCCGGATTGCCGGACGTCGACGAGGTGATGGCGACGGTGCAGGCGCTGGGCGACGGCATCCGGCACCGGCAGCGGGTCCGCACCAGGATCGCGGCCGGGGTGCTGTGCGTGGCGGGTTTCGGCATGGTCGCCGGCATCGCGGCGGTGGCGCATTCGACCCACTCCGGCGGGTCGACCGTCATCATGCCCGGCGGCAGCGGCGGGCCGGTGCCGCCGCCGGCCCCGGGCGACGGGGGCGGCCGGGCGATCACCCCCGGGCCGTGACGCTCCGATGCGACGGCTGGGCGCGCTCGGGGCGGGACTGGTTCTGATCGCGGGGGTGTCGTGCGCGGCCTGCGGGACCAGGCTGCCGGATTCGGCGTTCGGGGCGGCGGGGGCTGCGGGGTCGGCGGGGAGTACGGCGGTCGTGGGTTCCGCGGGCTCCTCGGGTTCGCCAGGTTCTTCGGGTGTTCCAGGTTCTTCGGGTGCTTCGGGTGCTCCGGGCGCCATCGCCGAGATCGGCGTCACCGCGACATCGATCAAGATCGGGATGATCGACTCCGTCGATTCGCTGCTCGGCCCGGACACCTTTTCCGGCCCCAGGTACGGCGCGCAGGCGTTCTTCAAAGCACTCGACGCGGCCGGGGGTGTCAACGGCCGGCAGATCACGGTCGTGGCCTGCGACGACCAGGGCCTGGGCGGCACGGACGTGTCGTGTGCGCACAAGCTGATAGACCAGGACAAAGTCTTCGCGTTCTCCGGTAACTCAGCGTTCGCCTATGACGGCGCTTCGTACATCTCCGCCAAGGGTGTGCCGGATATCGGCGGCGAGCCGATTAGCAACGCGTATGACCGCTATCCGCACCTGTACTCCATCTATGGCAGTGACTATCCGCGAGACGGTAAAAGCATTGGGTGGCTGGGCAAGCTCTACTCCTCCACTGAGGCGGAGCACTATGCGAAGTCCACACTCAAGGCACACATCGCCGGACTCGTCTCATACAACCAAGCGGATTCGGCGCGTTACGCTGCGTATGAAGCACAAGCTTTGCGCGCCGAGGGATTCACGGTCGTGCCGGAGCAGCTGGATATCATCCTGTCGGACTTCAACTCGGCCGCGCTGGACATGAAGAACAAGGGTGTGGACGTCGTCTTCGACACGATCGACACCGCCGGGAACGCCAGGCTGTGCAAGGCGATCGACGCCGTCGGGGTGCCCATCGTGGCGAAGATGACGACGGTGCAGAGCTGGGACGCGACGATCGCGGCGACGTACAAGGACGCGCCGAAGTGCCGGAACCTGCTCTACGCCAACTCCTCCAACCGGAACTACGAGGACACGTCGGTCCCGGCCGTGAAGGCGTTCCGGGACGCGATGGCGAAGTACTTCCCGGAGCGCGAGGGGAAGCTGTCGGAGTGGGAGGTCGACGGCTGGGTGTCGGCGCAGTGGCTGACGGACGCGGTGGCGTCGTGCGGGACGGCGGTCACGCGGGCGTGCGTGGAGAAGTTCATGAACTCCGGGCAGCCGTACGACGCGCACGGGATGATCACGCCGACGGTGTTCGACGTGAAGGCGCCGACCGGGACCACGCACGCGTGCTTCAACGTGGCGCAGTGGCAGGACGCGGCAAACGGCGGCCGCGGGGGTTGGGTGACGCGGGTGCCGGACATGGACGCGAACTGTTATGACGTGCCGCAGGTGGCTTATTCGCCGTAGGCGCTTGTGGCGCTTGTGGCGCTTGTGGCCCTTGTGGCCCTTGCACTGGCTGGAGTGCCTATGGTTCAGCGCACCAGGTGGACGACCGGACGACCTTCCCCGTCGTCGAAAACCCTGACCCGCGCGCCGTAGTGTTCGGCGATCCGCTGTTCGGTGAGCACTTCGCGCGCGGTGCCGCGGGCGACCGCCTCGCCTGCGACGAGGAGCGTGAGCTCGTCGGCGTACTGCGCGGCGAGGCTGAGGTCGTGCAGGGTGCTGACGACGGTGAGGCCCTCGGTCGCGCGCAGTTCGTCGACCAGGTCCAGCACCTGCTGCTGGTGGCCGAGGTCCAGGGCGGTGGTGGGCTCGTCGAGCAGCAGGACGCCGGCCTGCTGGGCCAGGGCCCGGGCCAGGACCACGCGCTGCCGCTCGCCGCCGGACATCGCGCCGAGCCGCCGGGCCGCGAACCCGGTCAGGTCCAGCCGTTCCAGGGCACGCGCGGCGACCGCGCGATCGTCCTTCGACTCGACGCCGAGATAGCCGAGATGCGGCGTGCGGCCGAGGCGGACGTACTCGCCCACCGTCATGTCGCCGGGCAACCGCGGCTGCTGCGGGACGTACGCGATCAGCCGCGCCCGGTGCTTGGCGCCGAGCCGGGCGACCGGCTGGCCGCCGACGTGGATCTCGCCGTCGTGGGGGAGCAGGCCGGCGAGCGCCCGCAACAGCGTGGACTTGCCCGCGCCGTTGGGACCGAGGACGGCGTGCCACGAACCGGCGGCCACGACGAGGTCGACGCCGTGCAGGATCGGCTTGCGGTCCAACGCCACCCGCACCCCGACCGCCTTGACCGCGCTCACCGGTCCCGCCCCCGGGTCGCGCGCAGGATCAGCACGAAGAACGGCGCGCCGACGAACGACGTCACCACCCCGATCGGCAGCTCGGCCGGCGCCAGCGCGGTGCGCGCCAGCAGGTCGGCCAGCACCAGGAACGCCCCGCCGACCAGCAGACTCAGCGGCAGCAGCAACCGGTGCCCGGGCCCGGCCACCCGCCGCACCACATGCGGAACCACCAACCCGACGAACCCGATGATGCCGCTGACCGCGACCGCCGTGGCCGTCGCCAACGACGCGGCGGCGAGCACGATCAGCCGCGTCCGCACCGGATTGAGCCCGAGCGTGGCCGCCTCGTCGTCCCCGAGCGCGAGCACGTCCAGATGCCGGGCATGCAGCGTGACAATCAGGACACTGATGGCGGCATACGGCAGCGCCAACCGCACCAACCCCCAGTCGGCAGCCGAGAAGCTGCCGAACAACCACGAATAGACCTGCTTCACATCCGCACTGCTGCTCTGCATGACGAACGCCTGCACCGACCCGACGAACGAACTGACCGCCACCCCGGCCAGGATCAACGACGCGGTCCCCCCACGCCCGACCAACGTCCCGAGCACATAGCTGGCCAGCACCCCCGCCAACCCCCCGACGAACGCCGCCAACGGCACCGCCCCGATCCCGACCACAGTGTGCTCAGGCCCACCGCCATAAACGATGACCAGCGTCGCCGCCATCCCGGCCCCCGCCGAAGCCCCAATAGTCCCGGAGTCCGACAACGGATTACGGAACACCCCCTGATAAGCAGCCCCCGCCTGCGCCAACAACGCCCCGACAACCGTCGCCAGAACAACGCGCGGCAACCGAATCTGATCCAGCACCCCCTGCTGCACCGGCGTGAGCCCGGTCCCAAGCCGCACAAACGGCACCTTGTCCAACAACGCGGCGACGGTACCGGCAACCGGAAGCCCGGCGGCACCACCAAGACTCGCAACGAGAACAGAGCCAAGAAGCACGACCCCGGCAACGAGCACCGCGATGGTCGGACGCGCCAGGCGGCGGCGAGAGGCTGGGGAGTCCGAACCTGCCGATCCACCCCGCTCCGCCGACCGGACCGACTCAGCCGGTTGCGCCCCGCCAGCCAGCTCGGAAACCGCGGCCAAGCCGCCCGGTTCCGCTGCTCCAACCAGCTCGGGCACCTCACCCAAGCTGCCAGGAACCGCTACATCAGCAGCCTCGCCCGACTCAGCCAGTTCCGCCGCCGCCAAGCCGCCCGGAACCGCCGCGTCAGCACCCTGACCAGCACCAGCTCCGCTCCCGGCCGACAGCGTCACCTTCGGCGTCGCCGTCGTGTCGGCCGGGAGCGGGCCGGGCGTTGCTGCGCGCCCCATCGTCGCGGCTCAGCCCTGGGCCTTGTTGACCGCGTCGGAGATTTGTTGGACCAGGTCGACCAGGCGGGGGCCCCAGCGGGAGGCGATGTCGTCGTCGAGGCCGACGATGGTGCCCTTGGCGGCGTTCTTCACGGCCGGGACGGCGGACCAGCCGGGGCGGGCGGTGACGGTGGCGGTGGTCTGCTGGCAGCACTTGGTGTCGGCCAGGAAGACCAGGTCGGGGGCCGCGGTCACCAGGTACTCGTCGCTGAGCTGGGGGTAGCCGCCGCCGGTCTTGTCGGCCGCGTCGGCGACGTTGGCCAGGCCGAACCCGGTCAGGATGGAGCCGATGAAGGTCTTGGAGGTGGCGCTGTAGTTCCCCGGGGTGCCGACCTCGTAGTAGTACTTCAGCGGGGTGGCCGGCTTCTTGGTCGCGGCGAGGGCGGCGGTGATCTTGTCCTTCATGCCCGCGACCTCGGAGGTCGCCGCGCCGGCGTGGCCGGTCGCGGTGCCGAGCGCGGTGATCTGGGAGTAGGCGTCGTCCAGGCTGTTGGGCGCGTCGAACCAGAGCACCGGGATGTTGAGCTTGCCCAGGGCCTCGACGATGTTCGAGGTATCGGCGGCGACCACCACCAGGTCCGGGTTGTACTTCGCGATCGCCTCGGCGTCGGGCTTGAAGCCGGACAGCGCGGTCTTCGGCGCGTTCGCGGGGAAGTCGGACTGGTCGTCGGCCGCCACCACCTGCGCGCCGGCGCCGATCGCGAACAGGTCCTCGGTCGCCGACGGCGAGAGGGACACGATCTTCTTCGGCTGCGCGCTGAGCTTCACCGCGCCGTTCTTGGCGGTGACGGTCGCCGGGAACACCGCGGCGTCGGCCGAGGCACTCGACGAAGCGCTCGACGAACCACTCGACGCCGCACTCGACGCGGACGTCGAGGCCCCGGTCGCCCCGGACCCCGCGGCCGGCGTCGACTTCGAGGACGAACACCCGGCCGCCAGCAGCGCCGAGCCCGCTATGACACCGACGGCGACATGCCGCGCCGCGTTGTGCAGACGAGAATGCACGAGGTCAGCTCCTCCGGCTGATCCGCGACCCGCACAGCGCACGCCGGCCCAGGTGACCGTGATGTGCACAGCCGGACCGCCCCGAACCGCGAGGGCCGAACGTTGACACACCGTATGAGGCGACCTGGCTCGCTCCCCAAAGGAGAACTCACAGTTGCGGGACAGCGCCGGACTCGCACCGGCTTCGCTGCACACGTTGTGGACGGCACACCGCCGTCACCGAAGACGCTAGCAAGCGCAGCGCCCCACGACTAACCCCGAACGCTCTGCGGACTGGTGATCTGCGCAACTCGACGGAACTCGACGGAACGCAATGCAACCCGATGCAACCCGATCCGACCCGATCCAACCCGACGCGGCCCGACGAACACAGCCATCGGCCGGGCCGGGCCGGGTCAGGTCAAGTCGGGCCGGATCAGGTCAGGTCAGACCGGCCCAGCCCGACCCGACCCCCTCAACTCCCCTACGGCCACACCGGCTTCCGCTTCTCCACGAACGCCCGCACACCCTCAGCCCGATCCGCCGAGAACGCCGTGGCCCGCCACGCCCCGTCCTCCACATCGAGCCCGGCGGCCAGCGGCAGATCCGCCCCGACCTTCAGCGCGTGCTTGGCGTTCCGCACCCCGATCGGCGAGTTCTTCGCGATCTGCTGCGCCAACTCCAAAGCCGCCCCGCGCGCCGTCGACGTCCCGGCGACCCGCCGGTCGATCATCCCGAACCGGTCAGCCTCGTCGGCGTCGATGCGCCGTGCGGTGAAGATCAGGTCGGCTGCGCGGTTCATCCCGACCCGCCGGACCAGCGTCTGCGTCCCGCCGCCCCCGGGGATCACGCCGACCGAGACCTCCGGCAGCCCGAACACCGCGCCGTCGTCGGCCACGATCAGATCGCAGCCGAGCGCCAGTTCGCAGCCTCCGCCAAGCGCGTATCCGGACACCGCGGCGATCACCGGCATCGGCAGCGAGCCGAACGCCGACCAGGTGCGCCGGAACGCGGGCCGGGTCGCGACCAGTTCGGCGTCGCTCATCCGGTTGCGCTCCTTCAGGTCGACGCCGACGCAGAAGGCGTGGTTCTTGCCCTCCGCGGCGGGCGGCGCGGACGACACCACCACCGCGCGCACCGCCGGGTCGTCGGCCAGTTCCGGCGCGACGTCCCGGATGGCGGCGGCCATCCCGGTCGAGATGGCGTTCATCGCGTCGGCGCGGTCCAGCACGATCTCCGCGACCACGCCGTTGCCCTCGGCCGGGTGCCGCCGCAGGAGTACGCCGTTGTAGTCCGTTTCGGATGCCTCTGTCATACCGCCCACAGTATGAGACGGCGACATGGATCAGAAGCAGGGGCCAGGCCACCGCGGTACAGCCCGCGGTGCGGCCCCGGTAAAGCCGTTGTACCGATCAGAATCCGAACGCGACGAACGGCGCACTGTCGCTCAGGAACGCCCGCGAAGCCGCCGCCAGCGCTCCCGGCGTCAGCTCCTCGATCCGGCCGGCCCGGCCCAGCGCCGCCAGCGAGTAGCCGCCGAGGTAGGCCGCGCCGAGTTCGCGCGGGCCCAGCAGCAGGTCGGCGGGGTCGGTGGTGCGCTCGCACACCGCGCCGTCGGCGTCGCCGCGCAGCCGCCACCGGCCGCTGTTCCACGGGCAGAACGGGTCGGAGACCTCGAACACCGCGTCGACCGGGACCGCATAACGACGGGCGGCCAGGGCCCGGTCCACGTCCACGATCCGCACGTACAGCATGTCCTGGATCCGCGGCGCCGCGGCCCGGACGTCGTCGAGCAGGAACAGCAGCGGGTCGTCGGCGGGGACATTGGCATCGATCTCGCTGGTCAGGTCGAGGTCGCACAGGAAGCGCCAGACCGCGGCGTAGGAGGCGACGTCGCGGGCGAAGACATCCCTCGGCCGCACCTGGCACTGCGGGCGCGCCGGATTGCTGTAGTCCTCCTTGACCCGGTACCGCGCGAACGCGGCCACCTGGCCGTCGGTGTCGATGGCCAGGACGCAGCGCAGCGGCCCGGCCCCGTGCCGGAAGTAGTCGAGGTCGCTGATCGTGGCCTCGCGCACCACCTCGGGGTCGCCGACCCGCGGCATCAGGCCCGGCCGGGTCGGCAGGGTGGCCGCGTAGACCTCCTGGCAGCGCTCGTAGCCCTCGGCCGGGTCGACCAGCCGCATCCGGAACTTGTCGCTGCCGGCCACCTTCGACAGGCCGTTGTCGCCGCGCGGGATCGTGAGGTTCACGTGGTGCACGCCGAGGGCGTAGCCGAACCGGCCGTAGATGGCCGGCTCGGAGGCCAGCAGGATGCCGACCGGCGCCTCGCCGCGCTCGTGCCAGCCGTGCAGCTGGTGGCGCATCATCGAGGTCAGAATGCCGCGCCGGCGGTGCGTGGCCTTCACCGTGATGGCCGTCACACCGGCCGCGGCGACGCTCGCTCCGCCCGGCACGGTCATCCGGAAGTCGAAGTGGCCGCCGGTGCTGACCAGCTCGTCGCCGTCGAAGGCGGCCACCGTCTGCTCGACCGGCAGCAGCCGCTCCCACAGGTCGTGGGCCTCCGGCGAGGGGTTCTCGTGGAACCCGAGGTTCAACTGGGCGGCGTAGGCCGGCCGTTCGCTGACAGTGATGGGACGGACCGGATAGGCGGCGGGATCGAGGCTCATAGTCCATGGCTAACATCGCCGCGCCGCCCAGGCCAGCCAATATTGCGTCCGGGCCGCCCGCGCACGCCCCCCGCGCCCTGGACGCGAGCCCCCACAAGCCCCCGCCGTGGGAGGCTGATGCCATGCAGGATTCCGATCCGATCCGCCTCCCCGGCCCGTGGACGCACCGGGACATCACCGCCAACGGCGCCCGCTTCCACGTCGCGGAGCTGGGCGAGGGCCCGCTGGTGCTGTTCCTGCACGGCTTCCCGGAATTCTGGTGGTCCTGGCGCCACCAGCTCCCGGCGGTGGCGGAGGCCGGGTACCGCGCCGTGGCCGTGGACCTGCGCGGCTACGGCGGCAGCGACAAGACGCCGCGCGGCTACGACCCGCTGACGCTGACGATGGACGTCACCGGCGTGATCCGCGCCCTCGGGCAGTCCAACGCCACCCTGGTGGGCCACGGCTGGGGCGCCTTCCTGGGCTGGACCGCGGCGGTCTTCCGCCCGGCCGCGGTGAACCGCCTGGCCGTCACCGGTTCGGCCCACCCGCGCCGGCTGCGCCAAGGGCTGCTGACCGACCCCAAGCAGATCTCGGCGGCCCGGTTCATGTGGTCGGCGCAGCGGCCGTGGGCCCCGGAGAAGGCGCTGACCCGGGACGCGGCGATGCTGGTCGAACAGCTGCTCGCGGAGTGGGGCGCCACCGGATGGCCGGAGCTGGACGTCGCGCAGCGTTACCGCGACGCGATGCTGGTGCCCGGCGCCGCGCACTCGTCGCTGGAGTACTACCGGTGGCTCATCAGGTCGCTCGTGCGGCCGGACGGGATGCGGTACGCGCAGCGGATGCGCACCGAGATCCGGGTCCCGGTGCTGCACTTGCAGGGGGAGCTCGACAGCGCGCTGCTTCCCCATGTGGCACGCGGCTCGGGCCGCTACGTCACCGCGGCCTACCGCTGGCGGCTGTTGGAGGGCATCGGGCACTTCGCCCACGAGGAAGCGCCGATGCGGTTCAACAACGAGCTCATCGACTGGTTGAAGAGTTCTTCGTGACCCCGGCCGCTAAGGCTTCGAAGCCGTCTTGATGTAGAGCAGCACCGCGCACCCGACCGCCATCGCCGGGGCCAGGAACCAGGTCTCGACCCGGTTCCCGGTCCGCTGGATGATCGGTATCCCGGTGCGCAGCGTGAACGGCCAGAACAGCCGGCAGCCGTGGTCGGTGAGGCAGTCGCCGGCGAGGTGGGTCAGGGCCCCGAGGCCGATGGCGAACGGCAGCCACGACGGCGCGCTGGCTATCCAGCGGTCCATCAGCACCGTGCCGCCGCCGGCCAGCAGGACGCAGGGTCCGTAGGCCTCCAGCTTCTCCCCCGGCGGGCACAGGTTCAGCGCGCGCACGGCCAGCACCAGCATGAAGAACACCAGCGACAGCGTGAAGTAGCGGCCGAGATAGTGCTCACCGGCCCAGGTGCCGTAGGTGACGGCGGCCACGAACGCGAACGAGTGCGTGGCGTGCCGGTGCCCCCCGCTGATCGCCGACACGCCCTTGGTCAGGGTGTGGGTGATCGGGCCCATGGAGTGCGCGATGGTGCCGTTCGGGTGATCGATGTCGGGCAGCAGCGCGGCGCCGGCGGTGATGAAGGTCCCGAAGATCAGGTCCTTGGCTTCGACGTGCGCGGTGGAGCCGTGCATGGCCGGATAGGCCACGAGGCTCAACGGCAGGGCGCTGGCGGCCGCCGCCCAGGCGAGTCCGCCGCTGGTCGCGTGTGAGTGCCCGAGCATGGCCGATCCGCCCCCTGAGAAAAGCCGTCATCCTGTGCGAGTACTGGCATGAACGTATCAGGAAGGCACGACGGACTCCGGGGGCGTCGATCACCTGCGGGCCGAACGGTCGGACAGCAGCCAGCCGATCGGTCGAACAGCAACTGGCCGAACCGTCGATCACCTGCGGGCCGACCGGTCAGATCGCGCAGGCCTGTGTGTTGACCGGCGTGGTGGAGGCGATGCCGGTCTGCGCGTCGGAGGCGACCTCCTGCGCGGTCAGCGCGTAGCCGGTGTTCTTGTCCTCCAGCGACTTCGCGAACACCACGCCGAGCACCCGGCCGTCGGTGGACAGCAGCGGCCCGCCGGAGTTGCCCTGCTGCACCTGCGCGTACAGGGAGAACACCTCGCGCCGGACGTTGCCGCTGGAGTAGATGTCCGCGCCGGTGGCGGTGATCTGCTCGCGGATACGCGCCGGGTCGACGTGGAACGGGCCGTCCTGCGGGTAGCCGACCACCAGGGCCGAGTCGCCGGACTTGCCGTCGTCCAGGAACGACAGCGGGGTGGCGGTCAGGCCGGGCACGTCCAGCACCGCGATGTCCCGCTTGGGGTCGAACAGCACGACCGTGGCCGCGTACTGGCGGCCGTTGGACTGCCGCACCACCAGCGAGCGGGTGCCGCCGACGACGTGCGCGTTGGTCATCACGCGGCCGCGCGAGTAGACGAAGCCGGACCCCTCGATGTCCTTGCCGCAGGACGGGGCCTGGCCGCGGATCTTCACGATCGAGGCCTTGGTCTCGTTGATCACCGGGCTGGTCATCAGCGCCTGGTCCGGGGCCGGCACGTCGGCCGGGTTCTCGGCCTGGAACGGCGCGAAGACCTGCGGGAAGCCGTTGCGGTCCAGGATCCGGGAGAAGGAGTTGAACCACTGCGACGCGCTCTGCGGCAGCACCCGGGTCATGCCCTTGAGGATGCTGGAGGAGCGCACCTGGTCGCTGACCGTCGGCACCGAGGAGGTGAACAGCGCCAGCCCCAGGAACCAGGCCACCATCAGCACCGCGACCACCGACACCACCGCGCCGCTGACCGCGTCCACCAGCTGCGCCGGCTGCCAGGTGATCGCCTCGCGCAGCTTGGAGCCCAGCATCGAGCCCAGGACCTGGCCCACCACCGCCAGCGCCAGCACCGCGCACAGCGCGATCACGCTGGGCAGCAGCCCGGTGGACATGCGGTCCAGGAAGATCGGGATGATCACGAAGCCCAGCGCCAGGCCGCCGAGGAAGCCCGCGAAGGACACCACCCCGACGACGAAACCCTGCCGGTACCCGGAGACCGCGAACGCCGCCACGACGAGCAGCAGCAGGATGTCGAGGATGTCCATCTAGCTATCTTCTCCCCCCGGCGCCGCGAGGTTGCGCACCGCCAGCGCCAGCACCTCCTGCGGCAGCGGCACGATCCGCCCGGCGTCCCACGGCCGCTCCCAGCCGCCGGCCTTGAGCACCCCGTCGAGCAGCGCGGCGGTGAAGCCCCAGATCAGCAGCGAGCCCGCCTCGAAGGCGGGACCGGAACGGCCGGAGGGGTGGCCGATGCTCACCCGGTTCGCGGGGTCGGCCAAGTCGCTCACCGGGATCCGCGCGACGGAAGCGACCTCACGGGTGTCCCGTACCCGCACCGGGCTCGGCGTACGCCACCAGCCCAGCACCGGTGTGACCAAGAAGTCCGAGGGCCAGACGTACTGGTCCGGCAGGATCCCGAACACCTGCACCCCGGCCGGGTCCAGATCGGTCTCCTCGTTGGCCTCCCGCAGCGCGGTCGTCACCGGCCCCTCGCCGGGATCGACCTTCCCGCCGGGGAACGCCGGCTGCCCGGGATGGTTGCGCAGCGTCTTGGCCCGCTCCACGAACAGCAGGTCCGGCCCGCTCGCCGGGTCCTCCCCGAACAGGATCAGCACGGCGCTGCGCCGCGGGACCCCGTCCATCCCCTCCGGCCGCGTGAATCGAGGTCCGAGCCCGTTCCCGCTGTCGGCGGCGGCCGCGTCCGCGGCCTGGGCCAGCGGCAGCAGCCAGTCGGGCAGCGCGGGCGAGGAGTCGGCTATCTGAAGTCCCATGCCATCCGCAACGTTCACAGGGGCAGGCCGCCTTCCCCCGGCTTGTACTTCAGCAAGGCCGCCGCCTTGACCGGGTTCTGCTCCCCGACACCCCGGCTGGGGCACAAACCGGCGATGGGGCAGGCGGCGCACGCTGGCCGCTGCGCGAAGCACACCCGCCGTCCGTGGTAGATGATCCGGTGCGACAGCCGCGTCCAGTCCTTGCGCGGGAACAACTCGCCGATGGCGTGCTCGACCTTGACCGGGTCTTCGAGGTGGGTCCACCCGAACCGCCGGACCAGGCGCCCGAAATGGGTGTCGACGGTGATGCCGGGAACCCCGAAGGCGTCCCCCAGCACGACGTTCGCCGTCTTGCGCCCCACCCCCGGCAGCTTGACCAGCTTCTCCAGCCTGCCCGGCACCTCCCCGCCGAAGTCCGCGACCACGGTCTTCGACATGCCCAGCAGCGACTTGGCCTTGTTGTGGTAGAAGCCGGTGGGCTTGATCAGCGCCTCCAGCTCCTCCGGATCCGCGGCGGCCAGGTCGGCGGCGGTGGGGTACTTGGCGAACAGCGCCGGAGTGACCTTGTTGACGCCGACGTCGGTGGACTGCGCCGAGAGGATGACGGCGGTGAGCAGCTGGAAGGGCGTCTCGAAGTCCAGTTCGCACTTGGCGTGGGGATAGACGTCGCCCAGCTCGCGGTAGATCTTCCGCGCGCGGCGGACCAGCGCGGTGTGGGTCTCCGGCTTCGTCTTCTTCGGCTCGGTGACGTCCGCCGCGGCTCGGGTCATGGACCCAACTGTAAGACGGACGGGGGGCCGGGGGTGGCGCGAACGTCCAGGCGTCACCCAGAACACCGATGGCGACCGATTATCGTCGGAATGACGATAGCCGCGTCACGGACCGGGGTGGCCCCGTTCGAGGACGATTGACCACCCTTCCGCCATCGGATCTCGGGTAGCTTCCTCCCCATGACCAGTCTTCGCCTTGCCGACGGCCGCGATCTCGAATACCTGGTGGCGGGCCCCGCGGACGGGACGCCGCTGGTGTTCCATCACGGGACGCCGTTCGCCGCGGTGCTGTTCGAGCCGATGGTCGAGGCCGCCGCGCGGCACGGGCTGCGGATGGTGGTTCACAGCCGGCCCGGCTATGCCGCGTCGTCGGCGCAGCCCGGGCGGACGGTCGCCTCCGTGGTGGCGGACGTCGGCGAGCTGCTGGCCGAGCTGGGCGCCGATCGGTTCCTGACCGTCGGCTGGTCCGGCGGGGGGCCGCATGCCCTGGCGTGCGCCGCGTTGCTGCCGGAGCGGTGTCTGGCCGCCGCGACCATCGCCGGTGTGGCTCCGTACGACGCCGACGGGCTCGACTGGCTGGACGGCATGGGCGCGGAGAACGTCGAGGAGTTCGGGGCCGCGACGGCCGGGGTCGAGCCGCTGACCGCCTTCCTGGACGCGCAGGTGGCGAGTCTGGCGGACGTGCAGGGCGAGCAGATCGCCGCCGCCCTGGGCGACCTGGTCTCCGACGTGGACCGCGCGGCCCTGACCGACGACTTCGCCGAGTACTCGGCGGCGGCCTTCCGCAAGGCGGTGTCCACCGGGATCGCCGGCTGGCGGGACGACGACCTGGCCTTCATCGCCGACTGGGGCTTCGACCTGGCCGCCATCCGCACCCCGGTCGCGATCTGGCAGGGCGCCGAGGACCGCATGGTGCCCTTCGCGCACGGCCGCTGGCTGGCGGCCCATGTGGCCGGCGCCTCCGTGCGGCTGCCGCCGGCCGAGGGGCACCTTTCGCTGGTCCTGGAGCGGTTCGACGACATCGTCGCCGATCTGGCCGGGCACCTGGGCCGGTCCCCGGCCGCAGGGCTCTGACCTCAGGTTATGACAGCCTGCTGATGCGGCGCGGCGCACGTCTGGACCTTGTGCGCAGTGGTGAATACGACCGTTGCGGGAGCCGCACGAAGGACCTTGGACCGCAAAATTCTCCTGACGTCCATTAAGAGGGGGATCAGCCTGTCTCGTCTGCGGTAGCCCAAAACCATTCGTGCACCCGTACCAGCCCGACAGGGTCTTCATGGTCGACGGGCAGGCGGTGAAGGCAGTCCGGGGAGCGTTCCCCTTCTGGACCGGAGTCACACCGCCGGCCGACGCGTAGACCGTTTCGAGACCGAGGCGAGGTCGCCGTCTCGCCACTGTTCGGCTCGGCAGGATGCTTGCAGCGCGCCCGGGGACCTGTCCAGGTCCGGCCGGGCGCGCTTTTCGCTGTCACGACAAGGACCACGACAAAGAGGTGCCGCCGGCAAGAATCGTCAATACGGAGCAGGGCCCGCAGCGCGACTCTGGCCCGGTGGAGACCAAACCGCAGGCGCTGAGAGTCGCCGAACCGACCGACGCAGAACCATCCCCGAAGCGCGGCCTCGTGCCGGTGCTCCTCGCCGGGCAGGCCATGGCCTCGATGGACACGTCCATCGTCACCGTCGCCGCGCCCGACATCCGCACCGACCTGCATGCCTCGGGCGGCGCGTTGCAGCTGATCGTCACCGGCTACGTGCTCGCCTTCGCGGTCACCCTCGTGATCTGCGCGCGCCTGGGCGACCGGTACGGCCACGGCGTCATGTTCCGCCGGGGCCTGGTCGCGTTCATGCTGACCTCGGCCGCGTGCGGAGCCGCGCCCTCGGCGGCCGCGTTGGCTGTTTTCCGAGTAGTACAAGGCGTCTCGGCGGCTTTGATGGTGCCGCAGGTGCTGTCCGTGATCCAGCTCGGCTTCCGGGGACGGGCCCTGGCGCGGGCGATCGGCTGGTACTCGATGGTGCTGGCGCTCGGGGTGGCCGCCGGGCAGGTGGCCGGCGGGGTGCTGGTGGCGGCCGACCTGTTCGGGACCGGGTGGCGGCCGATCTTCTGGGTGAACGTCGTAGTCGGCTCGGCGGTGTCCGCGGTCGCCGGGCGGGTGCTGCCGGCCCGGCCGGGGAACCGGACCGGCGGCATGGATCCGATCGGGGCGCTGTTGCTGGCGGTCGCGATGACCGGTCTGGTGGTGCCGTTGGCGGTCGGGCGGGAGCACGGCTGGCCGCTATGGACCTGGTGCTCGCTTAGCGCGGGCGGCGTCCTGGTGATCGCGTTCACCGGGTGGGAACGCCGAGTCACGGCGCGCGGCGGAACGCCGCTGCTGGATCTCCGAGTCCTGAGTCGCCCGGCGGTGCGGCCGGGTCTGGCCGCCTGCTGGCTGGTGATGGGTTGCTACTCCGCGGTGGCTTTCGTCCTCACCCTGCATCTGCAATCGGGCTTGGGATTCTCGCCACTGCGCGCGGGCGTGACGTTCCTGCCCTACACGTTCGGATTCGCCGCGGTGGGCCTCACCTGGTCGAGAATGCCGACTCACGTCCGGGCCCTGCTCCCGGTCGGCGGGCCTGTCGCCTTCGCGGTCGCGTTCAGCGCCCTGGCCGCCTCCGCCGCGTCAGCGGCGTCCCACCATCACTGGCCGACCGTGCTCGCGCCGCCCCTGCTGGCGGTCGCGGGCGCGGGCCACGCCGCCGGGTTCAGCCCGCTGCTGGCCCGCGTGACCGAGTCGGCCGGACCCGGACCGGCTTCGGCGGTGTCGGCGCTGGCCAATACCGGTTCGCTGCTGGCGAGTGTGTTGGCAGTGGCGGGCCTCGGCGGCGTGTATCTGACCTTCGCAGGACCCGCATTCACCACCTCCGCCGAGGGGCTGGCGCGTGTCGCGTGGTGCGTCGTCGGCCTACTCGCCCTCGGCGCGGTCTGCGCCGCTCGCAGCACTCGCGCCAGGCCATGACCCGACGAGTATGGCGACCGCCGATCCACGGCGATCGCCATACTCAGGGCTATTACTTGCTGATCAGTTCACTGATGGGAGCTTCAGCTCCCGACCAGCATCTGCCAGGTCTGCGGCCCGATCTGCCCGTCGACACCCAGACCGTGCGCGGACTGGAAGGCGCGCGCGGCGCTGTCCGTGGCCGCGCCGAACTGGCCGTCCACCCCGAGGCCGTAGCCGAACTTGTTGAGCTCGGTCTGCGCGGCCTTCACCGCCTCGCCCGTGGCGTTGCTCTGGACCTGGACCACCAGCGCCGTCCAGGTCTGCGGGCCGACCTGGCCGTCGACCCCGAGGCCGTTCGCGGACTGGAACGCCTTGACCGCGTTCAGCGTGTCGTTGCCGAACTGGCCGTCGGCGGCGACGGTGGAGCCGTGGGCCCGCAGCAGGTACTGCAACGCCTGCACGTTGGCACCGCTCTGGTTGACCACCACGTTCGGCCAGGCCGGCATGGTCACGCCGCCGCTGTCGCTGATGTGGTTGTAGCGGTACGGCTTGTACAGCGACGCGGCCGGGCCGCTGGTGTTCGGCCAGTACGGGTAGGGGATGGTCAGGTGGTGGACCCCGGCGTCCCCGGAGTCCTCCCACGCGTTGTAGGACGAGTGCGCGCTGTTGGCCCAGCCGTCGAAGATCAGGACGTGCCCGGCGTTGCCGCCGGTGTTGCTGCCGAGCACGCCGAGCAGGTCGCCGGGCTGCAGCGAGTCCTTGCTGATCTGGGTCACCACCTGCGGCAGCGACACAGTGGTGTAGCTGCCGCCCAGGTGCAGCGCCATCGACACGTAGCCGGAGCAGTCGGTGCGGTAGGAGATGTCGCCGCCCGGCCCGGCCTTGTAGCTCGATGTGCTGTACGGAGTGCCATTCCAGGACGCCGCGCGGGAGAGCTCCTCCGAGCGGCTTATCGTGCCGCCGGCCGAGGAGTTCGGCGTGACCGCGGCGTCGGCGGCACCGCTGGAGACGGCGGTGAGCGCGACGGCCGCGCCGACAGCGGCGACAACGGTGGCGATGCGGGTCTTGACGGACATGATGGTTCCCCTTCTTCGTGGTGTTTTCTCGGTGCTGTGCTGTCCCGTGCTGTGCTGTGCCGTGCTCGGCTTCGCTGCCCGTCCCGGTGCGACGTCCCACCTCCCACCCGGCGGTGGCCGGCTGCCACCGTCTCGTCGCACCCGGCACGAGCCGGGTGGCCTGGAGGGTCAGACGTGCGGCGGGCCGGGCGGCGGGCAGTTCGGCGCGAGGTACGGGCAGCTCGGGTTGCCCCAGCCGGTGTCCATCGCGACGACGTGGCCGGCACGGCCGGCACCGCGGTCCGCACCGCGAGCGGCCGCGATCCCGGTCGCCGCACCGGCGGTGGCGGTGATCGCCGCGAGGGCCGCCACGCCGGAGACGAGGATTCTGCGCATGTCTGCTTCCTTTCACGCGGTTGTCAGGTGTCTGTGTCACTGTGCTGTCACCAAGGTGCCTTCTGGCACGGCCGGGGCGACAGACGTGCGATGGTTCACCAAGTGGCTACCGAGAACTGGAAGGAAGACAAGGATGTCCGAACGGGGTGGAAGCGGACATGGAGACGACCTCCTAGCGTCGGTGTACGCCTGGACGGTCGCCGAGCGCCGACTGGTCGAGGGCAGCACGGCGGCGATGGCCGAGGAACTGGGGTGTGCTGAGAAGGAGTGCCAGGACGCCGTCGACGTGCTCCTGGCCCGCCACGTCCTGATCGCCGGACCGGCGGGCGTGGTCGCGGCGAGCCCGGACGTGGCGATCGCGGCCCTGGTCGGCCCGCGCGAGAGCGCGCACCGGGAGGTGGAGCAGGAGCTGATGGCCGAACGGGGACGGACGGCGCAGCTGCGCGCCCGGCTCGCGGCCCTGGCCCCGGTCTACTCCGACCACGTCCGCGAGGGCGCGACGAACGGCGTCGACACCATCACTGACATGCACGCGGTACGGGCCCTGATAGCCGATCTGACGGCGACCTGCGAGACCGAGATCATGGCGTGCCAGCCCGGGGGCGGACGGCCGCCGGCGGCGCTGGCCGACGCGCTGCCCAGGGACCTGGCGCTGTTACGGCGCGGGATCGTGCTGCGCAGTCTTTATCAGCACACTGCGCGCTTCCATCTGCCGACCCAGGCCTACGCCGAGGCGGTGCTCGCCGAGGGATCCCAGATCCGGACGGTGGCCGAGATCCCCGGACAGATGATCGTCATCGACCGGCGGGTGGCGTTCCTGCCGCACGCCGAGCACGAGACCGGGGCGATCATCGTGCGCGAACCGTCGGTGCTGGCCTATCTGTGCCGGGCGTTCGAGCAGTCCTGGAACCTCGGCTCGCCGTACCAGACCGGCCCGTCGGCCGCGCACATGGCGGTCGCGGAGATCAAGTCCTCGATCCTGATGCTGCTGGCCAACGGCCTGAAGGACGACGTGATCGCCAAGCGCATCGGACTGTCGGTCCGGGCCTGCCGGGGCCACATCGCGGACTTGATGGAGGGGTTCGGGGCGCGCAGCCGCTTCCAGGCCGGGGTGATCGCCGCCCGGTCGGGTCAGCTGGAGCCCTCCGCACCGCAGTAGGAGGCGCCGCGGAGGGAGGCGCGCGTCCCGAACCTCATTCCACCTCCGCCCGGCATGCCTGGAACGTCTCCCGCACCGTCTCCCACGCGTCCGCGACCGGGCCCACGTGCCCGAGCTTGTCCGGGTTCACCACGGTGCGGATGGTCTGGATCCGGCCGTCGGCGACGTCCAGCGTCCAGGTGTTGACCACACGGCCGGCCCGGTCCCGGAAGATCGCGCCGGGCTGGCCGTTGACCTCGTGGCGCTCCACCTCGCCGCCGATCCGCAGGAACGGCGCGACCAGCGTGACGAGCAGCCGGGCCACGGTGTCCGCGCCGACCACCGAGCCCTCACGCCACCGCGGGCCCTTGCCCCCGCTGTCGCAGACCAGCCGGATGTCGCCGGCCAGCACCTCGGTCAGGGCGTCGACGTCCCCTTCGCGGAACGCGTCGAAGAACCGCTCGGCGAGTTCGTCGCGCTCGCGGCGGTCGGCCTCGAAGCGGGGGCGCCCGGCGTCCATGTGGTGCCGGGCGCGCGTCGCGAGCTTGCGGCACGCGGCCTCCGAGCGCCCGACCGCCGCGGCGACCGCCGGGATGTCGAACCCGAACACCTCGCGCAGCACGAACACCGCGCGCTCCAGCGGTGTCAGCCGCTCCAGAAGCAGCAAAGCCGCCATCGAGAGCGAATCGGCCAGTTCCGCCGCTCGCTCGGGGTCCTGGTACGGGTCGTCGAGGAGCGGCTCCGGGAACCACGGCCCGACATAGGCTTCCCGCCGCACTCTGGCGGAGCGCAGCACGTCGATCGACACCCGGGTGACCACCGCCGACAGGTAGGACTTCGCCGAGGCCACCTCCGTCCGCGACGCCTCCCAGCGCAGCCACGACTCCTGCACCGCGTCCTCCGCCTCGGCGACGCTGCCCAGGATCCGGTAGGCGATCGAGAACAGCAGAGGCCGTAGTTCCTCGAACTCCTCGACGCCCCTCATGGCCGCCTCCGAACCCTGACACTGTGCATCACGCCAACTCCTCGGCGAACCCCTGGCGCCACGACGGGTATTTCAGCTCCCAGCCGAGCTCGCGCTTGGCCTTCGCGTTGGAGAACCCGCGCGCCTCGGTCATCATGACCACCGCCACCTGCCCGGCCATCATGCGCGCCACCCACTTCGGCACCCGGTACGGCTTCTTCGCGCCCGCGCACTCGGCGAGGTACGGCAGCCATTCGCGGGCCGGCGCCGGCTCGTCGTCGACGATGTTGAACACGCCTCGGGCTTTCTGCTCCACGGCCAGCACGGTGGCGGTCGCCGCGTCCTCCAGGTGGATCCAGGACGCGTACCCGGTGCCCCGCCCGACCAACGGGAACTGTCGCATCCGGATCAGCTCGACCTGGTCGTCGATGGCGCCGGGGCCGTAGAGGCCGCCATAGCGCATGACGGCGCCGCCGGCCGCGAGGACGACGTCCTCGACGTGTTTGAGCGCCAGCATCGAGGTGTGCGCCGCGGTGCCCTCCTCCAGGTCCAGCGGGTCCTCCTCGGTCTTGACCCAGCCGCCGCTGCGCTGCCCGTTCCAGTTGGCGTAGCCCTGCGCGACGAAATGCGGCACCCCGGTCGCCTCGGCGGCGGCCAACAAGTGGTCGGTGCCCTCGGTGCGCAGCCGGATGGTCGGCACCGCCCAGCGGTCGAAGTGCTTGAAGTCCGGCTTGCCGGCGTGGGTCAGCGAGATGCCGGTCATCTGGTGCACGATGACGTCCGGCCGGGCGTGCGCCACGGCCTCGCCGACGGAGGCCGCGTCCAGTCCGTCCATCACCACGCCGGTCGCCCCGAGCTGGCGCAGCACGGCCAGCTTGCCGGGGTCCGTCGTGGTCGCCGTGACCTCGTGGCCCCGGGACGCGAGCTGCGGCACCAGCCACCGGCCCAGGACTCCGGAACCGCCCGCCACGAATACCTTCATGATCATCCCTTCCGTTCCGGCCCCGGCGGTCGCCGGGCCCGGCGCGCTGTCTCGTTCCCTATCGGGACGAGACAGCGCCTCGGTTCTGGGACATCGGGCACCCGCCTCAGCGGCTGATCGGCGTCTCCTGCTCCACCCGCGACAGCTTCTCGGGGTTGCGGACCACGTACAGCCCGGCGACGCGGCCGTCCTGGACGTGCATGGTGACCACGCTGACCTCGCCCCGGGCATGGACCAGCAGCGCCGGGGCGCCGTTGATCTGCACCGGCTCGAACACCGCCGTGCCCCGGAGCTGGCCCAGGCCCGCCGCCAGCACCTCGCGCACCGCGTCCGCGCCGAGCACCGGCTCCGGGAACGCCTGCCGGATCCCGCCGCCGTCGCCGAGCATCACCACGTCCGGCGCCAGCAGGTCGAACAGGCTCTGGAGGTCGCCGGTGTCGATGGCCCGCTGGAACGCCTCCAGCGCGCCGCGGGTCTGTGCCGCCGACGTCGTGCCGCGCGGACGGCGCGAGGCCACGTGCGTCCGGGCCCGATGCGCGATCTGCCGGACCGCCGCCGCGGTCTTGTCCACGGCCTCGGCGATCTCGTCGTAGTCCAGGTCGAACACCTCGCGCAGCACGAACACCGCCCGCTCGGTCGGCGTCAGGGTCTCCAGCACCAGCAGCATCGCCATGGAGACCGAGTCGGCCAGCTCCACGTCCTCGGCGACGTCCGGCGTGGTGAGCAGCGGCTCGGGCAGCCACGGGCCGAAGTAGGACTCCTTGCGGCGGCCGAGCGTGCGCATGTGCGTGAGCGCCTGGCGGGTCGTGATGCGCACCAGATAGGCACGGCGGTCGCGCACGGTCTCCAGATCGACGCCGGTCCAGCGCAGCCACGTCTCCTGGAGCACGTCCTCGGCGTCGGCGGCGGAGCCGAGCATCTCGTAGGCGACGGTGAACAGCAGGTTCCGATGGGTCACGAAGGTGTCGGTCGCGCTCTCCGACTGCTGGTCCACGTCCGGCTCGCCCATGGCGGCACCTACCCGTCTCTCTTTGGCCCCTTGGTCACGAGACTCCGGAGGACGCCGGATTGTGACCCGATCGGACGGTGACGCACATCACATTCCGGGCGCCACCGATATCCTCGGGACATGGCGCTGCCAGGTTGGCTGTCGATCGCCGGTGTCGTGGTGTGGGTCCTGTACGAGGTCACACTGCGCCGCAAGGACCAGGACACCGCGTCCTGGGCGGGAGGCGAGGAAGACCGCCGGAGTACGACGCTGCTGATCGTGAGCTATCTGCTGGCCGTGGGGCTGGTGGTCGTGCTGCAGAACGCCGGGGTCGGCTCGGTGCCGGTCGGCGTGCGGTGGATCGGCGTCGGGATGATCGCCGTCGGCCTCGCGCTGCGCGCCTGGGGCATGGCGGTCCTCGGCCGGTTCTACACCCGGACGCTGCGGGTCGCCGACGACCAGCGGATCGTGCAGGAGGGGCCGTACCGTGTGATCCGGCACCCGGGCTACGCCGGAAGCCTGCTGGTATGGACCGGCTACTGCCTCGGTGTCGGGAACTGGATCGCGCTGGCGGTCGTCGCGGCCCTGATGCTGCTGGCCTACTCGTGGCGGATCAACGCCGAGGAGCAGATGCTGGTCGCGAACTTCGGCGACGGCTACCGCGACTACCAGCGGCGGACGGCGCGCCTGATCCCGTACGTATATTGATCGCGCGGCGGCAGCCATAGGTCCCCCCGGTTCCCCGCGTTGAAGGGGATGGAAGAAGGGGGACGGAATGAGCGCCGATCACAACCGCGGGCAGGAAGCGGAGTTCAGGGACTACGTCCTGGCCCGGCGCGGTGCGCTGATGCGGACGGCATACCTGCTCACCGGGGATCCGGGGCAGGCCGAGGACCTGGTGCAGACCACGCTGGCCAAGGCTTACGCGGCCTGGCGGCGGGTGCGCACCAGGGAGAATCCGGACGCCTACGTGGCACGCGCGCTGATCAACGCGCACATCTCGGAACGCCGCCGGCGCCGGGTACGGGAGTGGTTCCCGGGCACGCTGCCCGACCAGGCCGCCGCCGACCGGACCGACGCCGTCGCGGATCGCAGCGTCCTGCTGGCGGCGCTGGCCGGGCTGCCGCCCGGGCAGCGGGCGGTCGTCGTGCTGCGGTTCTGGGAGGACCGCAGCGAGACCGCCGTCGCCGACCTGCTGGGCTGCTCGGTCGGCTCCGTACGCAGCCAGGCCTGGCGGGGCTTGGCGAAACTGCGGCAGAACCCGGAGCTGTCCCGCCTCTTCGACCGCGAACCCGTGACAGAGAGGATGGAACGATGACCATGCACGACGACACGTCAGCGGACACCGACCGCTTGCGCGAGGCGTTCGCCGAGGAGGTGGACCGGCCCGGGCTGGGCGGCCCCTCGCTGGACGCGGTGCTGCGAGCGGGCGGCGGCCGGCTGCGGATGCGCCGGGCGGCGTACGGGACGACCTTCGCCGTGACCGCGGCGGCGGCTGTGGCGGTGACGTCGATCGCCGCACACGGCGGAACGGCGGCCAGGCCGGCGGCGTTGGCGGCCGCGTCGAGTCCCACGGATCCGGAAGGCGGCACTCCGGCCCCTGTGGTCCTGACCGCGGGAGACCTGGACGGACACGCTTGGCAGCTGGTCTGGAAGTTCAGGCAGGTGCAGCTGAGCAGCGACCCGTCGAACGAGCAGAGCCCTACCTACCCGGAGTGGTGCGCCGACGTGGCGATGTACGTCGACGGCGCGTGGACCAACTCCGACAACCGCGCTCCCTGCACGGTTAGGGACCCCTCGGGCCACCACCTGGCCACGTCGCTGGACCATCCCATGATCTACCCGGTCCCGATCCTCGACACCCAGCGGCACCGGTACGGCAGCGCGGTCGTCGGCGAGGTGAATCAGGGAACGGCAAAAGTCGTGGCGCAGTGCGGCGACCAGCAATTCACCACCACACCTCGGGTCGCCACAAACGGGGCCTCCTACTTCGCGTTCGCGTTCCCGGAGAACTCGACCTGCAAGTCGGGGAGCCTGAAGTTCTACGACGCATCGGGCCGGCAAGTCGCGAGCAAGGACGACGAGTCCTTCGTCGGCATCGACACCATCCTTTTCGATGGCGGCACCCCCACCGCCACCGCCACCGACTAGGACATCACCGGCTCGCGAAACCCTTGTGGGGTCAGGTCTTCGTGATCTGGCCCCACCATGACTCATTGTTCTGCGATATGGCCTCGGGCCTCCCGCAGCCTGCCTTCCAGGAAGCCGCGTTCGGCGTCGTTGTCCGAGAGCAGGAGGGCCTCCTCATAGGCGGTCGCGGCCTCCGGCCAGCGAGTCAGTCTCCTGAGGAAGTCGGCGCGCGTAGCGCTGAGGTAGCGATAGGTCGCCAGCGCGGGCTCGGTCGCCAAGGATTCGAGCGCGTCCAGGCCGGCCTGCGGCCCGTCGCGCATGCCCAGGGCCACCGCGCGGTTCAGCTCGACGACCGGGGTCGGCCACAGGCGCAGCAGCAGGTCGTAGAGCCCGACGATCTCGGACCAGTCGGTCGCCTCGAAGGTCGGCGCCTCGGCGTGGACGGCGGCGACGGCGGCCTGGACCGCGTACCGGGTCGGCGGGCCGGCCCGCAGGGCCTGGTCGAGCAGCTCGACGCCCTCGGCGATCCGGTCCCGGTCCCACCGCGAACGGTCCTGGTCGGCCAGCAGGACCGGACGGCCCTCGGCGTCGACCCGGGTGCGGCGGCGCGCGTCGATGAGGACCAGCAGGGCCAGCAGGCCCGTCGGCTCGGTCGCCTCCGGCAGCAGCCGGTGCAGCGTGCGGGCCAGGTGGAGCGCGCAGGCGACGAGATCGTCGCGCACGAGGACCGGGCCGACCGGGGCGTTCTCACCGGTGGTGAAGACCAGGAGGACTACTTCGCAGACCGCTGACAGGCGCTCGGGCAGATCGGCCGCGTCCGGTACCCGGTAAGGGATCCGCGCCGTGGCGATCTTCTTCTTGGCCCGGGTGATGCGCGCCGCCATGGTGCTCTCCTGGACCAGGAAGGCACGAGCCACCTCGGCAGTGGACAGACCGCAGACCAGGCGCAGGGTCAGGGCGACGCGGGCGTCCCGCGACAGCGCCGGGTGGCAGCAGGTGAACACCAGGCGAAGCATGTCGTCGGGGACGAAGGGCGGCTCGTCGGCGTCCTGGGGGTCCGGGGTCAGATCTTCCTCGACCAGCAGCGGCAAGGCGCGACGCCAAGCGGATTCGCGGCGGAGCAGGTCGCGGGCGCGGTTCCGGGCGACGGTCTTGAGCCAGGCTTCGGGGTGGTCCGGGACGGCCGTGGCGGGCCAGGTGCGCAGAGCCTGGGCGTAGGCGTCCTGGACGCACTCCTCGGCGGTGTCGAGATCGCGCACCAGGCGCACGGTGGCGGCCAGGACCGCGCCCCAGTGGTCGCGGTGCGCCCGGGCGACTGCTTCGACGACGGCCTGGTGCGCGGCGCCTCGTGTCGCGCGGAACGCGGGGCCGTCTTCTGCGTCGGCTGTCGCCTCGGGCATGGCAGGACGGTCAGCCGTGGTGGACCAGCGGCGTGATCTCGACGCCGGAGTGGTCGTGGCGGGTCTCGGCGAGCAGGCCGGTCAGTTTCACGACCGCGTCGAGGTCGGGGGCGTCCAAGACGTAGAAGCCGCCGACCACTTCCTTCGTCTCCAGGAACGGACCGTCGGTGACCGAGGGCGTATCGCCGTCGCCGTCGCCCCGCCGCAAGGTGGTGGCGGTGGCGGACGACTCCAACTGCCCGGACGCCAGCACCGCCGGACCGGCCTGCTGCGCGAACGCGCGGTGGCCGGCGTCGATCTCGGCCATCTCCTCGGGACTGATCGCGTCCCAGCGCTGCTCGTCTCCGTAGATGAGGACCATGTACTTCGCCATGGCGCAGTCCCTTCGTCTCGGGTCGGAATCGACCCTCTCACTGGAGGAGACGAACAGCGAACCGCTCGATCGACAGCGCCTTGGGGACGACACTGCCTCGGGTTCGACAGCACCCCGGGTCCGCCAGTGCAGATCAGTGCAGATCAGCCGCTTCGCCTGGTGATCACGGGTGTAACGCAATCGGCGCTACAAACGCCTGTATTAGCGAGGACAGCGGCGCCCGCGTTTCGGCCATCGCCGCATCCTCCTAGGACGCGTCGCGCCGCACCCCCCGAACGGCGCGGCGCGTCCTTCTTTTCTCTTTCTCCTCACAAGGCCGAGATGCGGCCCGCGACGAAGCCTGCCACGGTTGAAGTACGCATCACGAACTACTATAGTTCGTGGAACGAACCACTGAGGGAGGCCTTCATGTCCGGCACCGCACCCCGCTTCGGACTCGGCGTGTCCAACGCCGTCCGCGACATCCCGCAGGCCCTGGACCTGGTGGCCCGGGTCGACCGCGCCGGCCTGGACCACTTCTCGGTCTCGGACCACCCGTACCACGGCCGGCTGCTGGACGCGTACTCCCTGGTCGGCTTCGCCCTCGGCCGCACAGCGCGGATCAGCGGCATGGTCAACGTCAGCAATCTGCCGGTGCGGCCCGCGCCGATGCTGGCCCGGGCGGTGACGTCGCTGTCGGCGCTGTCGGGCGGCCGGATCGTGCTCGGGCTGGGGGCCGGCGGCTCCTGGGACGACATCGCACGGCTGGGCGTGCCGCGCCTGACCGGCGGCGAGGCGGTCCGGGCCTTCGAGGAGTCCTTCACCCTGATCAGGGCCCTGACCGGCGGCGGCGCCTCCGTCACCTTCGAGGGCGAGTTCTACAGCGTGCACGACATCGACCCGGCCCCGGTGGCGGCGCCCCCGATCTGGACCGGGTCGAACGGCCCGAAGTCGCTGGCCGTGACCGGGCGCCAGGCCGACGGCTGGATCCCGGGCCACGCCGCGGACTGGCTCAGCCGCCGGTACCTGGAGTCGCGCCCGATCATCGACGAGGCCGCCGCGGCGGTCGGGCGCGATCCGCGCGAGATCGCGACGATCTACAACCTCCCGGGGCTGGTCAGCGAGGCCCCGCTGGCGGCGACCCGGGACGCCGACGGACGCTGGGTCGGCGGCTCGGTGCGGCAGTGGGTGGAGGAACTGGCCGGCGCGGTGCTGGAGCACGGAGCCGGCGGCGTCACGTATTTCCCCGTAGGGGGCGGCGTGGGCGCGGAGCGCGCAGCCGTCGTCTGGGCCGAGGAGATCGCGCCCGGCGTGCGCGAAGCGGTCGGCGCCGCTATCGGCTCATCAGCTGTCTGACCCGCTTCCGGCCACCGCGACCGGTCCTTCCTTTCGGGTATCCGCCACTGCGCCACTTGCCGTATCAGTACTCGACACCCTTCGGCTACTCTGAACTCAACAGTAGTTGAAGGTTCTGTTACGTCGTAAGGGGCCGGGAATGATCGAGCACGATCTCGGCGGGGACTTCACGCCCTTGCCGGACTGGGCACCGCCGGAGATCGACCAGTCGATCCCCCACCCTGCCCGCATCTACAACCACCTGATCGGCGGCAAGGACAACTTCGCGGTGGACCGGGCGGCCGCCGCGGCCGCCACCAAAGCCCTTCCCCAGGCGCCCGCCATGGCCAAGGCCAACCGCGCCTTCCTCGGCCGCGCCGTCCGCTACCTCGCCGAACAAGGCCTCGACCAGTTCCTCGACATCGGCGCCGGGATCCCGGGCCCCGGCAACACCGGCGAGGTGGCCCGCACCGTCCACCCCCGGGCCCGCGTCGCGTACATCGACTACGACCCGATCGTGGTCACCCACACCCGGGCCCTGACCGCCGACCCCGCACTGACCGCGGTGGCCGTCGCCGACGTCCGCGAGCCGAAGACCATCCTGGAGCACCCCGAGATCCGCACCACGCTGGACTTCGACCGCCCCATCGCGGTGCTGCTGGTGGCGGTGCTGCACTTCCTCACCCCCGACGAGGACCTGCGGAGCCTGGTGAACCAGTACACGGACGCCGTCCCGCCGGGCAGCGCGCTGGTCATCTCGCACATCACCCCGGGCGGCGACGAAGCGCGCAACGCCGAGGCGCGCAAGGCGTGGGCCACGGCGAAGTCGCAGCTCGTCCAGCGCACGGAGGAGGAGGTCACTGCGCTTTTCAGTGGGGTGGACGTGGTGGACCCGGGGGTGGTGCAGCTTCAGCTGTGGCATCCGGACGCGAGCGTCGACCCGAATTTGCGGGTCCTGATACACGGCGGCGTGGGATTCAAACGCTGAGCCACCGGCACGCTCAGCTGTCGCGCCGAGTTCTACCCTGTGCCTGTACGGCGACATGCCCCGAGTCGGCGGCGCTGGTCGACGCCAAGCGCTGAAGTCGGCCGGAACATCGGCCACCACGTCGGCCAGAACGTGGCCACGATCGTCAGTCCGGCGGACTAGCGTCGAACCATGGCTACCTACGTCCTCATCCACGGCGCGGCCTCCGACTCCTGGTACTGGCACCGAGTCATCCCGCTGCTGCGCGCCGCCGGGCACGACGTCGTCACGCCGGACCTTCCGGTCTCCGACCCGGCGTGCGGCATCCCGGAGTACACGCAGTCCGCGATCGAGACCATCGGCGAGCACGTCGCCGACGGTCTGATCGTGGTGGCGCAGTCGCTCGGCGGCTTCACCGCCGCCATGCTCGCCACCCGCGTTCCGACCAAGCTGCTGGTCTACCTGGCGGCCATGGCGCCGAAGGCCGGTGAGACACCGGGCGAATGGTGGGAGGCCACGGGCTACTCCGAGGCCAAGCAGGAGAACGACGCGCGCCTGGGGATCGGCGAGAACCCGGACACCCTGGTGACGTTCTTCCACGACGTTCCCGAGGACCTGGCGGGCGAGGCCCTCGGCCGGCCGGTGCAGCAGAGCGACGGGCCGTTCCACTCGCCGCCGATGCCGGAGCTGCCGGAGGTGCCGACGCGGTTCCTGCTCTGCCGTGACGACCGGATGTTCCCGGCCGATTTCCAGCGGCGGATGGCGAAGGAGCGGCTCGGCATCACCGCGGACGAGATGATCGGCGGCCACCTGCCGGCGTTGGCGCACCCGGAGGAGCTGGTGCGGCATTTGGAGCGGTTCCGGGTCGAAGCGGGCCTGTGACGCAGGTCACATCCGCTGCTGTCACATCGCTCTCCTCCCGGTGGTCTACCTAGCAAAACCGCATGGCAGACCCGAAGGAGACCGACATGGAAGCCCGCTTCAACTACTACGGCACCGCGGCCGGCCAGAAGTTCGTGAAGCACATCAACTCGGCAGGTCACGCGATGGCCGCCACCGGCCTGCCGAACACCACCACGCAGTTGGTGCTGCTGCGCGCCAGCCAGATCAACGGCTGCGCCATGTGCACCGACATGCACTACAAGGACGCCGTGCACGCCGGCGACGAGCCGGAGCGTCTGAACCTGGTGGCGGCCTGGCGGGAGGCCACCAAGTTCACCGACGCCGAACGCGCCGCGCTGGAGCTGACCGAGCAGGGCACGCGGGTCGCCGATGGCGCCGGCGGCGTGAGCGACGAGGCGTGGGCCCGCGCGGCCGAGCACTACGACGAGGAGCAGCTGGCGGCGCTCATCTCGACGATCGCCCTGATCAACGCCTACAACCGCCTGAACCTCATCTCCCGCGTCCCGGCCGGGGACTACAAGCCGGGCCAGTGGTGACGGTTGGCCGGTCCGACCGCGAGTCTCAGCAGGTCTTGTAGACGTAGGAGGAACCGCCTGCCGCGCTGACGTCGACATCGCGCCGAACGATCGCGATCCGGTTGGCGTAGGCGTGGCAGGCGGCGGTGAATCCCTTGTCGTCGTACTCGACGTCGACGACGCGGCCGCCGAAGGTGTCGGCGTAGTCGCCGCATTCGTCGTAGTCGCCGCACTGTTCGGCGACGGCGAAGTCGAAGCCGATCTGGTGCGCACGCGGCAGGAACTCCGTCGTGTTCTTCTGCGCGATCGCCAGGCCCTTGGCGTGCGCCAGCCGGGCAAGCTCGGTCGCCAGCGCGGCGTCCTGGTCCGCGGTGAGCAGCCCCTGCGAGCGCGAGTAGGAGTCGAGATTGTCGGGCTCGATCGCCTGGAAACCCTTGGCCGCGCAGCCGTCCATCCAACCGCCGATGATGGCGGCGAGCGCGGCGCGTTTGGCGTCGGTGGAGACGTCGAGCAGCTGCTCGTTCCAGTTCTGGTCGATCACCGGCGCCCCGGAGGCGGTCTTCAGCAGCAGATCCGGATGGTTGGCCCGCCACCACCCGGTGGCGTCCGGCTGGGCCTGGAAAGCGTTGAGGTAGCAGATGTTGTAGAGCCCGGGCGCCGGTGCGGCGGACCGGTCGCGCGAGACGACGCGCACGCCGGCGGGCGGCGGATAGGCTCCGCCGATCTGGTAGTCCCACTTCGCTCCGGCCGGCAAGGGCTGCACCTTGCCATGCACGGCAGAAGGCGTAGAAGGATGCGCAGAAGCCGTTGCCGAAGCCGAAGCCGACGCTGTTGCCGACGCCGACGCCGAACCTGTTGCCGACACCGAAGCTGTCGCCGAACCTGTCGCTGAAGGCGTTGCCGATGCCGTCGCGGATGCTGATGCCGATGCCGATGCCGGCTTCGACGATGCGAGCCCTGATGACACCGGACTCGCCGACCCGCCGCTGGAACAGCCGGCGGTCGCCAGGACCACGGCGGCCGTGACCGTCCCGAGCACCCAGCGGGCACCGCACACACCGGACACAGGCATTGGCCACCCCTTAACGACGACACCGCGATGCTAATCGCTGCTGCCCGATGTCCGCCCGCGCTCCGCAGTTCTCTGACACGGTGGATTCCGTGACGATTCTCGGCGCGAACACGGATAACCCGGGCGTCCCGCACTACGGATCGGGTGCGGCGGTCACCGGCTCGGTCATATTCCTGGCCCTGATGGCCGCCGTCCTGGCCGCCAGCTGGCTCCGCCGCCGGAAATGACCGGCGGCGCCGTCCCGGATCACCCCCGGCTCATCGTCACGGTTGACTAGTGTTCTAGTTAACCGTAACAATTGCCGGGACAGATCCTGCGACGGGAGCTCATCCATGATTGCTTTCCATGTCGACCGGGCCGGGAGCATCCCGGCCTATGCCCAGCTGGTCCAACAGGTCCGCGAGGCCCTCCGCCTGGGCCTGCTGCACCCCGGCGACAAACTGCCGACGGTCCGCGAGGTCGTCACCTCCTGCGCGGTCAACGCCGCCACGGTCCTGAAGGCCTACCGCGAACTCGAACTCTCCGGCCTGGTCGAGGCCCGGCAGGGCGCGGGCACGTACATCTCCGGCACGCTCGGCGGCAGCGCCGGGCCGGAGGCGATGGACGAGCTGCGCGGCCGCCTGCGCACCTGGGTCGGCGACGCCCGCGAAGCCGGCCTGGAGGACGACGACATGCGCGCCCTGGTCTCCTCGGTGCTCGCGGAGCCGCCGGGGGAGTTGACGGCTGAGGAGCGCGCCTCGGCGAGCCGGCGGGACTCCGAACACGCGCCGAGCGCCCCGAGCGCCCCGAGCACGGCGGCCACGCGGCACGCCCACGACTCGCAGACCGCGGGGCCGAGATGACCGAGGTCGCCTTCGAAACCCACGACCTGGGCAAGCGCTACAAGAACCTCTGGGCCCTGAAGGACTTCAACGTCGCCCTCCCGGCCAACAAGGTCATCGCGCTGGTCGGCGCGAACGGCGCCGGCAAGTCCACGCTGATGTCGATCGCCGCCGGGATACTCCCGGCCACCGAGGGCTCGATCACCGTGGGCGGCCGCGTGGTGCTGCTGGCCCAGGAGAAGCCGCTGTACCGCTCCTTCAGCGTCGCCGACATGCTGAACTTCGGCCGGCACCTGAACACCGTGTGGGACCAGCAGCGGGCCCTGAGCTGG
Organism: Catenulispora yoronensis; assembly: GCF_039531695.1. Taxonomy (NCBI): domain Bacteria; kingdom Bacillati; phylum Actinomycetota; class Actinomycetes; order Catenulisporales; family Catenulisporaceae; genus Catenulispora; species Catenulispora yoronensis. Next base: position 36,203 of record NZ_BAAAQN010000013.1, read on the forward strand.
CTGGGCCGGTTCGAGATCCCGCTGGACCGGCCGTGCGGCAAGCTCTCCGGCGGCCAGCAGACCCAGGTGGCGATGGCGGTCGCGCTCGGCGCCCGGCCCTCGCTGCTGCTGCTCGACGAGCCGCTGGCCAACCTGGACCCGGTGGCCCGGCGCGAGGTCACCGGCGAGCTGCTGGCCGAGGTCGCCGACAGCGACATGACCGTGGTGCTGTCCACGCACGTCGTGGCCGAGCTGGCCGGCGTCGGGGACCACCTGCTCCTGCTGCGCCAGGGCCGCTGCGCGCTCGAGGGCGACGTCGAGGAGCTGCTGTCCCAGCACGTCCGGCTGGTCGGTCCGCGCGCCGACGCGCCGCCGGTGGAGGGCCAGGTCGTGCAGAGCACGCACACCGAGCGGCAGTCCGCCTTCGTGGTCCGCACGCTGCTGGGCCCGGAGACCCCGGTGGCCGCGCCCTGGCAGGCCCAGCCGGTGACGCTGGAGGACCTGGTGCTGGCCCATCTCAAGACCGCCCCCGGGGAGGAACTGTGAACGGCCTGATCTGGCTGACCTGGCGCCAGCACCGCTGGACCATCGTGGTCACCGCCGCGCTGACCGTGGTCCTGGCGGTCCTGATGGTGCTGACCGCGTCCAAGCTCGGCTCGATGGCCGCGCACTGCGCTTCGCCCGACGTCCGGTGCACCCGGGCCAAGACCGAGGCCGTGCCGTCCCGGGCCACCTACCTGATGAACTCGCTGGTGTTCCTCCCGCTGCTGATCGCGGTGTTCTGGGGCGTGCCGCTGCTGGCCCGCGAGTTCGAGCAGCGGACGCTGCCGCTGGCCTGGTCGCAGGACGTGAGCCGGCAGAAGTGGCTGTTCGGCAAGACCGGGGTGATGATCGCGCTGGTCGGCTCGATGGCGGCCCTGCTGGCCGGGCTGGCCGAACACCTGGCGCACCAGTACCACGCCTACACCGGCGAGAGCCTGTTCGAGGGCACGCAGTTCCAGGCCGGCGGCTGGATGCCGCTGACGCTGGCCCTGGCCTGGCTGGCGGTCGGCATCGGGGCCGGGGCGGCGACCCGCCGGACCCTCGCGGGGATCGCCGTGGTCGGCGCGCTGTGGATCGCGCGCATGGTGGTGATGGTGCAGGCGCGCGGGAAGTTCGCGACGCCGGTCACGACGACGCACGCGTTCACCAGCGATTTCGGCGATCCGACAACGGTGGCGGCCGGAGCCGCCGCCACCTTCCCGAACGACATGAGCCTGGACGGCGGCAGCCCGCCGTTCATCGACTCCCACGGCGCCGTCCACACCGCCCGGCAGGTGATGGAGGGCTGGTGTTCGGACACCAGGACCGACATCGGGGACTGCCTGCGGAGCCACGGCATCGTCGGGACGATCTCGAAGTACCAGCCCGCGCACCGGATGGGCACGTTCCACCTCATCGAGAACGGCCTGAACCTCGCGCTGTTCGTCGTGGGACTGGCTGTCGCCTGGTGGTGCGTGAAGCGGACCCGGACGACCGTGTCCTGATCAGGCCGGGCGCCGCGCCCCTTTCCGACAGCCTGCTCCGGCTTCCCGGAGCGTCCCGGCGAGCGCTCCCAGCGTCGCCGGGTACGCGCGTTCCGAGGAAACGGAGTACGTCCGTGGGCCAGTCGGCTCCTACGCTCAAAGCCATGCCCATAGTCATCGCGCATGTCAGCGACATCCATGTCGACGCCGGAGCCCGCGCCGCCGAGCGCGCCCGCCGGGTCTTCGCCCACCTCGACGCCCTGCCCGCCGACCTGGACGCGGTCGTGGTCACCGGCGACATCGCCGACCACGGCCTGGACGCGGAGTACGAGACCGTCCGCGGCCTCACCGCGCTCCGGCATCCGGTGCTGATCGGGCCCGGGAACCACGACGACCGGGAGGCGTTCCGCCGGTCGCTGCTGGGCGTCCCGGCCTCGGCCGAGCCGATCGACCAGGTGCTGCGCACGGACCGCTTCGTCCTCGCCCTCTGCGATTCCTCGATCCCCGGCCGGCACGACGGGCTCCTGGCCGGCACGACGCTGGAGTGGCTGGCCGCCGAGCTGGACGCGACGCCGGCGGACGTACCGGTGCTGGTCGCGTTCCACCATCCGCCCGTCGAGCTGCACGTACCGCTCGTCGACCCGATCCGGCAGTTCGAGGAACAGCGGCTGGCCGCCGCGCTCGCCGGGCGGGCGAACGTCGTCGCGCTGCTGGCCGGGCACGCCCACACCGCCGCCGCGACCCGCTTCGCCGGGCTGCCGCTGCTGGTGGCGCCGGGTGTGGTGTCGACGACGCGGCTGCCGTGGGAGGGCGACGGCGCGGTGGTGGACCTGGACCAGCCGCCATCCTTCGCGTTCCACGTCATCGACGACGACTGGCGGGTGACGACGCACTTCCGCACCCTCGGGTGACCTCCCCGGGGCGGGTCCGGCGCCGTTAATCGGTTGCCGCCCGCACCCGGCGGGTGCTGCACTGGTGCGGTCCACGTCCGCCATTGGAAGGAACCGCGAATGCGCCGCTTGGCTCCCATGCCCACTCTCCTGGTCATGTCAGCCAACGCGAAGGACGCGGTTTTCGGTGCGGTATCTGAACCTGGGGATCCTGGCGCACGTCGACGCCGGTAAGACCTCCCTGACCGAGCGGCTGCTGCACGCCGCCGGGATCATCGACGAAGTCGGCAGCGTGGACGACGGCACCACGCGGACCGACAGCCTGGAGCTGGAACGCCGGCGCGGGATCACGATCAAGGCGGCGGTAACCGCCTTCCCGCTGGCCGACGTCGCGGTGAACCTCATCGACACGCCCGGGCACCCGGACTTCGTCGCCGAGGTGGAGCGCACGCTCGGGGTGCTGGACGGCGTGGTGCTCGTGGTGTCGGCGGTCGAGGGCGTCCAGGCCCAGACCAGGGTGCTGATGCGGGCGATCCGCCGCCTCGGGCTGCCGACGGTGCTGTTCGTCAACAAGATCGACCGGCGCGGGGCGGATCCCGCCCGCGTCCTGCGCGAGGTCTCGGCGAAGCTGACGCCGGCGGCGTTCCCGATGGGAACGGTCGTCGGGGCCGGGACGAAGGACGCGCGGTTCGTCTCCGAGGTGTCCGAGCTGCGGCGTCTGCGCTTGTGGTCGCAGCTGGCGAAGGACAGCCGCCGGGGTTCGGCCCATCCGGTGTACTTCGGATCGGCGATCACCGGTGCGGGCGTTCCCGAGCTGATGGCGGGTCTGCGCAAGCTGCTCCCGCGCTCCGCCGACGAGGCCTCGTCCTCGGCGGAGACCGCGGGACGCGTCTTCAAGGTGGAGCGTGACACGACCGGGGAGCGGATCGCCTACGTGCGAATGTTCGCCGGCGCACTGCGGACCCGCGACCGTCTGCCGAGCGGACGCGTCACCGGGATCTCGGTGCTGTCGGCCGAGGAAGGCGCGCCGGTGGCGACGGACGTCGTCACGGCGGGCCAGATCGGGATCGTCCGAGGACTGACGAAGGTGCGGATCGGCGACCGGATCGGCGACCTGCCAACCACCGAGGAGACCACACCGCACTTCGCACCACCGACCCTGGAAACGGTCGTCGAACCCCTCGATCCCGCCGACCGGGGCCCGATGTTCTCGGCGCTGACCCAGCTGTCGGAACAGGACCCCCTGATCGGGCTGCGCTACGACAAGGCCCGCGCGGAGACCTCGCTGTCCCTGTACGGCGAGGTCCAGAAGGAGGTCATCCAAACGACGCTCGCCGAGGAGTTCGGCGTCGCCGTGCAGTTCCACGAGACGACGCCGATCTGCGTGGAACGGATCGTCGGCACCGGCGAAGCCCTCGATGTGATCAAGACCGGCGACAATCCCTTCCTGGCCACGCTCGGCCTCCGCGTCGCCCCGGCGCCGCTCGGCACGGGAGTGAGCTTCTCGCTGGAGATCGAACTCGGATCCTTGCCACCGGCCTTCCTGACCGCGATCGAGGAGACGGTGCGCGCCACGCTCACCTCGGGCCGGCACGGATGGGAGATCCCCGACGCGGCGGTCACCGTGACCCGCACCGGCTACTGGGCCCGGCAGAGCCATGCCCACGCCACCTTCGACAAGAGCATGTCGAGCACCGCCGGGGACTTCCGCGCCCTGACTCCGCTGGTGCTGATGGCGGCGGTGGCCCAGGCCGGGACGCGGGTCTGCGAACCGGTGCACCGGTTCCGCCTGGAACTGCCGGCCGAGCTGCTCGGCACGGTGCTGCCGGCGCTGGCGGCGTTCCGCGCGGTCCCGGACTCGACCACCGTGGCCGCCGGGTCGGCGGTGCTGGAGGGCAGCGTCCCGGCGGCGCGGGTGCACGCGCTCGGCCAACGGATCCCCGGGCTCACCGGCGGTGAGGGCGTGCTGGAGTCGGCGTTCGACCACTTCGCCCCGGTCAGCGGCGCCGAATTTCCGGAGCGGGCGCGCTGGGACGCGAATCCCTTGGATCGGAAGGAGTATCTGATGCGGGTGCAGCGCGGAGTCGGAGTCTGATCACACGTCTCGTATCTCGCGGCTCGCGGTCCGCCGATCCGCATCCTGCATCCTGCATCCGCGCCGGAGACGATCAGGCTCCGTAGTCCCCGAAGGAAGGCTCCAGCAAGTCGAAGACTTGCCGGGCCTCCTCGGTGACGAGGATCGCGATCGTATCGGGCGGTGTGCTGCCAAGCGTCAGCTCTTGGACGCGCTGAAAGAGAACCCGGTGCGCCGCCGCGAAGTAGGCCGCCACAGCCCGAGCCGGGAGACTGCTCTCGCCTCGATCAGCCGCCAGCGCTTCGGCGAGCGCCGCTTCCCGCTGCTCGTGCAAGTCCCGCAGGCAAGCGATGAGGGTCGGACTTTCGGCGATCATGGTCGAGACGGCACGGTCGAGGAACCCGGCGAAGGCAGCCCGGGCGAAGACGTCCTCACGATGGCGGGCGCGAAGCGCCGCCAGGACCGAAGTGCCCGCCGGACGTGCGCGGGCCACCTCGGCCAGGCTGCCGATGAACTCCTCGTGGAAATCCAGCGCCAGATCCTCTTTGCGCGGGAAGTAGTTCGTGACGGTCTTCTTCGCGACTCGGGCCGCGGCGGCGATCTCGGCGATCGTCGTCGCCTCGAACCCGCGGGCGACGAACAGCCGGGTGGCGTGTTCGGAGATCGCCCGCCGAGTCTGGCGCTTCTTGGATTCGCGCAAGCCGAGCGACGGTTCGATCACGACAGAATCCTACCCTCGGGGCATTTTTATGCTCGGCGTAGCAATCGGGTGGGCGAATGGCCGATCATTCGGCACTCGCCGGACGGAATACTCCGTTCCACTATTTCTGTCAGAACGATTCTGCGCGGCGGCCGTCGCGGCGCTGAGCGGCGCCCATGGCGACAGCGACCCGCTCCGGTAGCGTTGATCGGGTGGATTTCGATCTCGACGCCTACCTCGCCCGCATCGGCTACGGCGGCGACCGTTCCCCGACAGCCGCGACACTCAGGGCTCTGCAACGCGCACACATCTACGCGATCCCGTTCGAGAACCTCGATCCCTTGCGCGGCAAGGTGCCGTCCCTGGCGATCGACGATCTGCTGGCGAAGTTGGTCCACAGCCCGACCCGTGGCGGCTACTGCTACGAACACAACTCGTTGTTCGCCGCCGCCTTGCGCGCACTCGGTTTCCGGGTGACGCTGCTCGCCGCCCGGGTCCGCGTCGGCGCCAGCCCGGGCGACGTCCGGCCGCGCACCCACATGCTGATGCTCGTCCACGCTCCGGGGGATCCGAACCGCTACCTCGCCGATGTCGGCTTCGGCAACGCCGGCGCACTGCTCGACCCGATTCCGCTGGCGCCGGCCGACGTCCTGGACCACCCGCGCCACCACCGGCTGACAGTGGCGACGACCCCTGACGGCCCGCTGGAGTCCTGGACTCTTCAGGCCTTCCAGAACGGGGAATGGCGGGACCAGTACGAGTTCACCGTCGAACCGTTCCTGGCTCCGGACTTCGAGGTCGTCAACTGGCACATCGCCACGAACCCCAAGTCTCCGTTCAGCACCCGGCGCTTCGCCACGCGCACCCTGCCGGACCGGGTGCTCAGCCTCGACGGCCGCACTCTGACCGAGACCCACGCCGATGGCACCACGACCCGCCACGAACTCGCCGACGAGAACGAGGTCCGCAAGGTGCTCGCCGACACCTTCGGCATCACAGCCCCACCAGATCAGCCAGTTCCATAGCCTCGTCGGCCCGGCGGATCACGTTGTTCGGCCACACGTCCAGATGGCACACCGCGCGCGGCAGCCGCAGCATCAGCTCCAACAACCGGTCCCGGTTCTGGTGCATCCGCACCAGCGCGGCGCGCAGCTCGGACGGGAAGTGCTTCACGATCAGCGGGACCGACCACGCCTTCTCGTTGTCCAGCAAGGCGAAATCGCCTGGGCGCGTGGTGCTGTAGTCGGCGAGGAAGCCCCGACCGAACCAGGGCTTTGAGAGTAGAGCATCAGACCCCTGGCTCAGCCCGAGCCGTTCGGGCAGGCCGTTCTCGTACGGTTGTGGGGCAACTGCGGCAACTCATCGTCCATTCCGGAAGCCTGCTGGTCACCGGCCCGGCAGCGTCTCAGACTCCTGGTTCGCCTGGTCGGCGAGCCGGGCGGTCAGGCGGGCCTGGAGGCTGTCCAGGATGAGGACGAGCCCGTAGTCGAAGTTCTCGACGCGTACCTGCTCCGGATCCCGCTTCAGCTGTTCCAGGTAGAAGTCCGTCAGGCCGCTGTCCGCGGCGGACTCCATGACCGTCGGACCGATGATCGTCAGCCAGTCCCGTTCCTCGTATCCGTTGCGGCGCAACGCCATCAGCCAGCCGGCCTCGGCGGTCGTGGCGCCCAGGACATAGGACGACACGGTGCCCATCGCCTTGGTCGCCTCCTCCATGGAGAAGCCGGCGGTCGTGAGGATCGCCAGGCTGCGGGAGGTCACGTCCACCACATGCGGGCCCACATAGGTCATGCCGACCTGGCCGAGTACCTGCCCCAGCCACATGTGCCGCAGCCCGGCGGCCCGCAGCGTGTGCGCGACGGCGTGCACGGCCAGGCGCCAGGACGCCGGATCGGAGATCTCCGGGACCTCCATCTCGGCGTAGATCTCGTCGGCCACCAGCTCGATCAGCTCGTCCTTGCTGGCCACGTGCCGGTACAGGGAGGTCGCCCCGGCTCCGAGCCGCTGCCCCAGGGTGCGCATGCTCAGGGCTTCCAAGCCGTCCGCGTCCAGTAGCCGGATCGCCTCGGCGACGATCCGCTCGCGGGTCAGCTGTTCCTTCTGGCGCCGCTGGGGGCGGGTCCAGACCGAGGCGGGAGGCGCCTTGGGCGGGGCCTCGTCCGCAGCGTCGGCGTCGATGTTCATGAGCTTTCCTCAGGTCCAGAGGGGGTGCTGCTCCATACCTCCACTGTAGCCGAAGAATGCGCACGCCGTTCGCACTTGCGCACACCGTTCGCTTCGGCGTACGGTGTTCCCATCGACAGCGCACACTGTGCGCAGATGCGAACGGTGTGCGCGGCCTGCGCGGGCCGGCACAGGAGGAGGGGACATGTCCGAGAACATGACCGGCGCCCGGCGCTGGCTCATCTTGATCGTGTTGTGCCTGGCGACGCTGGTCCTGGTCGTGGACAACATGGTGCTGACGGTCGCGGTGCCGTCGCTGACCGAGTCGCTGCACGCCAGCGCGCAGAACATCCAGTGGGTCCTGGACTCCTACATCCTGGTGTTCGCCGGACTGCTGCTGACCACCGGCAGCCTGTCCGACCGGTTCGGGCGGCGCCGGGTGCTGATCATCGGCCTGGCAGTGTTCGGCGTCGCCTCGGCGGTGGCCACGCTGGCCAGCAACCCCGGCGAGCTGATCGCCGCCCGGGTGGCGATGGGCCTCGGCGGCGCGCTGCTGATGCCGAGCACCCTGTCGATCCTGATCACCGTGTTCACCGACGAGGCCGAGCGCCGCAAGGCGATGGCCGCGTGGACCGTGGTCGCGATGGTCGGCCTGGTCGGCGGGCCGGTGCTGGGGGGCGTCCTGATCAGCCACTTCTGGTGGGGTTCGGTGTTCCTGATCAACATCCCGATCGCGGCGCTGGCCATCGTCTCGGCGGTGATCCTGATGCCGGAGTCCAAGGGCCCGTGGCGCAAGCCCGACCCGCTGGGCGCGATCCTGTCGATCGTCGGCCTGACCTCGGCGGTGTGGGTGATCATCGAGTTCCCCAAGGGCTTCGTCCGGCCGGGCACCCTGGGCGCGCTGGCGGTCGCGGTGGTGGCCCTGGTCTCCTTCGGGATCTGGGAGACCCGGATCGCCCACCCGATGGTCCCGTTGCAGCTGTTCAAGCAGCGGAACTTCTCCGGCGGCTCGTTCTCCCTGGCCCTGGTGCAGATCGGCAACGGCGGCCTGCTGCTGGTGATGACGCAGTACCTGCAGTTCGTGCTCGGATACTCGGCGCTGAAGGCCTCGCTGTGCTTCATCCCGCTGGCGATCGCGGCGCTGATCTTCAACACCCTGGGCGCCGGCCTGGGCATGAAGCTCGGCAACCGCCCGCTGATGGTGTCCGGCCTGCTGATCTGCGCGGTGGCCTTCGGGATCCTGGCGGACCTGGGCGTCGACGACGGGCTGACCAAGCTGTTCGTGGGCCTGTTCCTGCTGGGCGCGGGCTCCGGGCTGGCGATGCCGGCCGCGATCACCGCGATCATGGGCGCGGTGCCGCCGGAGCACGCCGGGGTCAGCTCGGCGCTGAACGACACCGTGCAGCAGACCGGCGCCGCCCTGGGCGTGGCCGTCATGGGCACCGTGGTGACCAGCCGGTTCACCGCCGGCATGCCGGCCGACGTCACCGGGATCGCACGGCACTCCCTGGGAGAGGCGGTCGGGGTCGCGCACAGCACCAATAACAGCGTGCTGCTCGAATCAGCCCGGAACGCCTTCACCCACGCCGCGTCCGTGGCCTACGTCGCCGGCGCCGTCGGGGTGATCGCCGCCGCGGTCGTGTCGTTCGTGGTGCTCCGGGACTCCAAGACCCCGGTCGCGCCGGCCGACGGCGAGCCCGGCACCGAGGCCGGTACCGAGCCCGGCACGGAGGCCGGATCCGCCGACGGTTCGCTGGTGCCGGCCGAGGCCTGACCGATCCCGACCCCGCACGAAGCCGAAGCCCCGGTCCTCCACCAGGAGGACCGGGGCTGACGCGTGCCACGGCGCGACGCCGCAATAGTGCCGCCGGTGTCGGCCACCGACACGACACCGCAGGCGACTGTGGCCCAGTGACCCATATCACAGCGGGCTTTTCGGCCGCATCGTACCCTGCATGACGCCTTCCGAGACTGTTCCCACACCCCCAGCCAGAAGCGCCGACGACAGCACCTGGAAGGTCGTCGGCGCTTCGATGGTCGGAACCACCTTGGAGTGGTACGACTTCTTCCTCTACGGCACCGCGGCCGCCGTGGTGTTCCCGAAGGTCTTCTTCGTCAAGAGCGACCCGCTGACCGCGACCCTGCTCTCGTTCCTCACCTACGCGCTCGGGTTCGCCGCGCGGCCGATCGGCGGCATCGTCTTCGGGCACGTCGGCGACCGGATCGGGCGCAAGAAGACGCTGCTGGTGAGCCTGGTCATCATGGGGGTGGCCACCACCGGTATGGCGTTCGTCCCCTCCTACAACTCCATCCAGGTGTGGGCGCCGATCCTGCTCACGACGCTGCGCATGGTGCAGGGCTTCGCCCTCGGCGGCGAGTGGGGCGGCGCGGTCCTGATCGTCGCCGAACGGGACCAGGCGCGGCGCGGGTTCTGGGCCTCCTGGCCGCAGGCCGGAGCGCCGCTCGGCCTGGTGCTGGGCACCGGCGTCATCATCCTGCTGTCCGAGAACATGAGCGAGAAGTCGTTCCTGGACTGGGGATGGCGCGTCGCCTTCGGCCTGTCGGCGGTCCTGCTGCTGGTCGGCGTCTGGGTGCGGCGGACCCTGAACGAGACCGAGGCGTTCCGCGCGGCCCAGGCGAAGAAGGAGACCGCGCCGCCCAAGCTGCCGGTGGTGGAGGTCTTCCGCACCTCCTGGCGCGAGATCCTGATCGCCTTCGGGACCCGCATGGCCGAGAACATCTCCTTCTATATAGTCGCCACCTTCTCGGTCACCTGGATCACCCAGCACCTGAAGCTGCCGAAGTCCTTCGGCCTGGACGCGGTGCTGATCGGCGCGGCCATCGAGACGGTGCTGATCCCGCTGGCCGGGGCGCTGTCGGACCGGGTCGGCCGGCGGCCGGTGTACCTGGCCGGGGCGATCGGGATCGGGGTGTGGACGCCGATCTTCTTCGCGCTGGTGGATCAGAAGTCGTATCCGCTGGCGGTGCTGGCCGTCACCGTGGCGCTGGCCTTCCACGGTCTGATGTACGGACCGCAGGCCGCCTTCTTCGCCGAGCTGTTCCCGACCGGCGTGCGCTACTCCGGCGCCTCGATCGGGTACCAGGTGGCCTCGGTCGCGGCCGGCGCCCCGGCCCCGCTGATCGCGGTGGCGATCCTGGAGCACAACGGCGGCAAGACCGCCGGATGGCTCTCGCTGTACCTGGGGCTGGCGGCCGTGGTGACCGTCGTGGCCCTGTACTTCGCGCGAGAGACCCGGTCGGTCTCGCTGTCCGGCGCCGAGCCGGCGTCAGCGCAGGCCGTCGAAGAACTCCACGACGTCGTCGGCTAGCATCTCGGGGGCCTGGTGCGCGGTGTAGTGGCCGGGGGTCTCGTACACGTTCCACCGCACGATGTTCGCGTGGTCGCGCTCGGCGAAGCGGCGGATGCCGTAGAAGTCGTTCGCCGAGCCGGCCAGCGCGGTCGGCACCGTGGTCGGGCCGTCGGCCTTCTCCTGGTCCAGGGCCATCTCCCGGTAGAAGCGGAGCGCGGAGCCGGCGGTCCCGGTCAGCCAGTAGGTCGCGACGTTGGCCAGGACGAAGTCGTCGTCGAGGTTCTCCGGCAGCAGCTGGACGTTCCAGCCGAGCAGGCCCACCGGCGAGTCGGCCAGCGCGTGCGCGAGGGTCTGCGGCTGCTGGGACTGGAGCTGGTTGAAGGCACCCATGTTCTCCCAGAACCACTGGAGGGTCTCGATGGCCTTCTGCTCCTCCGGGCTCAGGTCCGCCAGCTCCGCCGGATCGCCCGACGGGAACGAGAACAGCTGCGTGACGTGCACGCCGACCACGTGCTCCGGGTCCAGCCGCCCGACCTCCGGGGAGATCATCGAGCCGCCGTCGTTGCCCACCGCGCCGTACCGCTCGTAGCCGAGGCGGGCCATCAGCTCGACCCACGCGCGGGCCGTGCGGTGCAGGTTCCAGCCGCGGGCCGTGGTCGGTCCGGCGAAGCCGTATCCGGGGATCGCCGGGATCACCAGGTCGTAGCCGGCCGCGGTCAGCGGGGCGATCACGTCCAGATACTCGGCCTGGGAGCCGGGCCAGCCGTGGGTGAGCAGCAGAGCCGTGCCGTTGGGCGCCTCGGCCCGCACGTGCAGGAAGTGGATGTCCTGGCCGTCGATCTCGGTGAGGAACTGCGGGTAGGCGTTCAGCCGCGCCTCGAAGGCGCGCCAGTCGAAGCCGTCGCGCCAGTAGGCGGCGAGCCGCTGGACCCGGGACACCGCGGTGCCGTACTCGCCGTCGGCGCCGTCGAGCGCGTCGGTGAAGCGGGCCCGGTCCAGGCGCTCGGCCAGGTCGTCGAGCGCCGACTGCGGGATCTCGACGCGGAAGGGGCGGATCCGCGGCTCCTGGGAGGCGGGCTGCTGCGTGGTCGTGGGCACGGCGCTCATGGAGGTCTCCTTTGTGGAACGGAATCCCTTGTTCCGTTCTGGTTCCAGAATAGCGGAACGAACCATTCCGTTCAACTGCTACCCTGGAGCCATGCCGAATCCGTCGAAAGTGCCGAACCCCCCGCACGCCGGCGTCGCCCGCACCGGACCGCTGTCCGGCCGCAAGGCCCAGGCCAACCGCAACGACGAGGCGATCCTGCGCGCCGCGCGCGAGGTCTTCGTCGCCGATCCCTCGGCCCCGATCTCCGCCGTCGCCAAGGAGGCCGGCGTGGGCATCAGCGCCCTGTACCGGCGCTACGAGAGCAAAGAAGTGCTGCTCCAGACGCTGTGCGCGGACGGCCTGGCCAGGTACATCGCCTGCGCCGAAGCGGCCCTGGACTCCGGCGCCGGGCCCTGGGAGACGTTCACGGACTTCGTGACGGCCGTGGTCGACGCCGACGTGCACGCGCTGACCGTGAACCTGGCGGGCACCTTCACGCCGACCCCGGCGATGTTCGAGCAGACGACGCGGGCCGTGGACCTGGCCGGGCAGATCCTGGACCGGGCGCGGGCCGCCGAGGCCGTCCGCCCGGACTTCGCGTTCACCGACATCGCGATGCTGCTGGAGCAGCTGACGGCGGTCACCGGGCCGAGCCCGGAGCGGACCAGGGAGCTGCGCCACCGCTATCTGGCCATGCACTTCGACGCGCTGCACCCGGAGGCGGCGCGCGGGGAGATGCCGGGTCCGCCGCCGAGCGACGAGGAGTTGGGGGCGCGCTGGATCCCGCGCGGCTGAGGGTTTCTGCTACATCCTGTAACAGTTTTCCGACAACCCCGGACACGGGCTCCGGAGCTCTGCCATGCTCGGCCGATATGACGACTGAGCAACTGGCCGGCCCCGGGAGTCGGACAGCGGCCGCCGGTTCCGCCGCGGCGGGCAAGGTACCGCAGGTCACGCTGATCTTCTGGGTCACGAAGGTCCTGACCACCGGGATGGGGGAGACCACCTCGGACTTCTTCAACAAGACCTACGATCCGAAGATCATGGTGGTGCTGGCCGGGCTGATCCTCGCCGGGACGCTGTGGGTGCAGTTCAAGGCGCCGCGGTACTCGGCCTGGATCTACTGGTCCGCGGTGGTGATGGTCAGCGTCTTCGGCACGATGTGCGCCGACGTGCTGCACGTCGCCCTGGGCATCCCCTACGCGGTCTCGACGGCGTTCTTCGCGGTCGCGCTCGCGGCGGTCTTCGTTCTGTGGTTCCGGGTGGAGGGGACGCTGTCGATCCACAGCATCACCACCCCGCGCCGCGAGCTGTTCTACTGGCTGACCGTGGTCACGACGTTCGCCCTGGGCACCGCGGTCGGCGACCTGACGGCGACCTCGCTCAAGCTCGGGTATTTCTCCTCGGGCGTGCTGTTCGCGGTGTTGTTCGCGGTGCCGGCAGTGGGCTCCAAGCTGGGGCTGAACAGCGTGCTCGCGTTCTGGTTCGCCTACGTGGCGACGCGGCCGTTCGGCGCCTCGTTCGCGGACTGGATGGGGGTCTCGACCCAGCGCGGCGGCCTGGCCTGGGGCACCGGGCCGGTGAGCCTGGTGCTGTTCGGGATCATCGTGCTCCTGGTGGCGGTGCTGGCGGTGACGAAGATGGACGTCGTCGAGCGGAGCTGACCTCGGACCCGCACCCCCTGCCCTGACACACTCTGCTCGAACACCCCCTACCCCGGTAGCACATGCGGTTTGGCTCCCCGGTGTGACGTGCGACGACGGTCGTGGACCCTAGCGTCTTCGGCATCGGATATTCACGTCTGGCCGGGGAGGCAGAACAATGAGCACTGTGACCGGGGGAGCGCGGACAGCGCAGCGATTCCTGCGCTACTTCGCCTTCCGCAGCGGCACTGAAGCCAAGATCGTCGTCGCGACGGTGCTGGCCTTGGCGCTGTTCGGCTGTACCGACCTGCCTCCGGAATACGGCCGGAGCTTCGACTCCCGCCAGCTGCAGGTTCTCCAGATCGCGATCGTCGTGGTCCGGCCGATCCCGATGCTGTGGTTCCGCCGGAACCCGCGCGCCGCTTTCGGCGGCGTGCTCATCGGGGTCCTGGGCTCGGTGCTGCTGATCACGTCACCGATGAGCGAGCCGTTGACGTTCTCGGCACAGGTCAGCGTCCTGGCGGTGCTGGCGGCGGCGGGGCACGAGGCCGGACGGCGCCGCACCGTCGAGATGGCGACCGTGTACGCCATGGTCACGCTGGTCCTGGCGGTGCTGAACCCCGACCGCATGACCGCGCTGGCCGCCGTGGTCGGCGAGTGCGTCCTGACCATCGGCTGCCTGGAACTGCTCCGCTACCTGCACGCCACGCGCAAGGCCCTGGTGGTGCAGGAGGAGCGCACCGAGACCGAGCAGACCCACCGCATGATGCTGGAGGAGCGGGCACGCATCGGCCGGGAGCTGCACGACGTGGTGGCGCACCACATGTCGCTGATCGCCGTGCAGGCCGAGACCGCGCCCTACCGGATACCGGGACAGAGCCCGGAGACCGCCGCGGAGTTCCGCTCCATCAGTGCCGCTTCCCGGGAAGCGCTGAACGACATGCGAAAGATCCTGGGACTGCTGCGCTCGGACTCGGCGAAGGCCGACACGGCTCCGCAGCCGGGGTTGGCCGATGTACCCGCGCTGGCCGAGGAGGCCGGGGCGCGGCTGGAGACCTCGGGAGAGCTGATGGATGTGCCGCCACTGGCCGGCGTCGCGGCCTATCGGGTCGTGCAGGAGTCGTTGTCGAACGCGCGGCGCCATGCGCACGGCGCCGAGGTACTGGTGCGGGTGGCTCGAGTGAAGGGTGCCGTATGGCTAGAAGTGCGCAACGGGCCCGCGACCGCCGGAGCGGACCGGTCGGTCGCGGGGACCGGATCGGGTGACGGCGGCGCCCTGGAGGGTGGCGGTCATGGAATCGCGGGCATGCGGGAGCGTGTGACGCTGGTCCACGGCGAGTTCGAGGCCGGGCCGACCCCCGACGGCGGCTTCGCCGTCGTCGCCACCCTGCCGCTGGAGCGGGGAGCATGAGCATCCGGGTGCTGATCGCCGACGACCAGGCGATGGTGCGGGCCGGCTTCGGCGCGCTGCTCGACGCCCAGCCCGACATCGATGTGGTCGGGGACGCCGCCGACGGCGAGCGGGCGGTCGCCGCGGTGGCGGAGCACGACCCGGACGTGGTCCTGATGGACGTGCGGATGCCGGTCCTGGACGGCCTGGAGGCGACGCGGCGGATCCTGGCCGACGGGCCGGAGCGGCCGCGGGTGCTGATGCTGACCACCTTCGACCTCGACGACTACGTCTACGAGGCGCTGCGCGCCGGTGCCAGCGGCTTCCTGCTCAAGGACGCCCCGGCCGCGGACCTGGTCCACGGCGTGCGGGTGGTGGCGGCCGGCGACGCGCTGCTCGCGCCCTCGGTGACCCGCCGGCTGATCGCCGACTTCGCGGCGCGGCGCCCCGCCGGGCGCGCCGCGCCGCAGGCTGTGCGGGCCCTGACCCCGCGCGAGGTGGAGGTGCTGCGCCACGTCGCGGCCGGGCTGTCGAACCAGGAGATCGCGGCCGAACTCGTGGTGGCCGAGCAGACGGTGAAGACCCACGTGTCGCGGATCCTCACCAAGACCGGGCTGCGCGACCGGGCGCAGGCGGTGGTGCTGGCCTACGAGTCGGGGCTGGTCACGGCTGGCGGCCGCTGAGCCCGGCCGGTCGGCTGCCGGCTGACTAGGTGGCTGGTTGGTCGGTCGGTCGGCCGGTCTGCTGACTGGCGGGCCGACTGGTCGGCCGGCCGGTTCGCCGACCGACCGGCTAGTCCTCGGCGCCGCCGGAGAGCTCCCACGGCCGGGCGGTCGCGCCGAGCCGGTTCCACAGGTTGATGATGCCGATCTGCCAGATCAGCTCGGCCAGCTCCTCGGGGCTGAAGTGGGACGCGGCCTCGTCCCACACCGCGTCGGCCACCTCGCCGTCGGCCAGCCGGGTGATGGCCTCGGTCAGCGCCAGGGCGGCGCGCTCGCGGGCGGTGAAGTAGGGCGCCTCGCGCCAGACCGCGACCAGGTTCATCCGGCGCCAGGCGTCGCCGCCGGCCACCGCGTCGCGGGAGTGCATGTCGACGCAGTACACGCAGCCGTTGATCTGCGAGGCCCGCAGCTTCACGAGCTCGCGCAGCGGCTTCTCCAGAATGCCCTCGGTGGCGGCCCGCTCCAGGCCGTTCATCGCCTTGGCGATCTTCGGCGCCAGGTCGTCGACGGCGAGGCGGACGGCGGGCTTCACGTATTCGGCGGTCTTCGTGGTCTCCGTGTTCGTTGTCATGCCTATGACGATAGGCCGGATGTGGACCGCTGTTAGGATCCAATCCGATGACTGAATATTGGTCCACTTTGGATGTCGACCTGCACCTGGCGGTCGACCCGGCCTCCGGGCGCCGGGTCGGCCTGGAACACGCGCTGCGCGAGGCGATCCGCGACGGCCGGCTGGCCGCCGGGGCCCGGCTGCCGTCGACGCGGACGCTCGCGGTCGAGCTCGGGGTCGCGCGCGGCACCGTGTCGGCGGCCTATGACCAGCTGGTCGCCGAAGGACACCTGGTGGCGGTGCGCGGGTCCGGGACCCGCGTCGCGGCGCTGGCCGGGCAGGGCGAGGCGGACGCGGACAGGGCGCCGGCCGGAGCGACCGGACCGACCGCGCCGGCCAGGCCGGCCACCTCCACCCGGCCGACCACGCCGGACGGACCCCGGCGCCTCCCCCACGACCTGCGCCCCGGCACCCCGGACCTGTCCCGCTTCCCCCGCGAGGCCTGGCTGCGCGCGGCCCGCCGGGCCCTGAACGCCGCCCCGTCCGACGTGTTCGGCTACGGCGACCCGCGCGGACGCGTCGAGCTCCGCCGGGCGCTGGCCGAATACCTCGGCCGCACCCGGGGCGTCCTCGCCGACCCCGAGCACATCGTGATCGTCTCCGGCGCGGTGCAGGGCCTGGCGCTGCTGGGCCAGGTGCTCGGCGGCGCCGTCGCGATGGAGGACCCCTATATACCGCTGTTCCACGCGGTGGTCCGGAACGCCGGCGCGGAAGTGGTCCCGCTGCCGGTGGACGACGACGGCGCCTGCGTCGCCCTGCTCGCCGGCCGCGGCTATCGCGCGGTCGAGACCGTGGTGGTCACCCCGAGCCACCAGTACCCGATCGGGTCGACGCTGCACCCGGCCCGCCGCCAGGCCCTGGTGGAGTGGGCCCGCGAAGGACGGCGCTACGTCGTCGAGGACGACTACGACGGCGAGTTCCGCTACGACCGGCAGCCGGTCGGCGCGTTGCAGGGCCGGCTGCCCGATCGCACCGTCTACCTGGGCACGGCCTCCAAGACCCTGGGCCCCGGCGTGCGCCTGGCCTGGATGGTGCTGCCCGAGCCGCTGCTCGGCCCGGTGGTCCGGGCCAAGCGGCACGCCGACCACCAGTCCGAGGCGCTGGGCCAGGTGACGCTCGCCGAGTTCATCGCCTCCCACGACTACGACCGCCACATCCGCGCCTCCCGCCTGCGCTACCGCCGCCGGCGCGATCTGCTGGCCGAGCGGCTGCGCACCAAGGCCGGACGCCCGGCGGCCGGGTTCCGGCTCGGCGGGATCGCGGCCGGGTTGCACGCCCTGATCCGTTTGGAGCCGGCCGGGATGGGTGAAGAGGAGGTCGTCACGCGGGCCGCCGGCTTCGGACTCGAGCTGGAAGGGCTCGGCGGACTGTGGGACACCAGTGCGAGGGACCGCTTCGCAAGGGCCGCTGACCAGCCACAAGGCATCGTGGTCGGCTTCGGCTCCCCGAGCGAGGCGGCCTACCCCCGCGCGCTCGATGCTCTGGTGCGGACGCTTTCGTGGAGTTGACTACTCATACGGTCTAATGGACATCGCACGATAGCCGGACCCGGCGTGCTGCGCAGGCGCTCCCTGCGTCACACTGGTTTCGGAACAGCACTGCCATTAAGAGGAGAAACCCGTGGACGACGTACTGCGCCGTACGCCCCTCTTCGCCACGCTCGACCAGGACGCCGCGGCCTCCCTGCGCGCCTCCATGAACGAGATCGAGCTGGCCCGAGGTGAGCTCCTGTTCCACGAGGGCGACCCCGGCGACTCGCTGTACGTGGTGCTTCGGGGGAAGATCAAGCTGGGCCGCACCAGCGGCGACGGGCGCGAGAACCTGGTCGCGGTGCTCGGCCCCGGCGAGATGTTCGGCGAGCTGTCGCTGTTCGACCCGGGACCGCGTTCGGCCGGTGCCACCGCCCTTGTCGACTCCACTCTGCTGGGCCTGAGCTCCGACGAGCTCACACCGTGGCTGGCGAGCCGGCCGGACGTGGCCCGGGCCCTGCTGCGGGCCATCGCCCGGCGCCTGCGGCGGACCAACGACTCGATGTCCGACCTGGTGTTCTCCGATGTGCCCGGCCGCGTGGCCAAGGCCCTGCTGGACCTGTCCGCCCGGTTCGGGACGCCGGCCGAGGACGGGATCCACGTCGCGCACGACATGACCCAGGAAGAACTGGCCCAGCTGGTCGGGGCGTCGCGGGAGACCGTCAACAAGGCGCTGGCGGACTTCGCGGGCCGCGGCTGGCTGCGGCTGGAGGCCCGGGCCGTGGTGCTGACCAACGTCGAGCGGCTGAGCCAGCGGTCCCGCTGAGGTCGCACTGAGGTCCCGCTGAGTCAGCCCGGCCCCACCCCGCCCGCTACCCCGCCAACAGCCCGCCGGCCAACCTCAGCCCCGCCAGATCGTGGATGTCCCCGGGCTGCGCCGGGATCTCGGCGACCGCGACCCCCGGATGCGACGCCGTGAACCGGTCGGCCAGCCGCCGCTCCCGCGCCGCGAGCCGCACCCGCTCGGCGTGCAGCCGCAGCAGCCCCGCGGCCAGCCGCTCGTCGGCGGAGTCGCCGTCCAGCTCCTCGGCCGCGGCCAGCGCCTTCGCGGCGGACAGCTCGGGCACCGAGACCGGGTGCACGCGGTTCAGGATCAGCCCGGCCAGCGGCATGCTCTCGGCGGCCAGCCGCTCGGTGAAGTACGCGGCCTCGCGCAGCGCGTCCGGCTCGGGAGCGGCCACCACCAGGAAGGCCGTGCCGTCGGCCTGGAGCAGCTGGTAGGTCTCCTCGGCGCGCTGGCGGAAGCCGCCGAACATGGACTCCAGCGATCCGACGAAGGTCTGCACGTCCTGCAGCAGGCCCGAGCCCAGCAGCTTGTTCAGCGCCATGGTGGCGATGGAGAAGCCGGAGGCCAGGACCTTGAGGGCGAAACCGCCGCCGGCCTTGGCAGGGGCCATGAGGACCTTGATCAGGCGGCCGTCCAGGAAACTGCCGAGGCGGTTCGGGGCGTCGAGGAAGTCCAGCGCCGAACGGCTCGGCGGGGTGTCGACGACGATCAGGTCCCAGCTCCCGGTCTCCTCGCCGGTCCGGCGCAGCTGGCCGAGCTTCTCCATCGCCATGTACTCCTGCGTGCCGGAGAAGCCGGCCGACAGGGACTGGTAGAAGGGGTTGGTCAGGATCTGCTCGACGCGCTCGGGGTCCGCGTGCTTCTCGACGATCTCGTCGAACGTCCGCTGCATGTCGAGCATCATGGCGAACAGGTGGCCGGGGCCCTCGATGCCCGTGACCTCGCGCGGGTTGTTGTCGAGCTCGGTCAGCCCGAGGGACTGGGCCAGCCGGCGGGCCGGGTCGATAGTCAGGACCACCACGTCGCGGCCCTGCTCGGCGGCGCGCAGCGCGAGCGCGGCGGCGGTAGTGGTTTTCCCCACCCCGCCGGAACCGCAGCAGACGATGATCGAGGTGGCCGGATCGGTCAGCAGACCGTCCACGTCCAGGTGCTTCGGGGTGACGGTCATTCCTCGGGGCCTCCCGCGGCCGCGGTCAGCACCGCGGCCAGCTCGTACAGTCCCCCGAGGTCCACGCCGTCGCTGATCAGCGGCAGCTCCACCACCGGTTGCCCGGCCTCCTCCAGCACGCGCCTCTCATTGTCTTCCAGAGTCAGCCGCTCCGCGTGCTCGCGGCCCAGCACCGCCAGCGCGCCGGCCTCCGCCGTGTCCACCCCGTACGGCTTGAGCAGGGCCGCGACCCGCTTCTCGGCGGCCGCGCTGACCGCGGCCCGCTTGCCGGTGGCCAGGTACGCGGTGCGGACCATGTTCACCAGCACCGCGCCCACCGGCAGCCCGGCCGAGCGCAGGTCCTCGATGCCGTCCAGGGTCTCCTGGACCGGCATCTCCTCCAGCACGGTGGTCAGGTGCACGGCGGTCTGCGGCGAGGTCAGCACCCGCATCACCGCCTCGGCCTGGTTCTTCACCGGACCGACCCGGGCCAGCCCGGCGACCTCGGTGTTGACGTTGAGGAACCGGGTGATCCGGCCGGTCGGCGGCGCGTCCATCACCACGGCGTCGTAGGCGAACGCGCGGCCCGGGCGGTCGCTCGCGGTGCGGCGCACCGCCTCGCAGGCCTTGCCGGTGAGCAGCACGTCGCGCATGCCGGGGGCGACGGTGGTGGCGAAGTCGATGGCGCCGAACCGCTTCAGCGCCTTGCCCGCGCGGCCCAGCTTGTAGAACATGTCGAGGTATTCCAGCAGCGCCTGCTCCGGGTCGATGGCCAGCGCGAAGACCTCGCCGCCGCCGGGGGCGATGGCGATGCTGCGCTCCTCGTAGGGCAGCGGCGCGGTGTCGAACAGCTGGGCGATGCCCTGCCGGCCCTCGACCTCGACCAGCAGCACCCGGCCCCCGCCCTCGGCCAGCGCCAGGGCGAGCGCGGCCGCGACGGTGGTCTTCCCGGTTCCGCCCTTTCCGGTCACGATGTGCAGGCGGCACTGGGTCGGCCAGAAGCGGGACGGCCAGGGTTGGCTCATGGCTCCAGACTAACCGCCGGTAACTCGGCCCTGGAACGGACCGCCCCTGGCGCTACTGTAGGGAACCGCAAGGCTCGGCGTTATCAGGAACCTGGCGAGTGGGGGCGGGGCATGAGTGGCGAGCTCGACACCGAGCGTCTGGCGCCGCGCGAGCGGGTGATCGCCGAACGGTACGTGCTGCGGGCCGAGCTCGGGCGCGGCGGCATGGGCATCGTCTGGCGCGGCGAGGACCGGGTGATCGGCCGGGCGGTGGCGGTCAAGGAGATGCGCCTCGGCGAGGGTGTCACCGACGCCGAGCGGGCCGAGTTCGAGCAGCGGATCCTGCGCGAGGCCCGCACCGCCGGACGGCTGAACGACCCGGCCGTGGTCACCGTCTACGACGTGGTGCACGACCAGGGCTCCATCTACATCGTGATGGAGCTGGTGGAGGCGCCGACCCTGGCCGACATCGTGCGCCGCTCCGGGCCGCTGGCCCCGGCGATGGTCGCCGACCTCGGGCGGCAGGTGCTGGCGGCGCTGGAGGCCGCGCACGCCGCCGGGATCGTGCACCGCGACGTGAAGCCCTCGAACATCATGGTCGCCGCCACCGGCCGGGCCAAGCTCACCGACTTCGGGATCGCCCAGGCCGCCGACGACCCGACGCTGACCAAGACCGGCGCGGTCATCGGCTCCCCGGCCTACCTGGCGCCGGAGCGCCTGGCCGGGCACGAGGCCTCGCCCGCGTCGGACATCTGGTCGCTCGGCGCTGTGCTGTACTACGCGATAGAGGGCCGCGCCGCGTTCGAGCGCGACACCACGGCCGCGACGCTGGGCGCGGTGCTGAACCACGTGCCGTACCTGACCCGGGTGCAGGGGCCGCTGGCCGCCGCGGTGTCCGGGATGCTGGCCGCGGCGCCGGAGGGCCGGCTGGCCGGGCCGCAGATCCGCAGCCTGCTCGGCGCGGTCGGCTCGGACGGGACCCAGGTGCTGCCGCCGCGGCAGGCCGAGTTCCAGAACACGATGCTGATGTCGGCCGGGGCGCACCCGACCCGGCCCAGCCAGGGCTCCGAGCTCCCGGGCCGCGGGCGCCGCGGGCTGTGGCCGGTCGCCGCGGCCGTCGTGGTGGCGCTGGGCGCGGCCGGCGGGGGCGGCTACTTCTCCGGGCACTCCTCGGGATACACCTCGGGCAAGAAGACCCAGGCCGTGGCGGACGCGCGGGCGTCCGACGGGGTGCGGGTGTTCACCCTCGGCGGCCCGAGCTCGCAGTTCCCCAAGCTGTCCTTCAGCTACAACAACTGCCTGAGCGGCCCCCCGTTCGTCCCCGGGACGCCGGTCTACCAGGGCGCGGACTGCGACAAGCCGCACGACCTGGAGGTGTACTACATCACCGACACGGTCGACACCACCTTCAGCAAGTACGGCAAGGACGGCACCGGCCCGGTCCCCTACCCCGGCCTCGCCGAGCTCTCGCGGGCGGCCCAGGAGCTGTGCTGGGCCGACCGGCTGATCGCGCCCTCGGCGAACCCGGCGGGCAACCACTACACGTACGCGGCGCTGATACCGAGCGAGGACATGTGGAACGGCGCCTCGGACCTGCCCTCGGGCTGGCAGGCCGACCGCAAGATCCGCTGTCTGATGTGGAACGTGCCGGGCCAGCAGCTGCCCGGCGACGCGAGCCAGTAGACCCGGCACCCGTAGGCTTGCCTCATGACCAAGTGGGAATACGCGACTGTGCCGCTCCTAGTCCACGCGACGAAGCAGATCCTGGACACCTGGGGCGACGACGGCTGGGAACTGGTCCAGGTGGTGCCCGGGCCGAACCCGGACCAGCTGGTCGCCTACCTGAAGCGTCCTAAGACGACGGAGTCCTAAGACATGAGCCACCCCGAAGAGAAACTGGCCGAGCTCGGCCTGAAGCTGCCCGAGGTCGCGGCCCCGGTCGCGGCCTACATCCCGGTGCTGCGCAGCGGCAACCTCGTCTACACCTCCGGCCAGCTGCCGATGGTGGACGGCGCGCTGCCGATGATCGGCAAGGTCGGCGCCGAGGTCAGCCCGGAGGACGCCAAGGCGCTGGCGCAGCGCTGCGCGCTCAACGCGCTGGCCGCCGTCAAGTCCGAGATCGGCGACCTGGCGCTGGTGAAGCGGGTGGTCAAGGTGGTCGGGTTCGTCGCCAGCGCGCCGGACTTCACCGGGCAGCCAGCCGTCGTCAACGGCGCCTCGGAGCTGTTCGGCGCGGTCTTCGGCGAGGCCGGGCGGCACGCCCGCTCGGCGGTCGGGGTGGCGGTGCTGCCGCTGGACGCCCCGGTCGAGGTCGAGCTGACCGTCGAGGTCTGATCCCGGCCCGAGCCAGGAGGTCCGGGTCCGGGACGGCCGACGACCGGCCGTCCCGGACCCGGACTCGGACCGCACCACAGGAAGCAGGAAGGGGAGGCATGTCGCAGCAGGGCGGCGAGTACATAGCCCCGGCCGGCACCCGGCTCAGCGCACCGGTACCCGAGGGCTGGGCCGACCAGATCGCGGCCTACGAGCGCGGCGAGTTCACCCCGGTGCCGCCGAAGCACGCGGCGACGGTGGTGCTGCTGCGGGACCGCGCCGACCGGCCGCCCGAGGTCTACCTGCTCAAGCGCGCCGCGTCCATGTCCTTCGCCGGCGGCTTCTACGCCTTCCCCGGCGGCCGGGTCGACCCGCGCGACGCGGACGCCGAGATCGCCTGGGCCGGTCCGTCCGCCGCCGAGTGGGCCGCGCGCTTCGGCAGCGACGAGGCCGAGGCCCGGGCCCTGCTGTGCGCGGCGGTGCGCGAGACGTTCGAGGAGTCCGGGGTGCTGTTCGCCGGGCCCGACGAGCACTCGGTGGTCGCCGACACCACCGGCGACGCCTGGGAGGCCGACCGGCGGGCCTTGGTTTCACGGGAAACATCACTGGCGGAGTTCCTCGCCGCCCGCTCCCTGGTGCTGCGCACCGACCTGCTCGGCGCCTGGTCCCGCTGGATCACCCCGGAGTTCGAGCCCCGGCGCTACGACACCGCGTTCTTCGTCGCCGCGCTGCCCGCCGGCCAGCGCACCCGCGACGTGTCGGGGGAGTCCGAGACCACGGTCTGGCTGACCCCGCGGCAGGCGGTCGACGACCATGCCGCCGGCACCACGCTGATGCTGCCCCCGACCAGCAGCACGCTGCGGGACCTGTGCGGGTTCGGCACGGCCGGGCAGGCCGTGCGGGCCGCGGCCGGACGCCCGCTGAAGCCGATCATGGCCACCGTGCGGCAGCGGGCCGACGGTGCGTGGCACCTGGAGTGGGAGCTCTGAGCCGACCGATGACGACCCCGCCGCCGATGACACCCGGGCTGCGGCCCGAGGCCGGCACCGAGCGGGCCACCCTGGTGCTGGCCCCGAACGCGAACCCGATGACCCTGGACGGCACCAACACCTGGCTGCTGGCCGAGCCCGGGGCCGCCGCGGCGATCGTCGTCGACCCGGGCCCGCTGGACGAGGGGCATCTGCGCACGGTGCTCGCGGCCGCCGAGGAGCGGGAGCTGCGGATCGCGCAGATCCTCATCACCCACGGGCACTTCGACCACTCCGAGGGCGCGCCGCGGCTGGCCGAGCTCACCGGCGCGCCGGTGCGGGCCCTGGACCCGCGCTTCCGGCTCGGCTCCGAGGGGCTGACCGGCGGGGACGTGCTGGAGGTGGACGGCCTGCGGCTGGACGTCGTCGCCACACCGGGCCACAGCGGGGACTCGCTGTGCTTCGTGCTGCCGGCCGACCGCGCGGTGCTCACCGGCGACACCGTGCTGGGCCGGGGGACCACCGTGGTGGCGCACCCGGACGGCCGGCTGGCCGACTACCTGGACTCGCTGCACCGGCTGCGGGCCCTGACCGCCTCGGCCGAGGTGGTGACCGTGCTCCCCGGACACGGCCCGGTGCCGGCCGACGCGGACGCCGTCGTCAAGTTCTACCTCGCGCACCGCGACCAGCGGCTGGCGCAGGTCCGGGCGGCGCTGGCGGCCGGGGACCGGACGGCCGCCGAGGTGGTGGACCGGGTGTACGCGGAGGTGGACCCCGCGGTGCGGTTCGCCGCGGAGATGTCGGTGCGGGCCCAGCTGGAGTATCTCCAGGCCCAGCCCTGAGCCGGGCCGGCGCGGGTCGGTGCGGGCTGGTGCGGGTCGGTGCGCGCTCGGGAGAACGGGCACGTCAACGCCTGTTCGGGGATCCGGCCTAAGGGTGCCGTACGGGCGGGGCGATGGGGACGTGGCCCCGGGCGGATCAGGCCCAGGGCGATGCGCGGGTCGGGCCGACAGAGCTGGCCGACCGAACTGGCCGACAGAACCGCCGGCCGGGACGGTACGGGCCCCTGCGGACCCGGGTGGCTACCGGCCCCGGCGGATCAGGCCCGCCCGAACGAGCCGGCCTCGTCCCGCTGCCGCGGGATGGCGGCCTGGCCCGGCGCCGCGGCGGCGGCGAACCGAGGTTCGCAGACCACCTCGCCACCGCGCTCGTACTTCTCCTTGGCGGACTCCAGGAACTGACGCCAGGAGCGCACTTCCGGACGCCGGCGGAGCAGCGCCCGGCGCTCGCGCTCGGTCATCCCGCCCCACACGCCGTACTCCACGCGGTTGTCCAGGGCGTCGGCGAGGCACTCTGTGCGCACCGGGCATCCGGAGCACACGGTCTTGGCCCGGTTCTGAGCCGCTCCCTGCACGAACAGCTCATCCGGATCCATGCCGCGGCACGCCGCCACAACGGTCCAGTCCTCAACCCAGCTCATCGCCGGTGCCGTCCTCTCGCAAAGATCGAGCTCCCCCAACGGCGGAGCCGACAGCGGCCCTTCCTCCCCCACCGGTCTGTCCGCGGACCCGGACCGCCCGGTGCACTGCTTTCGCGAGTCTCGCGAGCGACGCCCGTGAGGACGTCTGCCCTGGTGGAAGGAACGATCTCGGCAGCCAATCAGCACAATACGGAAGATCCCGAGGACGCAACAGTCCCCGATGTACTCAATTCCTATGGTCCTTTGTGACTAGATCGCCCAGACATGCGGCGCTAGTACGAGCCCCTGCCCGGCGCCCGCCCGAGCCCTCTCCAGGACCCCCTCCCGGACCCCTGTCCCGAGTCCGGTCCCGTACTGGTCCCGGACCGCGCCCGGACCGCACTCCGGCCACGCCCCGATCACGGCCGAATCGCCGCCGAATCACTGCCGAACCAGGCCGAACCAGGCCCCGACCGCCCGGCGAACCGCGCCGCGGCGCACCCGGCCGCGCCCCGGTTCGCCACCCGACCGCCCGTCCACAGCGACAGGTCGTAGTCTGTCCCCCATGGCTTCGCACCCGCCCCGGCCCTTCCGCGGCAGCGGTCCCCTGCGCGCGCTGTTCGGCCTGCTGATGATCAGTGCCCTGGCCGGCGTGCTGGTGGCCGGGATGGCCCTGCCCTTCGTGGGCACCGCGGGCCTGGCCGCCAAGAGCGCCTCGGACCACTTCGAGGACATCCCCGACGACCTGAAGACCCCGGACCTGCCCCAGCGCTCGCAGATCCTGGCCGCCGACGGCTCGGTGATGGCCACCGTCTGGGGCGACTTCGGCAACCGGGTGATCGTGCCCTTCAACGCCATCAGCCCCAACGTCTGGCAGGCGCTGGTGGCCACCGAGGACTCCCGGTTCTTCGAGCACGGCGGCATCGACCTCAAGGGCACCTTCCGCGCCTTCTTCGCCGACCTGTCCGGCGCCAACCAGGGCGGTTCCTCGATCTCCCAGCAGTATGTGAAGAACGTTCTGGTGCTCCAGGCCGGGGCCGACAAGGCCAAGTACGCCGACGCCACCGGCAACTCGCTGGCCCGCAAGATCCGAGAGCTGAAGTACGCGATCGCGGTGGAGAAGAAGTTCTCCAAGGACGAGATCCTGGAGCGCTACCTGAACCTGGTGCCGTTCGCCGAGAACGTCTCGGGCATCGAGGCCGCCGCCGACCGCTGGTTCGGCGTGCACGCCGCGCAGCTCACCGTGCCGCAGGCCGCGACCCTGATCGGGATGCTGAAGAACCCGGTCGCCTACGACCCGGCCAAGCACCCGCAGGCCGCCACCGACCGGCGCAACACGGTGCTGGACCGGATGGCCGACCCGGCCGTGCACTACATCACCCCGCAGCAGGCCGAGGAGCTCAAGAAGACGCCGCTGGCGCTGAACCTCCAGGCGCAGCACTCCGGCTGCATCTACGCGCCCGGCAGCTCGGCCTTCTTCTGCGAGTACATCGAGCAGGAGATCCTGAACAACCCGATCTACGGCAAGACCAAGGCCGACCGCGCCACCTTCTTCAACCGCGGCGGCCTGACCATCCGGACCACCATGGACCCGAAGACGGAGAAGGCGGCCGAGACCGCGATCAAGAACAACGTGGGGGCCACCGACATCCCGGGCGCCGCGATCGCGATGATCGAGCCGGGCACCGGCCGGATCAAGGCTATGGCGCAGAGCCGGGACATGGGCACCGGCGAGGGCCAGACCTACCTGAACCTGGCCGCCGACCCCACCCACGGCGGCGGCAACGGCTACCAGGCCGGGTCCACCTTCAAGTCGTTCGTGGCGATGGCCGGCCTGGAGAAGGGCCTGACCCCGGAGTACGTGCAGAACCTGGACTACAAGATCGACGAGCGGCAGACCAAGTTCACGGTCTGCGACGACCCGTCGGGCGTCACCCAGGACCCGAAGTGGCAGCCCACCGACGAGACCTCGCAGGAGGCCGGTCCGCAGACCATGACCAGCGCCCTGTGGAACTCGGTGAACAACTACTTCATCAAGCTCCAGGAGCAGACCGGGCTGTGCGAGCCGGCCCGGCTGGCCGCCGCGGCCGGCCTGACCATCGACAGCGACAACGGCGCCGGCAAGCGGCTGCAGCAGATCGGCTCGTTCACCCTGGGCACCAACCAGGTGACGCCGATCGCGATGGCCAACGCCTACGCCACCATCGCCGCGCACGGCATGTACTGCAAGCCGACCGCGATCAGCGCGATCACCGACACCTCCGGCAAGCAGTACCCGGTGGCCACCCCCGACTGCCACCAGACCATCGACCCCTCGCTCACCGACCAGCTCACCGGGATGCTCCAGGGCGTGGTCACGCACGGCACCGCGACGAAGGTGGGGACCTACTTCAAGGGCCCGGCGGCCGGCAAGACCGGAACCAACGACAGCCGCCTGATGACCTGGTTCGACGGCTACACCCCGAACCTGGCCGCCGCGGTCTGGGTCGGCATCGTCTCGCCCAAGCCGAACGACAAGGGCCTGGTCAACGTCAAGATCCACGGCACCACCTACGACAAGGTCTGCGGCGGCTGCCTGGCCGCGCCGATCTGGGGCCAGGCGGTCAACGGCGCGCTGGCCGGCACCACGCCGCAGCAGTTCTCCGTGCCCGAGCTGTCCGGCGACATCCCGGCGCCGATCCAGAACAACCCGCCGCCCAACACCGGCCCCGGCGGCCAGGACGGCGGCCCCGGCGGCTTCCTGGGCGGCCTGATCGGCGGCCAGCAATAACTCCGTCGGCCACGGACGGCTGAAGGATCTCGACGGGGCCCGGAACCGAAAGGTTCCGGGCCCCGTCGAACTTTTCATGAGCTCGCTCAGGACGGCACGACGGGCGGCGCGCGGCTGGATCGGCATCGCGCTGGCCGCGATGGTGATGGTGGTGGCGGCGGGGTTCGGCGCGCACGCCGCCACGGCGCACAACGATGCCGGCACCAAGCCCGGCGCCGACGGCAGCACCAGCAGCTCGAACCAGGCTGCGGCGCAGGCCGCGGCGGACCGCATCCTCACCACGTTCCAGGCGCCGCCGGGCTCCCGGCGGACAGCCGAACGCCCCGATCCGGTCCCCGCCGACCTGGCCGGGCCACCGGTCCAGGAGATGGACGGGACCCAGGCCCGCGCCGTCGGCTGGTACTCCGCCGCCACGACCCCGGCCGAGGCCCTGAGCTGGGTCGCCGCCCATCCGCCGAGCGGCGCCGAGCTGACCGGGCGGGGGAGCGCGTCGGTCGGGCCCGACTTCCTGATCTTCACCTGTCCGGCGCCGTCGCCGGGTTCGCTGACCGTCACCACGGCGTCCGACGCCCAGGGGCGCACCGTGATCCGCCTGGACGCCGCGGTGGACTGGACCCCTGTCCGCAGCCCGGACTCGCTGGTGCCGGCCAAGGCCGTGACCGCGGTCGAGGTCGGCACGGTCGACCTGGCCCGGTCGGACCAGTCCGACCAGTCCGACCAGTCCGACCAGTCCGACCAGTCCGACCAGCCCGATCAAGCCAAGCTGCCCAACCAGTCCAAGCTGCCCGACCAATCCAAACTGCCCGCGCAACCCGCCCGGTCGGCCCGGCCGCTGCCCGAGGCCGAGACCCGAACCCTGCGCAGCACCGATCCGACGCTGGTCGGGAAGGTCGTCGGCCTGATCAACGCCCTGCCGGTGCCGACCACCGGCCTGCACAGCTGCCCGATGGACACCGGAACGCGGGTCACCATCCTGCTGGTCGGCTACGGCAAGCTCGACGTGAACCCGGCCGGCTGCGGCCGGATCCACCTCACGCCCTTCGCCGCCGGGCAGCACCCGCAGGACTTCGACGGCCGCCAGAGCCGCGCCCTGGTCGACCAGGTCTACGCGCTGTTCGGAGTGACCTGGCAGCCGTAGCGCGCGGTGCCCCGGACCCGCCGCCGCGACCGGGTCAGCGGCCGCGGCGGTTCCTCAGTTCCAGGGCCTCCCGGCCCGGGCCGAGCGGCTCACTGGCCCCGGCCGATCAGCCGGTCCCCGATCAGGTACTGGAACGAGCGCGGCATCCGGCCGCCGGTCACGGTCGCGAACGCCAGCATCCGGCTGGTGATGCACACCGGCTTGCCCGCCGCGACCGCCGCCAGCCCGCGCGCCACGATCGCCTCCGGCGACTGCCAGAAGATCCGCGGCAGCCGGTTGTCGAAGCCCTCGTCGGTGAGCGGCGTCGCCGACGGCCCCGGCAGCAGGCCCGTGACGTGCACGCCGGTGCGGCGCACCTCGCGGTTCAGGTTCTCGCTGAACGCCATGACGAACGCCTTGGTGGCGCCGTAGGTGGAGGCCCACGGCACCGGGGTCGTCGCGGCGATCGAGGAGACGTTGAGGATCCCGCCGTGCCCGGCCTGGACCATGCGCGGCAGCACGGCGTGCGTCAGCCGCATCAAGGCCGTGACGTTCAGCGCGACCTTGTCGACCTCGCTCTGCGCGGACAGCTTCAGGAACGAGCCGGAGGTGCCGACGCCCGCGTTGTTCACCAGCAGGTCGATCGGCTTGGCCGGGTCGGTCAGCCGGGCCTCGACCACGGCCAGCCCGGCCGGATCGGTCAGGTCGGCGGGCAGCACCTCGACCTCGGTGCCCAGTTCGGCGGCCAGCTTCTCCAGCCGGTCCCCGCGCCGGGCCACCAGTACCAGCGCCGTGCCGCGCGCGGAGAGCTGCCGCGCGAACTCTTCACCGAAACCGGACGAGGCGCCGGTCACCAGGGCTCTGCTGTAGGTCTGCTTCGTCATCACACCGGCTGGTCCACGTTGTCGGTCCGGAACGCGATCGCCGCGCGCCCGGCCGGGTCGAAGAGGTCGAGCAGGCCGGTCAGCGGCTCATCGGGAACCTCCGGCGTCCACAGCTCCAGCGCCATCTCGCCGTGGTACAGCATCGGCCACCGGACATAGGACCGGCCGTCCTCGGCGTCGTTGATCGCCTGCGAGCGCCGCACGGTCGCGGCGGCCACGTCCACCATCAGGTCGGTACCGCAGCCGAAGCCGTAGGGAAAGGCGGCGCGGTCCGGCGCGATGCTCTCGATGAGGGTCTCGTCGGCCTCGTCGACGCCGACGTGCGCGTGCAGTCCGCCGCGCACGGCCGGGACCTCCACGGTGCCGTTCGGGTCGGGGCGCCATATTCCCTTGGCGTCCTTGCTGACCCGGATCCTCGGCGCGGCCGCCATCAGGGAGCAGACCTCCCATGCCTCCACCGACGGGCCCTTCATCCCGGCCCCGCCCACCGACAGCACGCGCAGCCGCCCGGCGTCGAGCCGGTGGTCGACCACGACCACGTCCTCGGGCTTGAGGTCCCGCTTGTCGACCTCGAAGCTGCCGGACGCGGTGACCACCAGCGCCTGCAGGTCGGGGTCGTAGACGAACATCATGCCCTCGCTGAACCCCTTGATGCCGAGGTAGCGCTGGTAGGCGGCGGCCATGCCGACCGAGACGTAGTCGGTGACCCGGTGCGGCGGCGGCAGCAGGCCGAGCCGGCCCATGCGGCGGCCGGCGTCGGCCAGCACCCGCGGCGAGCGCGCGGCGTCGAAGGCGGCCGGCTCGACCGCGGCCGGCACCTGGTCCAGGCGGTCGTTGACCTCGGTGGCGCAGGCCACGGCGACCAGCCGGTCCCGTATGTCACGGACCACGTCGGTGCTGATCGAGGGATGACCGCCCTCCATGGTGCACAGCGTGGCCTCGGCGATCCGGCCGGTCTCCGGATCGGAGTACAGGAACAGGGTCTTGGGGGCGCCGACGCGAGCCATCAGCACCCGGGCCAGCTGCACCACCTCCAGGTGCTTGGCCCCGGCCAGCGGCTCGTCGACCTCGAACACCCCGACCAGGTTGCGCACGCCGCCGCGCACGTCGCCGGTGCGGCGCAGGCTGACCATGAGCGGCGGGTACTGCTCCTCGACCCGGTCCAGGAGCGTGCCGGGGCCGGGCGGCACCGGGATGTGGACCAGCAGCACGTCCAGCTCGACGCGCCGGCCCACGCCGGTCACCGACGCCGGCCGGCCCACTTCGTGGCCCTGGTCGGCGAACGCTTTGCACAGGTCGTCGAGGAAGGCCTGGACCGGCCCCTCACCGGGAGCGACGGCGTCCACCCGGCAGACACGCCACCAGGGCAGCGCGGCCAGATCGAAGCGGTCCGCCCCGTCAGTGCCATGCCAGAGATCGAGCATGGACCGTACGCTACCCGAGCAACGCCGGTTCCCCCATTGGGGTGAGGACATTTACGGTGATCGCGGGAGGACTCGCAGTTCCGGCGAATCCCGGCCCGGAAATTCATAGGGCCTTCGCCGCCAGAACGAAGGCCCTATATATAAGGACAGAGTGGATATACCGCCGGATCCGCTAGCCGAAGGCCGCGCCGAGCGCGAGGAAGCCGCAGATCGCCACGAACACCACCGCCAGGTACGGCAGGATGAACTTGAAGTACTTGTCGTAGCCGACCTTGGCCAGGGTCAGACCGCCCATGATGACGGCGCTGGTCGGGACGAACAGGTTCATGAAGCCGTTGGAGACGCACCAGGCGGTGACCACCAGCGACTTGGGCACGTTCGCGAACGCCGCCAGCGGCGCCATGATCGGCATCACCAGGGTGGCGTGCCCGGAGGTGGACGGGATCAGGAACGCCAGCGGCAGGTTCACCAGGAACACCATGATCGAGAACACCGCCGAGGTGGTGCCGTTCACCGCGCCCTCCAGGGCGTGCAGCACGGTGTCGGTGACCTTCGCATTGTTCATGATCACCGTGATCCCGCGGGCCAGCGCCACCACCAGCGCCGGGGAGATGAAGTCCCCGGCCCCGGAGATGATGGTCCCGGTGAGCTTGGCCTCGCTCATCCGGTCGACGACCCCGATCACCACGCTGGCCAGCAGGAACAGCGCGGCCAGCTCGGGGAAGGACCAGTCCAGCTGCCAGCCGTACGCGGCGGCGTCGGCGTCGCCGGTGATCACCGAGGCCCAGGGGATGACCGAGAAGATCATCAGGGCGAAGGTCAGGCCGGTGACGATCAGGGCCGCCTTCTGCACACCGGTGAGCGGCGGCGGCTCCTGGTCGGCGGACTGCTTGGCCACCTCCCGGTCCCCGGGCAGGAAGCCGACCACCGAGCGGGCCGGGTCGGTGCGCACCCGGCCGGCGTAACGCAGCACGTAGAAGATGGTGAAAGCGGTCAGCACCACCAACATCACCGCGCGCAGCACGATGCCGTCGCCGATCGAGATGCCGGCCGCCGAGGAGGCCACCCCGATCGCGAACGGGTTCACGGTGGAGCACAGCACCCCGATGCCGGAGCTGAGCAGGATCGCCGCCACCGCGACCATCCGGTCGAAGCCCAGGGCCAGGGCCAGCGGCACGATCAGGCCGTAGAAGCCCAGCGTCTCCTCCGACCAGCCCTCGACCGAGCCGAGCAGCGAGAACACCGCCATGATCGCGATGATCAGCAGCGCCCCGCGCTCGCGCAGGTTGTGCGCCAGCCGGCCGATGCCGGTGTCCAGGGCCCCGGTGGCGAACACCACGGTGATGAAGGCGCCGATGGCCAGCACGAAGAAGAACACGCCGACGCTGCCGTAGAGCGAGCCGTCGTTGTGCGTGGACACCTCGCCGGTCTTGGCGTCCTGGATCCCGTAGAGCCCGTTGACCGGGGACATCAGCAGGTTCGACAGCCGGCCCCAGAACGTGAGCGGGGACGGCGTGCGGTGGTAGGTCCCCTGCACCGGGTTGCCGTCGGCGTTCTTCTCGTACTCCCCGCTGGGGATGAAGAACGCGGCGATCCACACCAGGACGGTGACGATCGCCAGCACGGTCATCGCGCTCGGGAACTGCCGCTTGTGTCCGCCGCCGCCGGCGTCCTGGCCGTCCGCGCCGTCCCCACCGCCCCCCTGCGGTTTCTGTGCCTCTTCCTTGGTGTCCGTCATACACCGAATGTCACAGAAAGAGGACCCTGAATGGGTGAGGCACGCAGGCCGGTGGGCTTTCCGAGTGGAACTTTGGAACGCATGAGCCACCCGGTCCGTGTCCTGCGCAATGTCTGGATCCCGATGCGCGACGGCGTGCGGCTGTCGGCGCGGGTATGGCTGCCGGCCGACGCCGCCGAGCCGCAACCGGTCGTGATGGAGTACATCCCGTACCGGAAGAACGACGGCACGGCCGCCCGCGACCTGACCCTGCACGCGGCGTTCGCGGCGGCCGGCTACGCGGCGATCCGGGTCGACAACCGGGGCAGCGGCGACTCCGAGGGCATCATGCTCGACGAGTACCACCCGACCGAGCAGGACGACGCGCTGCAGATCCTCCAGTGGCTGGCCGCGCAGCCCTGGTGCGACGGGAGCGTGGCGATGATCGGGAAATCCTGGGGCGGCTTCAACGGCCTCCAGGTCGCGGCGCTGTCCCCGCCGCAGCTGAAATGCATTGTCACCGTCTGCTCCACCGACGACCGGTACGCCGACGACGTGCACTACCTCGGCGGCTCGCTGGTCGCCTCCGAGGCGCTGCCCTGGGCCTCGACCATGCTCTGCTACAACGCGCGGCCGCCGGACCCGGACGTGGTCGGGCCGAAATGGCGCGAGGAATGGTTCCGCCGGATGGAGCTCACCCCGACCTATATCGCCACGTGGCTGGCCCATCAGCGGCGGGACGCCTACTGGCGGCACGGCTCGGTGATCGAGGATCCGTCGGGCATCAAGGCCGCGGTGCTGGCGGTCGGCGGCTGGGCCGACCCCTACCGCGGGGCGGTGTTCCGGCTGCTGGACGAACTGACCCCGCTGGGCACCCCGGTGCACGGGCTGATCGGCCCCTGGGCACATACATATCCGCACCAGGCGGCCCCCGGGCCCGCGATGGATTTCATCGGCGAATGTTTGAAATGGTTTGACCGATTTCTCCGGAAAAACGCGGACCAGGATGAAGAACTGCCCGCGCTCCGGGCCTGGATGCCCGATCCGGTGCCGTTCGGCTCGGACGCCGAGGAGCGACCCGGGCGCTGGGTCGTCGAACCGACCTGGCCGCCGGAGAACGCGGAGCGGCACGATTTTCGGTTGATCGGCCGGCATCTGCACCTCCACGAACCGACCACCGGCGCGCTGACCGCGACCGGGAGCGAGGCGGTCCTGCGCTCGCCGCTGGCGATCGGCTCGGCGGCGGGCAACGTCCTGCAGTTCGGGGACCTGGCCGGCCGCCCGGGGGACCAGGGCGCGGACGACGGCCGGTCGCACACCTTCACCTCCGGGCCGCTGCCGGAGCGGCTGGAGATCCTCGGGCCGGCCGCGGCCGAGCTGCTGGTCTCCGCCGACCGGCCGTGCGCCCAGCTGGCGCTGCGGCTGTGCGAGGTGACCCCCGACGGCGCCTCCCGCCTGGTCACCACCGGCGCGCTGAACCTGGCCCACCGGGACGGCCACGAGCACCCGGAGCCGCTGGCGCCCGGCACCGCGTACCGCGTGACCGTCCCGCTGTTCGCCACCGGCCACGCCTTCGGCGCCGGCAACCGCGTCCGGCTGACCGTCTCGGCCTCCTACTGGCCCTGGCTGTGGCCCTCCCCCGAGCCGGTCGCGGTCACCCTCCACCCCGAGGGCGGCCTGCTCCGGCTCCCAGTGCGGCCCGCAGACCCGGCTCGCGACGGCGCGCCGACCGACCCGCCGCGCGCGGACCCGCCGAGCCCGTTCGACGTGACCGACGTCCCGGCGACCCGGGTCGTCACCTGGGACCCCGTGACCCGCACCCAGGTCGTGACGATGACGTTCTCCGACGGGACCACCGTCGACCGCACCGACGGCCTGACCCGCACCGAGACCGAGCTCAACCGCTTCCACCTGACCGAGGGCGATCCGGAGGCGGCCGCGGTGGAGTGCGAGCGCACCGACGCCATCAGCCGCGGCGACTGGCAGACGGAGGTCCGCACCTTCTCCCGGATGACGTGCACCAAGACCGAGTTCCTGGTCGTCGACCGGCTCGTGGCTTACGAGAACGGGGAAGAGGTGTTCACCAAGAGCTGGACGACGTCGGTGCCGCGGGATCTGGTGTGAGGACGCTCCCCGCGGACGGGCCGGGACACGGGGCCGCGACCCGTCCGAGGGGGCGCCGCTCGGCGTCCAGCTAGCCCAGGTAGCCGGTGACGAACGGGCTGTCCAGGACGAACTCGAAGGTGCCCTCCTGGTAGTCCGCCTGCCAGGTGCAGTTCGCCAGCCAGGCCTCGGTGACCCGCTGGCCGTTCAGGGTCGCCTGGAACATCAGCAGGTAGCCGCCGCGCTGGCCGCCGCCGACCTGGACATTGGAGTAGCCGTTGGGCAGCCGGCAGGCCACGACGTGGCCGTCGGTGAAGCCGCTCGGGCCGCTGGCGAGCTGCACGAGGTCGGAGCGGTCGGTGATGTCGTAGACGATGATGTTGGTGATCTGGTCGTCGTCCCAAATACCGGGCATGATGGAAAATCCTTTACAACGTTATCGCTCTGCCGTCGGACGACTCAGCTGGTGTTCGTCCGCTTACATCCGTCCAGTAGGCGGCGGCCGTGCGAGATCGCGGGATGTCCGCTTCAAACCAGGCGAATACTCACTAATCGCCCCTCCAGGACCGCCTCGCGCGATGTGATCCTGCACAGGTGAACCCCTTCGCCCCGGACTGGCCGGAGACCGGGCTGCGCCCCCTGGCCGACCGCGCGCGGACCGGTGAACCCGCCGCGCGCCTGGGCGAGGAGTTGTTCACGCAGCTGTGGCCGTGGGCCCTTCACACGGCCGAGCAGCTGGCGTGCCGGCTGCCGCCCGGTGCCGACCGCGACGCGTTGCGGGGCGAAGTCCTGCTGGAGGTTTTCCAAGCCACGCGCCGCGTCGACTGGGACCGTTACCGCAGCTGGCCGGCATACCTGCAAAGCCGGCTGCACAACGCCTGGTCCAGCGCGGCCCGCGCCGAGGATCCGCTCAGCCGGGGCCAGCGGGTCGCCCGCCGTGCGCTGCTCGCCGCCGAGGAGGATCTGTGCCACCGCCTCGGGCGCACGCCCACACCCGGCGAGCGCCGCGGGCTGGCCGACGCCCTGAGCCCCCACGGCCCGACCCCGGCCGTCCTCTTCGGCATGGTCGTGGCACCCACC
This sequence comes from Catenulispora yoronensis, assembly GCF_039531695.1. Taxonomy (NCBI): domain Bacteria; kingdom Bacillati; phylum Actinomycetota; class Actinomycetes; order Catenulisporales; family Catenulisporaceae; genus Catenulispora; species Catenulispora yoronensis. Next base: position 72,579 of record NZ_BAAAQN010000013.1, read on the forward strand.
GCGCCCGACGCCCTCCCCGAGACCGCGACCCCGGCCGACGACGATCCCGCTGTGGTCTTCCAGCGCCTGGCTGCTCGGCGGGCGGTCCACGACTGGCTCGATCGCGATCTGCCCCCGCGTCTCGCGACTGAAATCAGAACGCTGATCGACGACGACTCGGGCGACCATCTCAGCCGTGACTTGATGCGCCGCCTGAAGCCGCATCTGGGTTCGCTGCGGCGCCGCCTGGGCCACGACGACCCTCGTCAGGAGCCGCCCTAAGGCCTTTCGACATAAGCGGAATCCACCCGGGGCGGCCACACCGCGACCATCAACACGCCCAGCGCATACGCCCGCGCGACCAGCGCACACCGGCCTCGGACTCGGAACTTCTTCCGCAAGCGATCCAGGTAGTAGTCGACCCCTGCCTTGCTCAGATACAGCCGAGCACCCAACGCGGCATTGCCCAATCCCTCAGCAAGTCCCTCCAGCATCCGGGCTTCCGGCTGCGAGAGCCGCAGTCCCACCGGCAGCGTCAGCGGATCCCCGGTTTCCCGCGCCCCCGCGCTCATCCCGTCCAAGGCGTTCACCGGATTGAGCGAACACACGACCTCGATCACGCGACCCGCCGCGCCGCGTACCGGCCACGCCACCGCCTCCGCCAGCAGCAGCCGTCCGTCGCCCCGCACCACCAGGACCCGCCCGCGCCCACGACTCCGGCGGCCGTCGACCACGTCCCGCCACTGCTTCCCGAAGCCGGCACTGCCGCCCGGGGCCACCAGCTCCCGCACCCGCAGGCCCCGCAGCTCCGCGATCCCCCGTCCGGCCAGCCGGCCCAGGGCGGCGTTCCCCTCCACGATCCGCCCCGCCGGATCCACCCGGGCCATCGGCAGCCAGGCCTGGTGGAAAAGCACCTCCCACCACAGCCCCTCGGCTCCCCCGCCGCACCCCGGATCCGTGCTCACATCAATTATTTGATGGCTGGACCGCCCGGCCGAACCGATACCGGGCCGCCGTCATCCGATCGAGGCATCGGAAGCGCTCCGGAAGCGCCGCGAAGCTGTCGCCGGAAGCGCCGGCCGGGATGCCATGAACCTGTGTGTTCACTCCCCGACCTGCGACAGGTACGCCTCCAGCGCGGCGAGATCGGTCCGCTCCAGATCACCGGCGCGCAGGACGATGCGCAGTTCCGGCGCCACCCGGGGCCGGTGCGCCCGGCCGGCCCGCACGTACGAGCGCGCGATCAGCAGGATCAAGTCCTCGCGCTCGGCCTCGACGATCCGGGCCAGCCCGGATCCGACCAGCGGCATCGCCAGCGGCTTGTCCAGGCCGTGGCGGGCGGCGGCGGCCCACAGACGGTCCAGGCTCAGCCGCAGGCCGTCCTCGGTCGCGCGGGCGACCAGGTCGTTGCCCAGCTCGGAGTACGCCGTCGCGAAGACCCGCCGGCCCTCGGCCGGCACCACGGCCACCGTGCCGATCGGGTAGCGGACCCGCTTGCCCACCCGTTTGTCGTGCACGCTCTCCACCGACAGCGGCTCCACGGTGCGCAGGGCGCGCTTCAGCTCCCGGTCCAGGGTCCGGGCATCGCCGCCGAAGACCCGGGCCACGAGCTGGCCCTGCACGCTCTCGCGGCTGATCACCACGTCCCGGTCGGTCGCGACGTCGAAGGTGTCGGAGAAGCCGACCACCAGGTTCGCGCCGTCCTGCTCGAACAGGTCGCCGACGACGACGCTGACCGCGGTGTGCAGGCTCGGCAGCCCGCGGTGGACGATCACGCCGCTCAGGCCCCGGCGCAGCCGGGCGCGCACGGTCGCGAGCAGCTCCGCGATCGCGGCGTCCTCGGGCTGCTCCGCGGCGAGGTCTTCGAGCAGCGGCAGGGCCCGCCGGTAGGCGCCGAGCTCCAGGTGGATCCGGACGAGTTCCTGGCGGGCGGTGTCGCGCAGCCGGGTGAGGCGGCGGATCGGGACGGCGGCGTACTCCTCGCCGGCGGCCTCGGACATCGGCTGGCCCTGGTACATCCCGAGCGCCCGCTCCAGGAGCCGGACGGCGGCCACCGGCGCGGCCCGCAGGGCCTCGTTGACCAGGCCCGCGAACTCGGCGCTGTCCAGCTGCTCGGGGGTCAGCACCAGCCGGTAGGCGGACTCGTTGCCGCGGGCGGTGGGGATGCGCTCGGTCCGCAGGATCCGCTCGCCCTCCCCCTGCCGGCCCGGATCGATGACCTTGCGCAGCTCGCAGACCCGTTTCTGGACCTCGTTGCGGTCGCGGACCGAGTCGTGGCGGTAGCCCGGCGGGATGTCCCAGACATCGCGGCGCAGGCGCACCACCGGCACCGGCTCGCCGCCCGCGGCGACCAGCCGGATCAGCAGTCTGATGGTGAGCGGGGTCAACGCCTTCTCCTCGCCGTCGACCTCCAGGGCCAGCGGTTTGAGCACGTTGACGCGGATGTGCGGCACGCGGATTCCCCCAGCGGTTCGTCCCGATCCGGCTGTTCCCCGTCTGCTCCCCGGCACGAAGGGTACCAACCGGGGTTCGGTATGGGAGGGAACTGAGATGGTTCGGCACTGGCGTTTTCCGGCGCGGCGCCGGGCCCGGACCTCGCCGACCGCGCGGGCGTTCATCGGCAACGCGCTCCTGGCGTTCGGCGTCGTGTCCGCGCTCGTGCAGTTCGTCGGCCAGCTCTACCCGGAGGCCATCGCCGACCGGGGCGCGGTCACGACGGCGGCGCTCGGCTGTTGCGCGGCCTGGGGCGCGTTCCGGGCCCGCCCGCAGCGGCTGGTGCGGCACGAGTTCGGGAACCCGCCGACGGCGGTCGTCGTCAAGGGCGGCGACCTGTTCGCCGAGCCGGGCCACATCGTCATCGGGTTCTGCGACACCTTCGACACCGACGTCGAGGACGGGGTGCTGGTGAACGCCGACAGCACGCAGGGCCAGCTGCTGGACCGGCGCTACGCCGGCGACCGGCGTCACCTGGACGCGGAGCTGGGCACGGCACTGCACGGGACCGCTCCGGTCGTCCGGCTGAACCGGGCCGTGAAGCCGCGCGGGAAGCTGAGCCGCTACCCGATCGGCACGGTCGCCGTGCTCGGCAGCCGGCCGCGCCTGGTCTTCGCGGTGGCGTACAGCCGGCTGGCGCTCGACTACGTGGCCGCCGGCGGCGTGGACGAGCTCTGGTACAGCCTGGCGCGGCTGTGGGACGCGGTGTTCCGGCACGCCCAGCAGGAGCGGGTGGCCATGCCGCTGGTCGGCGCGGGCCTGGCCCGGCTCGGACTCGACGACGAGAGCCTGCTGCGGCTGGTCCTGCTGTCGTTCGTGGCGCACTCGCGCCGGCGGCGGGTCTGCCGCGAGCTGTGCGTCGTGATGCGGCCCGAGGCCTTCCGGCGGATCGACATGGGCGCGGTGGAGGCTTTTCTGGTCAGCTTGGGGCGGTGAGGGGCTGGGTTCACGGCTGGCTGATGCCTGGGCGCCTGGGTGCTCGGACCTGGACGCCCGGACCTGGATCCGGATGCCTGGATGCCCGGATGCCCGAGGGCTTGAGTGCGCAAGCCGCCCGGGCATCCGGAGTCGCGACCATCCGCTCAGGGCTTGCGATCCTGCGCGGCGAGCCGGGGCCACGGCTTCCGCCAGTCGCCACCGCGGTCGTTCACCGCGCAGCCGGCCGTCGTGAGCCGTTCCACGATCTTCCCGAGCGCCTCGGCCGAGCCGTCGAAGCGGACCACGTTGCGCCCCTCGATATCGGCGATCGGACGCAGCCGCCCCACCTCGATGATCAGCGTCCGGTCCGGGTACGCCGCCAGCGCCAGCCCGAGCTCGATCAGCACGTTGGGGCGGGCCTGGCCGATCAGCTCGGTCTCGAACGGCGGCTCCTCGACCTCGTGCAGGTCCGGATGCAGCGTCACGACGTCGTCGGGCGTGAGCAGCACGACCGCGGCCCGCGCCTGGCTCGGCGCCAGCCCGACCACGTTTCCGAGGTAGGGCGAGACCTGCCGCGTGGCGGCCACGAGCTCCTCCCATTCCAGCGGCCGCAGATCCAGGCGCCGCAGGAAGTCGAACATGAGCGACCGGACCTGCTCGTCGCGGCCGTGGACCACGAACACGCTCCGGGCCAGATCCCGCTCGGCGTCGGAGGGCACTTGGTCGGTGGGGCCCGGCGCCTGGTCGGTGACGCTCGGGGCTTGGTCGGCGGCGCTCGGGGCCGGGTCGGGCGCGCTCGGGGCCGGGTCGGTCGTGGCACCGGGCGCGCCGACGTTCATCGTCCCGATCTTGCCGCCCGGCCCCATGTTCCCGACGACCCCGGAGCTGGTGTAGTTGTCCCCGCTCACCGTCATCCTCCCTGCGGCTGCGGACTGCGGTTGTCGGCCGGCTGCCCGCCGCCACCGCTGTGGAACTCCCGGATCTGGCCGCCCGGCCCCATGTTCCCGGCGTTGCCGTGGTTGTTGTAGACGTCGCCTTGCAGGACGTTGCTCCGGGCGGCCCGGTGGTCCGACAGGTCGACGTTGTGCTCCATCAGGAACAGCTCGATGCTCTCCAACAGCTGCTGCTGGATGATCTGCGTGTACTTGACCTTGTCCGAGTACTGGAAGAAGAGGTGATAGCGATCCTCTTTCGCCAGCTCCCGGATGCTGGTGCGAGCGCCCTGGTCGACGCTCAGCAGCGCATAGCGGCCCAGGCGCAGCTCGCTGGTGTCGGGAACGCGGTCGAGGTCGGCCTCGGCGACGGCCTCGGCCTCGGCCTGCTTGCCCCGGAACACGGCGCGCACCGCGCGCTTGAGCTGCCGGTAGCTGAACCGCACAACGTCGCTCGGCGCGTACACGATCATGTCCCACGCCACCTTGACGAGCACCCGCGGCCCGAGCGTGTCGGGCAGGTACTCGACCAGGTGGAAGCTCTTGCGGATGGGCGGCAGCACGTAGCTGTGGAACTCGATGTGCAGCGTGTCGCCCCGCAGGTCGAAGCCGGTGAAGCAGGTCGTGACCAGTTCCTGGTCCCAGGAGCCGACCCGGACGCACAGGTACTCCCGGGCGGCGTCGGCGTCCTCCTCCCAATGCGTGTCGCCGAACATCCCCCTGCCGGTGTCCGGAAGCTCCTCCGCGACGCGCACAGCCTTGCGGAACCGGCGCCGCCGGACCCGCCCCACCGTGATCGCCCGCTGATACCGGCGCCGCTCCACAATCAGGGTATTGATCCTCTGGTCCGACGCCGCGTGATCCCGCAGCACACTGCGCATCCGGTGCTCGACGAACCCGGTGAGCTCCCGCACATCGAACGGGACGACCGCGCGGACCTCCCGCTGATCGGGCCCCGCACCGTTCTGCTCCGAGGTCCGCCCCGCGACCACGTCCACCAACGCGTCCGGACCCGCCGGCTTCACCAACTCGGCCGTCGACCAACTGTCGGTCAGCAGTCCCGCCCCGACGAACGGATCGAACCCCCCGTACCGGACCAGACCCGTATGCGACACCTGCTGCCGCGCGATCTTGTCCACCAGCTCGGCCTTCAGCCCAGGCGTGTGCGGATAGGCACCATTCACAGCCCGGCCCCCGCCATTACGCGGCTTGAGCTCCATGATCAGCGTCTGCAACGTGGCAATCCGCCGCAGATAGGCCAGCGACCACGCACACCACGAGATCAGCAGAATGCCGACAGGCCTGGTGAACACCCCATCAGCGATCAAGACATAACCGACCCCGGCGCCGATAAGACTGCCCCACACCTGCTGCCGCCGCAGCCGCCGCGCAGCCAACGCATGCGCCAGCACCGCGACCGTGTCGTACCCATAGGCCGGCGGCACCATCCGAAAGCGGGCCTGCACCAACTCCCGGATCACCGACTTCCGATACTCCCGATCAAGATGCGCCCCCGCACTCATCAACCGCGTAGCCGCGGACATCGGCCCACACCCCACAACCGGCGGCGGAGCCGGCGCCGGAGCCGAAGCAGGCGGCCAAGGCTGCACGCTCATAGCCACAGCACCGCCTCCGAGAACCCCCGCGAACTGTCCGGGCTCGAATCCCCGGACTGAACAGCCCCGGCGATCAACACGATCGCCACCAAAGGCAGCACAACGATCACAAACGCGATCACCTGCGCAGCCCCGGGCCGAAGCCATAACCCCGTAGGCCGATACGTTCCAGGCGGCAGCCCCGACGCCGCCGCCGGCGGACCAGAAGCCCCCTGCCGAGCCAACTCCGCAACCAATGGTCGCTCGTCCACTTCACACTCCGATGCCGTCGCCAACGAGAACAGGGAGGGAGCTCGCCCAGCCCGCCCAGCCGCCCCCGACGGCCCACGACCCCGCACCTTCAGCAAGGTCGCGGACCGCCCCCGGCACGCCAAACGCCACGGCCGTCCCCCCGCGTCTACGAGAGCACCCCGACCACTTCCCCCAACACCCCCCGGCGCTTCCGATCCGCTTCCGATCCGCTTCCGGCGGGGACGCCGAGGCGGCGGTGGCTCACGGGATACGTCGATAGTGACCATCTGTACGGCGCAGCACAGTGGTCGTCTTTCATGTCCAAACGGTGGGCCGTGGGCAGGGTGAGATCCTCGTAGAACTCTGAGCTCTGGCCGGACAGGGCAATCTCACCGACTCGAGGTGGTCAGTGGCCTTGTGGCGACAAAACCGCTAGCCACCGCGAGCGGGCCGGCTCGGCGCTGTTCAAGTCCCTCCGTGGTTCTTCTGAAGGGGTCCAGCACGAAGAGTTGGAACGCTTGGCCGATAGGCGCACCTCGCCAGCCCACTGGGCGTCCTTCGCCGTCGCCGATCAACACGAAGTGCGTATCACCGCCGCGGTCATCGAGATGCCGTCGGGGGACCAGTATCAGGATACGGAGCCACGCTGGACGAGAGTCGACGCGAATGGCGCACATGCCGACAGCCGACACGTCTAGTCCGCCGAGAACTCCGACAAGCCCTCGTCATCGCCCGTCGCCTCGTCCTCGACCGAGCCCTTCGTGTCGAATTCCGGCGTCCCCACCGTCTCGTGGACCACTCCCTCGACCTTCGTCCACCACGCGAGTGCGCTTGGGTAGGTCTTGCCGGACGGGTACAGGATCGCATAGCCCGGAAGCGCGGTGAGTTGCCAGCCGACCGGAAGGCTTTGAATCACCCGCATGAACGCCTCACGCGCAGTCGTCGAGGCGTCACCAGCGACGATCTCGGTCAGCGCCACGCCGGCCTTGCTCTTGAACGACCCGTCATAACGGAGGTTGTACGGCAGCCTCAGCTTGAGCTCTGCCAAGAAGCCCTCGCTCAGCGTCCTCCCCGGCGCCACCTTCACACCGACGTCGAGGTTGATCGGGAACAGAGCATCGAAGTGCCCTGCCTTGACGGCACTCGTGTCTCGCTCTTTGCCGGGATCATTCCTCCCGAAACCGTTCGCGTTCCACGCCGCCTCGCCCTTGGCCTGGAACCGCTTGATCATGAGGCGTTCCGGGGCCACGGCGGACAGATCCTCGAGAACGTACAGGCACGTGAAGTGCATCTCGTCGACGAGCTTGGCGTGGTCTGGCCCGACAGTACGGCCGGAGAGCTTCACTACATGTTTGCCAAGACGCTCGGGGAGTGACTTGTCGGCCTTGCCGACGTACACGATCTCTTCTCCGCGGTACAGCTGGTAAATACCGGGCTTCTCATCGAGCACGTTGATGTTCGCCATCGTCAACGGAGCTGGAGTCAGCTGAGTGATCAGGTCATAGAGCTGATCGGCCATCGCCTTGATGATGTTCAGGCGGAACTCGGCACTGTGATAGGTGGAGTCGCGGCTCCCCGGCATTGGCTTCACCCGTGTCATCGGCTCGGTTCGACTGCTGGTCACCCTAGCGGAACCTGTCAGTACCGGCATCCAGGATTGGCGTTCGTGGCGTACAACGCGTTCCGACACGCTAAACCGTACCGACATGTTGTCACGATTTGGCCAAAACGATTCCTTGATCATCAACTCCGCGGTATGCTTTCGGCATGATTGAGCAGCGTGAAGACCATCGCGAGGTCGGTACCAGCGTCGAACTGTTCGCGGGTGGCGGTGGCCTGGCGATGGCGCTTCACGAGGCTGGATTCCGCCACCTGTTGCTGAACGAGTTCGCCAAGCGCGCATGCGAGACCTTGCGGGCCAACCAAGCCACCAAGTGGTTGGGAACCGGTCACGTTCCCCAGGGTTTCGACGACCCTTGGCCGTTGATCGAGGGCCCGGTTCAAGATGTCGACTTCACCTACCTCAACGGCAAGGTCGACGTCCTGGCCGGTGGTCCGCCATGCCAGCCGTTCAGCCTTGGCGGTGACCACAAGGGCCACGAGGACGAGCGCAACATGTTCCCGCAGTTCTTCAGGGCCGTCCGGGAGACGAGGCCGAGAGCGTTCATCTGCGAGAATGTTCGTGGCCTGCTACGCCCCTCCTTCGCGCCGTACTTCCAGTACATCGTCAACGAGCTGAGTATGCCGTTCGTGGAGCGAGGTGACACGTCCTGGGAAGATCACAACGAGCAGATCATCGCGGCGAAGGCGGTGGAGCCTGACGGCACCGACGAAGCCGCGCAGCGGTACGTCGTGTTCGTGACACCCGTCAACGCGGCCGACTTCGGAGTTCCACAAGTCCGCAATCGTGTGATCATCGTCGGGTTCCGTCTGGACCTCGGCGTCGACACTGAGGTGTGGGAGAAGTTCCGTCCCCGCAAGACGCATTCGGAAGCCTCGCTGAACAACGAGCTGCGCGATCCGAGAAGCGCCTATTGGAGGCGTCACAAGAAAGTTCCCGCGGCCGTGCGCAAGCAAGTCATCGCTCGCACGCCGGTCGTCAGTCCGGACGACGATGAGCTCCGCTTCAAGCCCTGGCGCACGCTGAGGGACGCCGTCATGGGCAATCCGGACGCGTTCCCAGCCCTTCCTCCACTGCCACAAACCGGACTGATCGACTATGAGGAGCACCCTGAGTCACCGGCCACGAATCACATCGGCTGGCCCGGCGCGCGCGTCTACACCGGTCACACGCCCAACCTTCTTGACCGCCCGGCGAAGACCGTAAAGGCCGGCGTTCACGGCGTGCCTGGTGGCGAGTCGGTGATGATGCTCGACGACGGCACGCACCGCTACATGACCGTCCGGGAGACAGCGCGCGTCATGACGTTCCCCGACGACTGGAAGCCGGTCGATCCGCGCGGCGAGCAGATGAGACAGCTCGGCAACGCCGTTCCCGTCCTGCTCGGTCAGCGATTCGCCGAAGCGGTTTCCGATGTTCTGCGCTCGGTCGCGGAATCAGCCGGGTCCGAGGACGAATCGAGCCGGGCGGCGTGACTGGGAACTGGAACAATTCGAACCCACCGCCGGAGGCATGGCGCCGCGGGCGCGGAGTCTCGCCGGCCCGTGAGCAGGATGAAGCCGCCGGCGGACATGATAGACGCGTTGTCCCGCTCGACGACGGGCGGATCGCGCTAGGGTCCGTGGCGCTGCGTGTTTTCCCCAAGACACGACGCATCCGGGCGTACCTGAGGTGGTCCGATCGAGGCGACACCAAGGAGAAGTACCTCGGCGAGGTCGGAGAAGCAACGCGCCTTGAGAACCTGCGATTCGCATGGACTCGCGCACGAGAACGAGGTGTGGCCCTCCCCGATGATCGAGAAGACGCTCGGGGCTCATGGGCCAGCACCGTGGACACACGAGCCACGATGCGCGGCAATAGGAGCAAGGACACCAAACCCGAGAAGCGGCTGCGATCACAGCTGCACGCGCTAGGGCTGCGCTACAACGTCGGGAAGCGGCCGGTTCCGACGGTCAGGCGGACCGCCGACGTCGTGTTCACCAAAGCACGGGTCGCCATCTTCATCGATGGCTGTTACTGGCACGGATGCCCGGACCACTACCGGCCAGCACGGCAGAACGGCGAGTTCTGGTCCCAGAAGATCCACGCCAACCAGCAGAGGGACGCCGACACCGATCGGATCATGGCCGAAGCCGGGTGGCGCGTCGTCAGGGTCTGGGAGCACGAGGACCCGAGCGAGGCCGCCCAAAGGATCGCGGACCTCGTGCGGGTCGTCTCGCCAGAACCGAGGGTGAACGTGGTGTCGACCTGAGCGTGCGGGTCGACACCACGTCACATTTCAAGCGACGTCTTGCCCGCGGCGGACTCCCGCTATGGCCATCTTGTTTCGTACCCGCGTCGTCTGGAATAACCGATGCGATCCTGACCGCTCAGACCTCCTTGACCTCACGACGGAGGTACCTGACCTCGATGCCACACCGGGTGCCGATCTTCTCGAAGTCCAACTGGTCGACGGAGGAGACCGTCTCGCTGTCGCGAGTCACCACGACGGTCAGCGGCTTGTTCCGCATAGCGATCGCGCGCTGCAGGGCCGCCCAGACAAGCGTGCTGAACGACTTCTGGTTGCCCCAGCACATGTAGCGGGTTGTATCCTCGGCCCCGGCCTCAGTGTCGATGACCAGACAATGTTGGGGCTTGATCCCCGCGGTTCCCGGAACCACGGTCCAGCTCTTACCAAGGGTCCGCTTGACGATCTCCTCGGCTCCATCGAACCGCTGAGTCACATAGCGCGCGTACGGGCCGACGCCTTCCTCCGCACGTGCGAACTCCTTCATCGGCACATCTTTTATCCAAACCCTGACTTTCGCCGGGTCAAGGAACTGCTTCAGACGACCACCGATCTCCGGGGCGTCCACCCACGTGGTGTACCACCTGGCCTTGTCTCCCTGGGACAGAAGATGCCAGTCGATATCCGCCGCTTGACGGTAGAGAGACGTGATGATCTCGTCTCGGACGTTGTCAGGAATCCGGGGTGCCACGTGTCTACTCCTGTGCGGCTAAGGCGGCGGGGAACTGGAGGCGGTGCTCGTCGTACGCCGTCTCCAGGCTCGCGGCGTCCTTGATCCACTCATCCATGAGGGCGCCGACACGCTGATCGCTGAAGTCGATCCGCGACTGCGCGACGCGATTGAGTGTCTCGATGTCTCCATCGGCCTCCAACGCTCGTTTGAGGTTGAGCGCCGCCGCCACTCGGCGCAGGTCGCTGACGAAATCGAGGACGATCACTCGGGCTTTGCCATCGCGAAGACGCAGTCCCCGTCCGAGCTGTTGTACGAAGATCCGCCGCGAATGAGTGACTCGAGCGAAACACAGAATGTTGACATCGGGGACGTCGACCCCTTCGTTGAGGATATCGACCGATGTCAAGATCGGAGTGGCGCCCGACCTGAACGCCAGCAGCCGATTCTGCCGATCTCGCTTCCCGAGTCCGGCGTGGATGGCTAGCGCGTCGGACCAGAGCGGGTTGCGGCGGAGAAGATCAGCGAGACGTTCGGCGTGCTCGATAGTGCGGCAGAAGACGATCGCACGAGGTCTGGAGGTCTGCGCCCAAGCCGCGGCGAGTTCGTCACGGATGGCCTCGTCACGCTGCGGCAGAAAGAGCTTCGCGTTGAGTTCGGCCAGCCCGTATTCGTTGCGGCTCACGGCCCTGACCGTGTCCCAATCGATGTTGTCGACGAAGAGTCGGTAGTCGACCTGCGCCAGGTAGCCCCGCCGCATACCCTCCTCGATTCCGAGTGAGTACGAGGGCTCGCCGAGACGACTCGTGATGTCGTATGAGTCTCCCCGCCATGGAGTGGCGGTGACGCCGAGGACACGAGAGTCGCGGAGCTCGGCCAAGAGCTCGTCGTATTGCCCGTCCTCGCCGAGATGGTGTGCCTCGTCGACCATGACCAGGTCTGGCCGATAGCCCGCCTTGACGGCGTTCAGCGCAGACCCCACCGTCGCGCATGTGACGCCGCTGAGATCATCGGGTCGCGTGTCGCCAGTGAGGAGCCGCGTCGTGACACTCTTCGACAGATGACGCCAAAGCGCTCGTTCAAGCTGCAGAACCAGATCCTTCGCGTGCGCCACGACCAAGATCTTGTCATTGGGCGACTGGCGCAGGTGTCGTGCGATGATCTCGCCGCCGGCGACGGTCTTCCCGAGACCAGTTGCCAGGACCAGAAGGGCCCGGCCCGTTTCGTCCAGGCTCTTGTTGACGGCGGCGATGGCCTCCGCCTGGTAGGAACGCGCGGTGATCGCGCCAAAACGGTCAGGTACGCGTTCGTGCGCGGCGACCAGATCCGATCCAGTCCATGTGAGGATCTTGGGTCCAAGGCGAGCGAGATCGTCGACGCGACGCGTCGCCTCCACGCTGAATCGGCCGTTGGTCACGACAACGGCATGGTGTGCACCATATGCGTCACGGGCGCGGTTCACTTCGTCCACCGCTTCGGCACCGACCGTGCCTCTCCGCTTCCACTTGCACTGCAGGACCCATTCCTCGCCCTTGAATCGGCCGACGAGATCACCCCCTTGATCACCGGGGCCGTCCACGACCGCCACGTCCGAGAACCCAAGGTGCAGGAGTAGACGCTCGATTCGCCGGGGGAATTGGAGTGGACCAGTGTCCCTGAGCGCTGCCGGCGCGAGGAAGCCTCCGCCCAAAGGGGCTGTTTCGGTCATTCTGAATCCGCGAGGTAACGAGCAACCAAGCGACAGCTGACTCGGAGCCTGGCGAGTTCGTCCAGTCCGAGCTTGGGACGATGGTGTTCCAACAGCGCGAGATCGCCGATCAGGCCGACAAGACGGTCGACCACGAGGTCGCGTGCACCCTGATCGGAAAGCGGCGAGTACGACTGCTTGAACACCCGGCCGTCGAGAAAGGTGCTGGGAGAACGTTCGATGATCCTGACGATGGACGATGCGGGAGCGAACAGGACGAATTCGCCGGACTCGATAGCATTTACCCATTTCCCAGTTCCAGACTCCACCGCGAACCTACGTTCGGCCGCGACGCGTTCTGAAGAGGTGACCGATTCCCAGTGGCTCGCCGGATCATCCGCGACCGGAGCGTGCATTGTCCCGCGCAGGAGTTCCAGAAGACGCTCCGCCTCGTCCGCGAGGTCCCTCGCGGTCAGCCGTGCCGCTCCTGTACGTGCCTTGAGATCGGCGACGATCTCGGTCAATGGCATGTCGGTTCGACCAGCGCGCACGCGCATGAACTCCGCGACCTCCACAACGGCGAGGTCCCGCATGTCGGCACCGAATTCGCGGAAGAGGGCGTGTCCGGTGTCGACGAAGACCTCGGCGCGCGGGGCCTTCACCATCTGAACGATGACTGGAGCCGGGCGCGACTTGCCGTCGACCAGGACCTGGTTCTTCACAGCCCAGGCTGTGAGGTCGAGCATTCCGAGATCCGGATGCTCATAGCGTCCGCCCAGCTCGGAGACCTTCTCCGCGTGATCGCGGTAACGCTGGAGTCGACGTTCGAGGGTCTCCTCGACCGGCGACGGCGGAACCGGGGCGGCCGTGGCCACTCCCGTGTCCGTCGGCACGGGGGCGTCGCTGAAGAGATCGACTCCGATGCCCGGCAGAATCTCGTCGGCGTCGGTGGACGGCGGCTCCCCCGGCGGGTTGTCGTACTGGTAAGCAGCCTGGTACCAGAGCTCGTCGGACTGGTACTCGGCCGCTCCCTCACGGAAGAGTTCAGCCCATTCACGAGCCTTCTCGTGCTGCGGATGAACCAGATAGCTCAAGCCGGGATCCTGTCGACGAAAGCCGGAGTACAGGCGGGCAAGATGGCTCCGGTTCTCGGCAAGGCCGAGGCGCTTGGCGATGAGGGGGCGCAGTGGGCTGTCGCCTCGCACGACACGAATGACCTGTTTCCACTCCGGAGTGTCGAACTCGAAGGCGGTCTTGGTGTAGTTCGGGGCGACGTGGTCACAATGGATCTCCCCGACGATCCTGCCCATCTCCGTCTTGGCGTCGATCGGGTACTCGCGTTCAGGTTCCGACATCTCGTCCTCGTCCTGCCAGAAGAAGACGCGCTTGTCCTTCACGAGGATCTTGCGTCCGTTTCGCAGGAAGTCGATGCCGTAGTCCGTCCGGTGCAGATAGCGTTGGATACCGAGCCACCCCCAGATCCAACGCTCGCGCGTTCGTAGACGGTCGTTATCCGCGCCGCACTCCACGCACGTCTCTGCTTCCAGGTGGTTCCAGAACCCGCAGTCCAGGCAAGCCTTCTTGTCCGTGAGCTTCTTCTTGATCTCGATGTAGGCGGAGATGTCGGCGCCCGATCTGGTCACCGTCCGGCTCTCGTTCCAAATGCACGGGATCCTGGGTTTGACCTTGACTCCATTGATCGAGAGCACGAATCTGCGTTCGCCCAGTAGGTGGCTATAGACCTCGCCGAGACGCTCGGCCACACGCCTCTGGGTTGCCGGCCGCCGGATCGCCTCGAATTGATCGGCCTTGAGGTTGCCGATCGTCACGATCGTGCCGTGCTCGCTCGGATCGTCCTTGGGAATGCGCTTATAGGGCGTCGCGTAGTCCGTGGACCGCGAGAGTTCCTGGAGATCGAGCGATGTCTCGATCCAGTCGGCGTCACCTGCCCGGGTGGTCCGGATCGTGGTACGCCGCCCCAAGCGGGCCGTGGCGATGTTGTAGCCCATACCGAACAGGCCGAGGCTGCCATGGCGGGTGTTTCCGGACCATCCCGCCTTGATGGCGCTCGTCATCATCTCCAAGTCCATGCCCCGGCCGTTGTCGGAGACAGTGACCTCCGCCGACTCGCGCGAGCTCCGAGCATCGGGCAGGGACACGGAGACCGTGGGCTTCGCGGCGGCGACGCCGGACGCCGTGGCCGCGATGAAGTCATCGAATGAGTTGTCGATGAGTTCGCCGAGGCACTGCCAGGGTGCGAACTCGATGTCTCCCAGGACCGCGAGGATCCGGGGGTGAGGCGTGATGTCGATCTTGTCGGTCACGAACGGCCTCCGATACGGCGAGTACGGGACGGATTGATCCAGTGGTCCACGGTGGCGGCCGGACATCGATGTCCGGCCGCCACCGTGGTGATGACCTGATCGTGCACGACGGTCATCAGGCTACCGAAGGTGCCGGGTACGAGCGCTTCTCGATCCTCAGGCGGCCGGGTCCTCGGCGACGCTCCCGGCCCGCATCATGCGCAGATCGCGCCGGATGAGGCTGACGTCACGCTCGAGCAACCACGCGATGGTGCTGGTGGTCGCCCCGCGCCGCGCGAGCTCGGAGACAAGGGTTCGCCGGGCAGTGATCTCCCAGCTCTTTCCCCAGGTCCCACGGCGCTGCGACGCGGTCATGCCGGCCAGGAAGGTCTGCCGGTCACCGCTCACCCGTGCGTACTGCTCGCACGCGGCCGAGGCCGGGCAACGCACACACACCCGGCGCGCGGCCAAGTAGTCGGCAGGGATCTCGGCCTCGCCGTCGAACGCCGCCTGTTGGCGTCGACGGCTGAGGAAAAGATCCGGCGCGAAGACCTCACAGGCGCGATCGCGCAGTGGCGGGGTCAGGGCGACGACGATCTCCGTGAGAACGCGCTGCCAATGCAGATCGTCCTCGGCGCTGGGATCGCCAGTGGTCTCGATGGGCAAGGGGAAGTCCTTTCGACTCGTCCACGGCGCACGTCGGACAACGTGCGTCATCGTGGACGAGGAGGCCACGTCCTCGCCGCGTAGGCCGCTGTCCCGCGGGTCTTCTCGGCACCATCCGGATCGGTCGACGCGGAACTCTGAGTTCCGCTGTCGCCGCGTGTCTCGCGCCCGATGGGACGCCCTTATCCGCGCTGGAGTGGCCCCCGCGAGGAAGCCTGTCACCACTCTGACACACTCCACCCACAGGGGCGGGACAAACGGCGAGCGAATTCGGAAGTCCGTTCTTCCCGACTCCGTGAGATCGCCGTGATCTACTTGGTGCGTACGCGCCTGGACGCGGACCGCGGGCAATACTAGATCAGCCTATTGATTCAGTCGCGAGGAGGCATCGATGGACGAGGCGCCGACGGCGGGCGCCAAGGGGCAGGCCGCGCTCTGGGACGACGACGACTCGCTGGTCGTCTGGTCGCGGTATGCCGGCGAGGAGCTGCCCCCGCTGCCGAAGATGGTCGCCGTCAACCGGGCGTACCGCGCCGCGCTCGACAGCGACCTGGACCTGCCAGAGGGATTCGCGTCCGCCCTCGCGTACGCCGCTGTCGAGCCCGAACGGTTGCGTGCGGCGTTGGCCACCCCGACGAGGATCAGCGTCGCCGGCGGCACCATCGAGGCCATCGACATCGACCTCTACGTTCCGGGGTTGGTTCCTCTTCCGACCAATACACGAACCATCCTGAACCGTGTCTACCCGTTCGGCGACCAGACTTCGGGGACTGGGCCTCTCCTCGGGCCGGTCTCCGCGGCCGGTACGGCGAACGGAATCAAGGTCCGCGCCAAAAGTGTCGAACACGCACTGGCACGGATAGACGACGCGCGGGACTACGTACTGAACGAGAACCCCATGAGGGACTCGGTCGCCGCGCGCGGTATCGCGATGCCGGTGACGGTCGTGTACCTGGAGTTGGATCACGCGGACGGCCAGCCAACCATGCCACTGCTCGCGACCGCCGACGGATCCAGCCGGATCACCGGCGCTCACGAGGCACTGCGCCTGACCGAGTCCAGAGTGGTCCACTACGACTTCCCCACGAACCGGGATTCGTACCGGCGATTCCTGGGCGGAATCGCCGGGGTGCGTACCGCTGGGCTGCCGAGCTCGGAAGTGCGGCGTCTAAGGGAGAAGAAGAACGCGCTGATCACCCCAGCGCGGGTCTTCCTGCGGTTTACGCCGTCGCAGGCGGCCGGCCCCCGCTACGACTTCGCCAGGGCCCTCAGTGCCTACGTGGGTATGCTCCATGTCGATCCACCGCGGCCTTGGCAGCCCACAGGCAAGCTGGAAGCGATGGCCGAAAGCGTTCTGTCAATCCTTCGGACCAACGAAGCATTGCCGATACACGTGATCGACTATCTCGGGGGAATGGTCACACCCGAGGTCGCGACCACGCATGGCCTCCCGGTGCGCAACGACGAGCAGGCCGCGTACGTTTTGGCGACCTTCTTGTCGCCATCATCGGAGATTCGAGAACTCGTCGACCAAGGCATCACGGATGTCACGACGGCGAAGAGCGTGACTCCTGGCAGGAGGAGTGATGTCGCCGGCGAGCTCGCGCTTCGCGCAACCCGCAGCACCGCTGTCGGCACCGGCGACGTCACAAGCCGCCAGCAGCTCACCGCCATGCGTGCACCCTATCTTCGGACCAGCCGCCTGCCCCACTACCACAAGCGTTCATGGACAGTGACGGGCCGCGGTCCCGACACACTCCTCGCCGCGGCGCTGGCGGAGATTGATCACGAGGCCGCGGGCGATACCGAGGAGGTGTTCGCCAGTCGACTCGAGTTGGCGGCATTGGCTCAGTACCACCTGACCCGATTCGGTGTTCTTCGGCGAGAGGCATACGGCGACGCCGAGGCGGATAAGCGCGGACCCCAGGATATCTTGGCTGCCATGCTGGCCGACCCTCAAGGCCTTCGACTGCTTCATCGCGCGATTGTCGATGGCCGAGCAGATGGAGGCGGCCGTCCCCCGATAATCGTCGACGAGAACGGCGTTGTCATGACCGCCTCCGACGATGGCCAACCAGGATCTCCACTTCGGCCGGTTCCCATCACGGATCATTGGCTTCGTTATACGGCATTCCCATCACGGCCTACCGGGGTACCCCGCGCGGCCTACGACAAGGAGCGCCCAGAGGTCCGAGTATCGATGTTGAAGAAGAGCGTCTCCGATGCCATCACATTCTTGTCAGGCGAGGTCAATAAGCTCAAATCCATCGAGAACGGACACGGCGGCCCGCTGATCGAACAGACCGGCTGGCCGGAGCAGGCCACCAGGGATATGAGATCAGTTCTCGAAGACCTCCGAGACGACTTCGTCGCCTGGGCGCGGATCGCGAAGAGGCGAACCGCACCCCTCACCTTCGCACTGGACGACGATAACGAGATGGGGGATACGTCGCCGGACGATGTTCCCGACGACGACTCGATTTGATGGACCCGAGGATCAACCAATGATCCATGAACAACCATCCCCAGGCGGGTTCGGCGCACTAAGTCCGATCCACACGTCGGATCGGGGAGACAGGCACCATGGGGTTTGCTAACAGCAAGACGTGGATCATGCGCCGGAATCTGATGTCTAAGGGCTACTCACGCGGCCCCGCCAATGAGAAGAGAGGCTCGCTTCCCTTTCGGGGAGCGAGCCTCTCGTTCGGCGTCGGGGTGACAGGATTTGAACCTGCGGCCGCTACGTCCCGAACACTTTCGTAGGGTCGTGTACATGGCTTGTCGGAGCCGGTTTCCCACTGCTGACGTGCAGGTCAGAGGCTTTTTGAGGCAACACCAGCCTCAGACTGTATCCAGTTGCCGCTCGGCCGGGACGTACCCGAGTGAGGCGAAGGCCGAGAAGACGTGGCTGAAGGCTGAGTCCGACATGGCCGCCAGCTGTCTCGGCGACCCCAAGCGCGGCCGGCAGAAGTTCAGTGCCTACGCGGCGGAGACGTGATTCCCGAACCACGAGATCAAGGCCTCGACCCGACAGAACTACTCCTACGTGCTGAACAAGCACGTCATGCCCGAGTTCGGCGGCATCCGCATGATCGACATACTGCCCGAGCACGTCCACGAAGGATGACCCGGATGGGTGACGCCGGGGTACCGGCCCAGACCCGCCGCCAGTCCAAGGTCGTACTGGACGCGATCCTCACCGCTGCCTTCAACGACCAGGTCACGCTGCTCCACACCGGCAAGAGCGTGAAGCGGCCTACTGTGGCGAAGAAGACCAAGCGGATCATCACCTCCGAGCAATACGACCCACTTCCACGCCGAGATCAGGAAGTACGACCACCATGGCGAGCACATGCAGTTGCTCGTGCAGACTGACATCGAAACGGGGATGCGCTGGGGTGAGCTCACCGAGCGACGCCTCAAGGACCTCGACTCCGACACCGCGATAGTCACGGTCGCGCGGGTGGTGGTGGTAGTGAACTTCAACCCCGGGCCAGCGGTTCCTAGTATCGCCACGGCACGATCTCGGCTCGACACAGCCAGGGACGCCACAAGGCCGACGCCCCCATCGTTGTCTGCTGGCGAGCTCCCATGTGACCCAGATCGCTCCATGTCCTCAGCCCCCAATGTCACTGGTGGCCCAGCTGTCTCGACTCCGGTGGTGAGAGAGGGTCCAGACCAGGAGGGTGACATCATGCGAGTGTTCGTGGCGGGCGGTACCGGGGTGCTGGGTCAGCGGCTGCTGCCGCTGTTGGTGGCCGGTGGCCATCAGGTGACGGCGACCACGACCAGTGCGGCGAAGCTGGAGTTGCTGACGCGGCTGGGCGTGGAAGGGGTCGTGATGGACGGGTTGGACGCGGCGTCCGTGGGCGAGGCGGTGGCCACGGCGCGGCCGGACGTGATTGTCAACCAGATGACCGGGTTGTCCCAGGCGCACGCTGGCAAGCTCAATCCGCGCAAGGCCGAGCGGTTCTTCGCGGCCACCAATCGGCTGCGGACCGAGGGGATGGATCATCTGCTGGCGGCGGCCGAGGCGGTGGGCGTGGGTCACGTGGTGGCGCAGAGCCACGGCAGCTTCAACGGTCTCCGGCAGGGTGGATGGGTCAAGACCGAGGAGGATCCGCTGGACGTCACCGAGGGCACGAAGGCGTTGGTCCACATGGAGGCAGTGGTCGTCGCGGCCGGCGGCGCCGTCCTGCGCTACGGCGGGTTCTACGGGCCGGGCGCCAACGACGAGCAGGTCGCGCTGGTCCGCAAGCGGCTGCTCCCGATCATCGGGGGCGGGACCGGCTACTCGTCATGGGTGCATCTGGACGACGCCGCCGCCGCGACCGTGCTGGCGGTGGAGCAGCACGCGACCGGCGTGTTCAACATCGTCGACGACGAGCCGGCCCCCGTGAGCGAATGGCTGCCGTACCTCGCGCAGTGCGCGGGGGCCAAGCCGCCGCGGCGGCTGCCGGCGTGGCTGGCCCGGCTGTTGGCCGGGGAGATGGCGGTGGGGATGATGGTCGAGGGCCGCGGATTCTCCAACGCGAAGGCGAAGCGGGAACTGGGCTGGCGGTTGCGGTATCCGTCGTGGCGGCAGGGATTCCAGGAGGAGCTGGCGTGAGCATCTC
Organism: Catenulispora yoronensis; assembly: GCF_039531695.1. NCBI lineage: Bacteria > Bacillati > Actinomycetota > Actinomycetes > Catenulisporales > Catenulisporaceae > Catenulispora > Catenulispora yoronensis. The sequence goes on from NZ_BAAAQN010000013.1 coordinate 92,598, forward strand.
CACCTCGGCGCGGGCCGAGGAGTTCCAGGAGCTTCGACCGCTGCTGTTCTCCATCGCCTACCGGATCCTGGGCAGCGTGACCGAGGCCGAGGACACGGTCCAGGACACCTGGCTGCGCTATATGGCATCGGCAACGGTGCCCACCTCGACGAAGGCGTTCCTGTCCGCCCTGGTCACGCGGGCCTCGATCGACGTGCTGCGTTCGGCCCGGGTGCGGCGGGAGGAGTACATCGGGCCCTGGTTCCCCGAGCCGCTGCTGTCCGATCCGTATCAGGACCCAGAACGTTCGGCGGAGCTGGCCGACTCGGTGTCCATGGCGGCCCTGCTCCTCCTGGAGCGGCTGTCCCCGCTGGAGCGGGCTGTGTTCGTCCTGCGGGAGGTGTTCGGGTTCGGCTTCCCCGAGATCGCGAACTCCGTCGGACGCTCGGAGGCGGCCTGCCGCCAGCTCGCGGTGCGGGCCCGCCGGCACATGGACCTGGCCCGCCCCCGCTTCGAAGCAGACCAGAAGGAGCGCGAGGAACTGGCGGCGCGGTTCTTCGACGCCTTGCGCGACGGCGACGTCGAAAGCCTGCGGGAACTGCTGGCCGCGGACGTCCAGATGGTCGGCGACGCCGGCGGCAAGGCCCCCGCACTCGCCCGCAGCGTGATCGGCGCCGAGAACGTGGCCCGGCTGCTCGCCGCCGTCTTCCCCACGGTCACGCGCATTGCGCACATGGAGCCGCACCTTGTGAACGGCCAGCCCGGCGCGATCCTGCGCGACCGGGACGGCAACGTCGCCGGCACCATGGTCCTCGACGTGCTCGGCGGCCGGATCCAGATGATCCGTTCGGTGGTCAACCCCGACAAGCTCAGCCACCTGGGCCCCCTGGCGGACCCGTGGGCCCTGACACGCGAGATCAAGCAGGCTCGCCAGGAGGACAGCGGGAGCAAGGGCGAATAGCGGACAACGCGATCCAGCAGACAGCGGTCACCAAGACCATGACCATGACCAAGACCAAGACCAAGACCATGACCGGTCCGTTCGGCGCCCTCGTGGTGCTGACAGACCGGCCCGGTTAGGGGATCCCGGGCCGGCCCCGCCAATGGGCGGTCCGTGGCCTCAACCGGCCATGTCGGCGAACTGCCCGGGCTGGTAGGCCCCTCCGGGGTTGCGCACGATCACGTTGAGCCGGTTGTTGGCGTTGATCATGGCGATCAGCGACACCAGCGCGGCGATCTGGTCGTCGTCGTAGTGCTCGCGCACCGCGGCCCAGGTCGCGTCGGACACGCCCGGGCTGGCATCGGCGATGCGGGTGCCCTCTTCGGTGAGTGCCAGCGCCGCGCGCTCGGCATCCGTGAAGACCGTGGACTCGCGCCAGGCGGCGGTCAGGTTGAGGCGGACCGCGGTCTCGCCGGACGCCGTGGCGTCCTTGGTGTGGTAGTCGACGCAGAAGCCGCAGCCGTTGATCTGGCTGGCACGCAGCATCACCAAGTTCTGCGTGGACTCCGGCAACGACGAGTCCACGATCGCCAGGGCGACGTTGTAGATCCGCTTGGCGATCTTGGCGCCGAGCGCGTTGTCCAGCAGGTCGAAACGGGATTCCATGATCATGTCCTTACTTGTCGTTGGCGAGGTCGGGGGCCGGCACGTAGTCGCCGCCGGGCAGCCGGACGATGACGCTCATCCGGTTGGTCGCGTTGATCAGGGCCGTGAGCACCACCAGATCGGCCAGTTGGTCCTGGTCGTAGTGCCGAGCGGCCTCCGCCCAGGCCTCGTCGCCGACGCCGCCCGCGGCGTAGGCGATGTCGGTGCCCTGTTCGGCAAGGTCCAGGGCGGCGCGTTCGGCATCGGTGAAGACCGTGGACTCGCGCCAGGCGGAGACCAGGTTGATGCGGTCGGTCCGCTCCCCGGCGGCCGCGGCGTTCTTGGTCCACACATCGGTGGCGTAGGCGTCGCCGTTGATCTGGCTTGCCCGTAGCAGCACCAGCTTCTGCGTCGCGGCGGGCAGTCTCGACTCCTGAAGGATCGTCTTGCTCGCCGTGCCGAAGTGGCCGGCGGCCTTGGCCGCGGTGCCGTCCGGGTTGCCGAACAGGTTCAAACGAGCCGTCATCGGGTGTGCTCCTTGCGTGTTGTCGATGCTTTGTGGATCGACCAGGAGGTGCCGACCGACCGAGCAGCGTGACAGCCCCGCCGTGTGACCTATGCCACTGTCGTCGGCTGTCACGCAGCCTGCCCGGCCGGCACCTGATGTGCGGCAATAGGAAGATCCAGAAAGGACAGAGCCGGGATGAGCGAGCACAGCAGCCGAACCGCCGAGACCGAGCCGCCGGCTGAAGGTGGGCACACCGACCCGGGCACCGAGTCGTTCATCGCTCACCGGAACCTGTTGTTCACCGTCGCGTACGAGATGCTCGGCTCGGCCGCCGATGCCGAGGACGTGCTGCAGGAGACCTGGCTGCAGTGGGTGAAGGTCGACCACGACACCGTGCAGGACCGCCGCGCGTATCTGGTCCGGGTCACCACCCGCCAGGCGCTGATGCGGTTGCGCACCCTGCGCCGCCGCAAAGAGGCCTACGTCGGCCCCTGGCTGCCCGAACCGCTGCTGACGGCGCCGGACGTGGCCGAGGACATCGAGCTGGCCGAGGGCGTGTCGATGGCGATGCTCCTGGTGATGGAGACACTGACGCCGACCGAGCGCGCGGTCTTCGTACTGCGGGAGGTGTTCGGCCTGGACTACGAAGAGATCGCCGCAGCCGTCGACAAGAACACGGTGACAGTTCGGCAGATCGCGCACCGCGCCCGGAACCACGTCGCAGCCCGCCGGCCGCGCGAGACCGTGTCCCAGGCCCAGAACCGCGCGGCACTGCTGGCCTTCCAACGCGCGGTGGAAACAGGCGACCTGCAAAGTCTGCTCGACCAACTCGCCCCAGAGGTGGTGTTCCTGAGCGACGGCGGCGGAGTCGTCCAGGCCGCACTGGAACCGATCGTGGGCGCCAAGGCGGTCGCCGCCCTGCTGACGGCCGGGCTCGGCAGGCTCGCGGGCTCCGCCTCAGTCCGGGCGGCGCAGGTCAACGGCCACCCGGCACTGATCATGCGGATCCGCGAGCAGGTCGAGGGCGTCCTGGCGGTGCGCACCGAGGACGGCCTGATCACCGGCCTGTACTTCGTACGCAACCCCGAGAAGCTGTCGCGCCTGGACGAGCAGACCACCCTGCGCCGCTGAACCTGCACCTCAGACTGCCGACGGGCCGCTTACGCGGCCCCGGCAACGAGTCAGGGGCCCGACTCTCTCGCGAGAGCCGAGCCCCTGACCTGTACTTCCAGCGTCGGGGTGACAGGATTTGAACCTGCGGCCTCTACGTCCCGAACGTAGCGCGCTACCAAGCTGCGCCACACCCCGCTTGCTGCCCGCACAGTCTACCCAAATCCGACCCGGATACGAAAACGAGTTATCCGTGCAGGTCAGAGGGTCATGATCGGGGGGTGAGGGTCAGGAGGGAGGCCTCCGGGGGGCAGCAGAAGCGGACTTGGGCGAAGCGGCTGGTGCCGCAGCCGGCTGAGACGTGGAGGTGGGAGTCGCCGTAGGTGGACAGGCCGGAGGCGCGGCGGCGGTCGAGGTCGCAGTTGGTCACCAGGGCGCCGAAGAAGGGGAGGCGGAGCTGGCCGCCGTGGGTGTGGCCGGCGATGATCAGGGGGAGGCCGTCGGCGGACATGGCGTCCAGGACGCGGCGGTAGGGGGCGTGGACGATGCCGAGGGTGAGGTCGGTGTCCGGGAGGACGCGGGCCGCTGTGCGGTCCGGGGCGGGGCGGGTGGGGCCGGTGGTGGGGGCGCTGGGGGTGGCGGGTGCGGGGACCAGGGCGGCGGCAAGTCGGATCGTAGCCATGTCGTTCTG
>NZ_BAAAQN010000013.1:96480-174800 GCF_039531695.1 Catenulispora yoronensis
GCGTAGTCGTCGCGGCGGATGTGGGGGTCGTCGACGCCGACCAGGCCGAGGGTGGGGCCGGCCGCGCCGGGCAGGGTGAGGCGGTCGGAGCGGTTGGTCAGGTCCAGCCAGCCGGCCTTGGTGAAGCCGTCGCGCAGGCGCTGCCAGTCGTTGAGCGGGCCCAGGCCGCGGGTGCGCTTGCTCGGGTCGCCGCCGCGCAGGTACTTGGCCGGATTCAGGGGCTTGGCCGCCAGGTAGTCGTTGGAGCCCATGACGAACACGCCCGGCAGCTCCATCAGCGGCTCCAGGGCGTCCAGGACCGAGCCGACGCCCTCGGGGTGCGAGAGGTTGTCGCCGGTGTTGATCACGAAGTCCGGCTCCAGCGCCGCCAGCGAGCGCAGCCAGCGCACCTTGCGGTACTGCTCCGGGATCATGTGGATGTCCGAGACCTGCAGGATGCGCAGCGGACGGACCCCGCGCGGCAGGACCGGTACCTCGTAGCGGCGGAGACGGAAGAGGTTGGGCTCGACCTTGTGGGCGTAGGCCAGGCCGGCGGCGGCGGCTCCGGCCAGGGTCAGGGGGACGGTCACGAGCTTGCGCATGCCCTCCATTATCGGCGCCGCCGGAAATGGCGCGGCCGGACCGGGGGAGTTGGTGACAGACTTGGGGTGCAGATGAGAAGGGATGATCATGACCGAGCTGAAGGAAAAGCTCCGCACCGACCTCACCGCCGCCATGAAGGGCCGCGACGAGCTGGTGACCGCCACGCTGCGGATGGCACTGACCGCCATCGGCAACGAAGAGGTGGCCGGCAAGGAGGCGCGCCAGCTCTCCGACGACGAGGTCGTCCAGGTGCTCACCCGCGAAGCGAAGAAGCGCCGTGAGGCCGCCGAGGCCTTCGCCGACGGCGGACGCCCGGAGCAGGCCGAGCGGGAGAAGGCCGAGGGCGAGGTGCTGGCCCGCTACCTGCCGGCCCAGCTCTCCGACGACGAGCTGTCCGCGCTGGTCGCCGAGGCGATCGCCGAGACCGGCGCCGAGGGCCCCAAGGGCATGGGCCTGGTCATGAAGGCGCTCAACCCGAAGATCGCCGGGCGCGCCGAGGGCGGCCGGGTCGCCGCCGCGGTGAAGGCCGCGCTGGCCTGAGGAAAGACCCGCGCCGGTGGCCGACGCGGATCCGATCGCGGATCAGATCGCGGGAACTACTTCGCAGACCAGTTCGCAGATCAGATCATTGATCAGATCACTGATCCACCAGTTGATCGATGCGCGCACACTGGCATGCACCACCGCACCACCGCACCAGTGGCCGCGGCGTCCGGACCGGAGCGATCCGGCCGACGCCGCGGCCACCTCCGTTCCCGGCGTGATCGTTCTAGTGTTGATCCATGGCGATTCCGGATTCCTTCACCGTCCGCTCCCTGGGTGGCCCTTCGGCCCTGCTCGACTACGGCGGCGTCAAGATCCTCGTGGATCCGACCTTCGACCCGCCCGGCGACTACCAGGTCGGCAAGCGGGTCCTGACCAAGACCGCCGGACCCGCCCTGAGCGCCGACGAGGTGGGCGCCGTCGACGTGGTGCTGCTGTCCCACGATCAGCACCCGGACAACCTCGACCGCGGCGGCCGCGACTACCTCGACACCGCCCGCCTGGTGCTGAGCACCCGGTCGGCCGAGGAGCGCCTCGGCGGCGCGGTGCTGGGCCTGCCGAACTGGGTGAGCCAGGAGTTCGACCGCCCCGAGGGCGGCACCGCCCTGGTCACCGGCCTCCCGGCGCTGCACGGCCCGGAGGGCAGCGAACCGGTGGTCGGCGAGGTCACCGGCTTCCTGCTGACCGGCACCGACCTGCCGACGGTCTACGTCAGCGGCGACAACGCCTCCCTGGACCGGGTCCGGGAGATCGCCGAGCGCTACGCCCCGATCGACGTCGCCCTGCTGTTCGCCGGCGGCGCCCGCACCCCGCTGATGGGCGACGCCTACCTGACCCTGACCAGCGCCGCGGCCACCGAAGCGGCGACGATCCTCCAGGCCGGCGCCGTGGTGCCGCTGCACTTCGAGCAGTGGGCGCACTTCAGCGAGGGCGGCGAGCAGCTGGTGGCGGCCTTCGCCGCGGCCGGGCTGAGCGACCGGCTGCACCTGCTCAAGCCGGGCGAGTCGGCGACATTCTGAAGCCTTATCTGAAGCCTTAGCGGAACCAGAAGCGAAAGCCGCACGGGGCGTCGGCGTTCAGTTGGAACGCGGCGCCCCGCTGCCCACCGAAGCGGTCTCGGCCACCGCCACCGGCCCCGGCACCGGCCCGAACCGCGCCAGCAGCGGCACCCGCCAGAGATTGCCGGCGATCCAGCCGTGCCACAGCCCGGTCAGCAGGACGATCGCCGCGACGCTCACCAGCACCGAGCCCAGCACGTCCAGCGGATAGTGCGCCCCGATGTACAGCCGGCTGAACGCGATCAGCAGCGTCCACAAGGTGCCGAGCGCCACCGTGAGCCGGAACCAGCGGGTACCGGCCGCCAGCATGCACACCGCGATCGCCAACGACACCGCGAACGCGACATGCCCGGACGGATACGAGTTCGACCCCGTCTCCGGTGCCAGCGAGTAGACCGTCGGCGGCCGGTGCCGGGCCACGATCAGCTTGGCGATCTGCGAGCTGTTCCAGCCGACCGCGATCACCAGGAAGGTCGCCACCGCCTGCACCGGGTTGCCGCGCCACAGGAAGTACATGGTGATCAGCGCCAGGATCACCAGCCCGGCGACCGGCGCGGCGGCGTCGGCGAGGTCCAGCATCACCCGGTTCAGCCAGCCGGTGCGCAACTCCTGGATATGCGCGTCCCATGCCAGCTCGGTGCTCCGGGTCGCCGAAGTGTGCGCGGCCACCAGGCCGATGATCACGGCCCCGGTGAACAGGGTCAGCGGGATCACCAGCCAGTGGCGTACCTTCGGCATCGGGATACTCCTACGATCGGGGGGCGCGGCCCATGCGCAGTGCGGCAGTACAGGTGAACACCCGGTGAACACGGGGTTCCCATCCCGCAATCTACTACAAGCTGTAGCATCTATGCGGACGACACCGCCGAGCCCGCGGGGATGAGGGAGGAGACCGCCTGATGAGCACCGGACGCAGACCGGCCGGCGCGCTGGAGCAGGAGGTGCTGGCCACGCTGTGGGCCTCGGCCGATCCGCTGACCCCGGCGGCGGTGCAGGAGCGGCTCGGCGACGGCCTGGCCTACACCACCGTGAAGACGATCCTGGACCGCCTGCACGACAAGGGCATGCTCACCCGCGTCCGCGAAGGCAAGGCCTACGCCTACTCCCCGGTCGTGGCCCAGTCCGACCTGGCGGCCGAGGCGATGCGCGCGGCCCTGGAGGGCAGCAGCGACCGGCCGGCCGTGCTGTCGAAGTTCCTCGGCGAGATCTCCGCGGACGACGCGGCGGTGATCCGCGAACTGCTGGGCGAGCTGCCATGACGCGGGACCCGGGCCGATGACGGCCACCGTCTACCTCCCCCTGCTCGCCGCCCTCCTCCTCGGCGCGGCCGGCCCCGCCCTGGGCCGCCGCCTGCCCCCGGCCGTCGCCACCGTGCTGCTGACCGCCGCCGCCCTGGCCACCGCGGTCACCTCGCTGGCGTCCCTGACCCTGCTCGCCACCTGCGCGCTGCTGCGCGTCCCGGGCGTCGCCGCCGAGGGCCGGCTCTCCGACACCGTCCTCGGCCACGGCGCCATCAGCCCGCTCGTCGGCACCGTGGCCGGCCTGGCCCTGCTCGGCCTGCTGCCCTTCGGGGTCCGCGCCGGGATCCGGCTGTGGCACGAGACCGTGCGCACCTATCGCCTGGCGAAGGCGTTCGCCGCGCAGCCGGCGAGCATCACCGTGATCCACGACGCCCGCGCCCAGGCCTTCGCCGTGCCCGGAATCCCGCCGCTGCCCGGCCACGCCGCGATCCCGACGCGGATCGTCGCCACCGACGCCCTGCTCCGCACCCTCGACGAGGCCCAGCGCCGCGCCATGTTCGCCCACGAGCAGGCCCACCTGCGCCGCCGCCACCACCTGTACCTGCTGCTCACGCATCTGGCCGCGGTCGCGAACCCGCTGCTGTGGCGGCTGCCCGACGCCGTCACCGCGGCCACCGAGCGCTGGGCCGACGAGGACGCCGCCGCGGCCGTCGGCGACCGCCATGTGCTGGCCCGGGCCCTGGGCCGGGCCGCCCTGACCAACCTGCCGCGCACCGTCCCGGCGATGGCCCAAGCGCACGTCGGTGCCCGGGTCCGCGCGCTGCTGGCCCCGCCCCCGCCCCGGCGCCGGGCCCTCGCGGCCGTCGTCGGCATCGCCATCGCCGCGACCGTCTGGTCCTCGGTCGACTCCGCCCGCGCGACCGACCACCTCTTCGACTCCGCGCGCGCCGCCTGGCATCTCGCGCATCCGCACGACACTCGCCGCTGAGTGTGCACTGCGCATCATTCAGCACCCGCGAACGTCGGCGGCCCGGTTTAGCCTGAAGCTATGTGCCGCTCGATTAAGACGCTCCGAGAACCGTATGTCGCCGACCCCACCGCGGAGGACGTGCGCGCCGCCGCCCTCCAGTACGTCCGCAAGATCAGTGGTTTCCGCGCGCCCAGCAAGGCCAACACCGAGGCTTTCGACGCCGCGGTAGCCGCGGTGGCCGCCGCCACCCAGGACCTGTTGGACCACCTGGAGATCCGCGGGCAGGCCGCGAGTGCCGCGCACTGACCGCGGGTCCGGTCGCGGGTCCGGCCGCGGCCGCGACAAGCACAGGAACCCCAGCAATCACACGGGTTCTGGTCGGTCCCAGCACCAACCACCGGCCCCGACCGTCTGCCCGTGCGGCACCGGAAAGCCTTACGCCGACTGCTGTGGCGCGCTTCACGACGGCCGCGCGACAGCCGCCACAGCCGAGCAACTCATGCGCTCCCGCTACAGCGCCTTCGCGGTGAACGATGCCGCGTACCTGTTGCGGTCATGGCATTCCTCGACCCGCCCGGCGCACCTGGACCTCGATCCGCGCACCCGCTGGACCGGTCTGGAGATCGTGGGCACCACCGGCGGAACGGCCTTCAACACCGACGGCACCGTCGAATTCATCGCGCGCTACACGGAATCCGGCCACGCCGACTCGCTGCGCGAGAACAGTTCGTTCGTCCGCGAGGACGGGAACTGGGTCTACCTCAGCGCATTGTGAAACGGCTCCCGAAAGAGTGAAGCCGGACTCCGGGGTGGGGTTGTTTTGTGGGGACACCGGAGTCCGGCTGGAAGACGGGAAGATCAGGCGTCGCGCGCCGGAACCTTTCCGTCCTGGCTGGTGGACCCTGCGGGCCGGTGGTGCTTGCCCGTGGACGGCGTCTTCTTGGTGTCCTTGCCCCCGGGCTTGGCACCGGCTTTGGCAGCCTTGGCCGCCTGCCGGGCAGTGCGGTCGACGACGAAGCGCGCCTGGTTCACGGAACCGGACTTCACCCCTTCGACGACGACCTTGTCGCCGACTTTGGACGGTGCGCCTTGAGCGCCCTTGGCGCCCCCCTTGGCGCCCTTAGCACCCCTGCCACCCAAGTGCGCCTTGGCAGTGGCGTCGACGGTCCAGGTCAACGTGAACCCGTCGGTGCTCTTGACGGTGACCGTGTCGCCGCTGACCGCGGTGACCGTCCCGGTCTGCCACTCATGAACGACGCTCTTGCCGTCCTTACCCTTCACGGTCCGCTCGCCGTGCATCCCCAACCGCTGGTGGGTTCCATGGCGAGGTCCCAGCTGGGTCTTGGAGCTGTGCGCCGGGGCGGCGCCGAAGGCCGAAGTCGCGCTCGCGGCGGTCAGACCGCCGGCCATCACGACAGCGGCGATCACGCCGCCGCGCTTCTTGGTGAGCCTCATGCTGCGAGGCTCACAGCCCTCACATAAAGATCCCGTTAGTGCGCGGCCGATAGGGCCGTCGTAGCCGTCGCCGACCCTTCGGTCCCGTGCCTCGTACTCTTCCCGTCCGGCGGGAAATAGTCGGTGACATAAAGGGCGGCGCCGCATGCCGCGCTGAAGATCGCAGTCTGTTGCGACTGTGTCCCGGAGACGGCGTACGACACCGAGTACGAGGATCCCGCGGGCGCTGTCGACGTCGCCGTGGTCCAGGCGGGCGTCGGCCGGGTCGGCGTCGGCCCGGTGGGAGTGGCCACGGCACCGCCCGACGAGCCGGGGGTGGTCGGCACCACCGTCGGACTGGCCGGGGATCCCGTCGTCGCGACGGTGGTCGGCACGATCGTCGGCGACGGCTGGACCGCGCAGGCCAAAGGCACCCAGGCGAAGCGGAACTCGAACCGGTCGCCGGGAGCGAGGATCAGCGTCTGCCCGGACGGCAGCCCGGCCAGCAACGGCGTCACCGCGGGATCGGGCTTGTACTGCGTCACACGCCCGAGGGCGCCGGTACCGCCGGTAGCGCCAGTACCGCCAGAGCCGGTGCCACCCGACACGCTCAAGGCCGGCGTCCCGGTCAGCGTGCAGGCCGATTTCACTGTCCCGACAACGGTTTCGTAGACGATGCCGCCCACCGAGGTCTGCGTCCCGACGACCGAGGACACCGAGGAACTCTGACACGGCGACAGCGCCGGCGCGCCGGAGGCCGGTCCGGCCGACGACACCGACGGCGGCGGCCCCTTCGTGGTCTGCGACAACGACGTCGCCGACGTCCCCGTCGCGCTGCTCGGCGACGCCGACGCGGTGTTCTGCTGCCCGCTGATCGGATCCGGCCCGTGTCCGGAGCCGCCGCCGGGCGCGCCGCTGGTCCCGGTGCTCATCAGGTTGCCGACCTCGGTGCCGCCGGCGTGCCTCGGCTCGGGGGGGTCGAGCAGCGATCCGCGGGCGGCCAGCATCGCGCCGGCGCCGACCGCGAACACCGTGACCGCCGTGGTGGCCAGCGCGGCGTGCCGACGGCGGCGCCGGGCCGGGACGGCGCGCCGCAGCATCTCCAGCGCCGCGCCCTGCGGCTCCAGCCCGGCCACCGCCTGCTGCATGCGCTCACGCAGCAGCGCGCCGAGCGCGTCGACGGCCGAATCGTCGAGGCCGGGATCGCCGTCCAAGGACGTCGGCGTCCAGCCGTCCCCGTCCGGCGGCACCGGCGTCCGGTCGTCGTCCTCGTGCGGCGCGCTCACCGGAACGCCTCCATCCGTACCCGAAGGGCCTCGATCCCCCGAGACCCGTATGCCTTGACCGACCCGATCGAGATCCCCAGCAGAGCGGCCACCTGGGCCTCGGTCAGATCCGCGAAATAGCGCAGCACCAGCACCTCGCGCTGGCGCCGCTGGATGCCCCGCAGCGCCTGGATCAGGGCGTCCTTCTCCAACAGGTCGTACGCGCCCTCCTCGGCGCTGGCCATGTCCGGCATCGGCTTGGGCGCCAGCCGCATGCCGATCAGCCGCCGGCGCAGCGTGGAGCGCGAGAGGTTCACCACGGTCTGGCGCAGATAGGCCAGCAGCTTCTCGGGATCCCGGACCCGGGTGCGGGCGCTGTGCACACGGATGAACGCCTCCTGCACGACGTCCTCGCAGGAAGCGGCGTCGTCGAGCAGCAGAGCGGCGAGTTTCAGCAGGGCGGCGTAGTGGTCGCGGTACGTCCGGGTGAGCAGGTCCACGCTGACGTCGCCGACCTTGGCGGCGCCGGAGTCAGCCGTCACCGGCAGCCCCGGCCACGGCGGCCGCACCGCGAAGACTTCTGCGCTCACAACGGTTAGACACAGAACACCCCCGTAGAGTTGTACCGCCTACGGGGGTGTACCGACACAAGCATGCGTCTATTCGTACCCGAAGGTACGGCCTCGGCGCAGAATTCTCAGACTTTCTCAGAGCTTCCCGGTGAGCTCGGCCGCGACCACCTCGGCGATCTGCGCGGTGTTCAGCGCCGCGCCCTTGCGCAGGTTGTCACCGCACATGAACAGCTCCAGGGACTTCGGGTCGTCCAGCGAGCGCCGGATCCGGCCCACCCAGGTCGGGTCGGTGCCGACCACGTCGGCCGGGGTCGGGAACTCCCCGGCCGCCGGGTCGTCGAGCACGACGACGCCCGGCGCGGCCCGCAGTATCTCGTGCGCGCCGGCCACGGTGACCTCGTTCTCGAAGGTGGCGTGCACGGCCACCGAGTGCGTGGTGATCACCGGGACCCGCACGCAGGTCGCCGAGACCCGCAGGTCCGGCAGGCCCAGGATCTTGCGGGACTCGTTGCGGATCTTGAGCTCCTCGGAGGACCAGCCGTCGTCCTTGAGCGAGCCGGCCCACGGCACCACGTTCAGCGCCAGCGGCGCCGGGAACGGGCCCAGGTCGCCGACCACGCCGCGCAGGTCGCCGGGGTGGGTCCCGAGGTTGGTGCCGGCCACCTTGGCCACCTGGGCCCGCAGCGTGTCGATGCCGGGCTGGCCGGCGCCGGAGGCGGCCTGGTAGGAGGAGGCCACCAGCGAGCTCAGGCCGTAGCGCTGGTGCAGCGCGCCGAGCACCACGACCATGGTCAGGGTGGTGCAGTTCGGGTTGGCGATGATGCCCTTGGGGCGGTTGCGGGCGGCGGCGGCGTTGACCTCCGGCACCACCAGCGGCACGTCCGGGTCCATCCGGAACGCGCCGGAGTTGTCCACGGCCACCGCGCCCTTGACGGCGGCGATCGGCGCCCACCGCGCCGAGACCTCGTCGGGCACGTCGAACATCGCGACGTCGACGCCCTCGAAGGCCTCCTCGGACAGCGCCACGACCTCGATCTCCTGGCCGCGGCAGACCAGCTTGCGGCCGGCGCTGCGGGCCGAGGCGATCAGGCGGATCTCGCCCCAGACGTCCTCGCGGGTGGACAGCAGGTCCAGCATCACGGTGCCGACCGCGCCGGTGGCGCCGACGACGGCGAGGGTGGGCTTCTTACTGGTCATCGGCCGGTGCCTCCGTAAACCACGGCTTCCGCGCTCTCGGCGTCCAGGCCGAAAGCGGTGTGCAGGGCGGCGACGGCGTCCTTGACGACGTCGGCGCGGCAGACCACGGAGATGCGGATCTCCGAGGTCGAGATCATCTCGGCGTTCACGCCGACCTGGGACAGGGCCTCGAAGAACACCGCGGTCACCCCGGGATGCGACTTCATGCCCGCGCCGATCAGCGACACCTTGGCGATCTGGTCGTCGAACAGCAGCGACTCGAAGCCGATCGCCTCCTGCACCTTGTGCAGCGCGGTGATCGCCTTGCGGCCGTCGCCGACCGGCAGGGTGAAGGAGATGTCGGTGCGGCCGGTGGCCGCCGCCGAGATGTTCTGCACCACCATGTCGATGTTCAGCTCGGCATCGGCGACGGTGCGGAAGATCTGCGCCGCCACCCCCGGCTTGTCCGGGACGCCGACCACCGTGACTTTCGCCTCGCTGGTGTCGTGGGCGACTCCGGCGATGATGGCCTGCTCCACGGTCTCTCCTTCCACCTTGTCTTCCTTGGCCCGGATCCAGGTGCCCTCGTGCTGGGAGAACGAGGAGCGGACGTGGATCGGGACGTTGAACCGCCGGGCGTACTCGACACTGCGCAGGTGCAGGATCTTGGCGCCGGAGGCGGCCAGTTCCAGCATCTCCTCGTACTGCAGCCGGTGCAGCTTACGGGCCGTGGGCACCAGCCGCGGGTCGGCGGAGAACACGCCGTCCACGTCGGTGTAGATCTCGCAGACGTCGGCGCCCAGCGCGGCGGCCAGCGCCACCGCCGTGGTGTCCGAGCCGCCCCGGCCCAGCGTGGTGATGTCCTTGGTGGTCTCCGACACGCCCTGGAAGCCGGCCACGATGGTGATCGCGCCCTCGTCCAGCGCGGCCCGGATCCGGCCCGGCGTGACCGAGGTGATCCGGGCCTTGTTGAAGGACTGGTCGGTGATCACGCCGGCCTGCGAGCCGGTGAAGCTGCGCGCGTCGCCGCCCATGGAGTTGATGGCCATCGCCACCAGCGACATCGAGATCCGCTCGCCGGCGGTGAGCAGCATGTCGTACTCGCGGCCCTCCAGGATCGGCGAGACCTGCTTGGCCAGGTCGATCAGCTCGTCGGTGGTGTCGCCCATGGCCGAGACCACCACGCACACCTCATGACCGGCCCGCCGGGTCTCCATGATCCGTTTGGCGACCCGCTTGATGCACTCGGCGTCGGCAACGGAGCTGCCTCCGTACTTCTGGACGATGAGGCCCACGCGGTGTCTCCCTCGGGTGAGGCTGGTGCGGCGGTTCGGGCGGCGGGCGCGGCGTTCGGCGCCGCGGGCCGCGACAGGCCGCGCCAAAGGGCGGCCCGCCGCGTTCGAGTCTAATCAGGGCTGCTGAGACAGCCCTGAGCTCTCACCATGTGGGATCGGCGCCGGGACCACCCGCCGTCCCAGGTCAGACCGTCGCGGCCCCGAGCCGGGAGCGGGCCACCACGGACAGCAGCGCGCGCTGCACCGCCGAGGCCGCCGGGCCCCAGCTGGACAGGTAGGAGAACTGCCACCACCACAGCGCCTCGGTGACCCGGTCGGCCTTGTAGTGCGCCAGGCCGTGCGCCAGGTCGGCGCAGACCAGGGCCAGGTCGTCGGAGATGCGCCGGGTCTCGATCTCGGACTTGGGGGCCAGCGGGTCGAACACCTCCTTGTAGGTGTTCACCGGCTTGAGCAGCCCGGCCAGCTTCTCGCGCAGCTCGTCCAGGTCCGGGTCGGGCCCGGCGTCGGTCTCGAACCGCTCGTCCGGGACCACGTCCCGGATCGCGCCGAGCCGGCCGCCGGCCAGCAGCAGCTGCGAGGTCTCCAGCAGCAGGATCGGGACGCTGGACTCCGGGGCGTCGCCGCGGGCCACCGCGCGCACCGACAGCAGGAAGGACGTGACCTGGTCGTGGATCTCGATCGCGAAGTCCGACAAGTCGTCGGAGGTCATCGGTTCAGACATCGAGCTGCCTTCTCCCCTCGAACGCCCGGCCGAGGGTGACCTCGTCGGCGTATTCCAGATCCCCACCCACCGGCAGGCCCGATGCCAGCCGGGTCACCCTCAGACCCATGGGCTTGATCAGCCGCGCCAGGTACGTGGCGGTGGCCTCCCCCTCCAGGTTCGGGTCGGTGGCCAGGATCACCTCGGTGACGGTGCCGTCGGCCAGGCGTTTGAGCAGTTCCCGGACCCGCAGGTCGTCCGGGCCGATCCCGTCGATCGGCGAGATGGCGCCGCCGAGCACGTGGTAGCGGCCGCGGAACTCGCGGGTCTTCTCGATGGCCACGACGTCCTTGGACTCCTCGACGACGCAGATGCTGGCCGGGTCGCGCCGCGGATCGCGGCAGATCCGGCACTCCGGGCTCTCGGTCACGTTGCCGCAGACGGCGCAGAACCGCACCTGCTCCTTGGCCCGGACCAGGACGTCGGCCAGCCGCCGGACGTCGGCGGGGTCGGCCTGCAGCAGGTGGAAGGCGATCCGCTGCGCCGATTTGGGGCCGATGTTCGGCAGGTGCCCGAGTTCGTCGATCAGGTCCTGGACCACACCCTCGTACATGCGCTGTTCCCCGACCCGCCCTAGCCGAAGAGGTTGCCGAGGTTGCCCAGGTCCGGCATGCCGCCGCCGAGCGGGCCCATCTTCTCCGAGGCCAGCCGGTCGGCGGCGGCGCGGGCGTCCCGCACCGCGGCCACCACCAGGTCGGCGAGCAGCTCGGTGTCCTCGGGGTCGACGGCCTCGGGCTTGATGTCCAGGCCGACCAGGTCGCCGGTGCCGGTCACCCGCGCGGTCACCAGGCCGCCGCTGGCGGTGCCGGTGACGACGGTGTTCTCCAGCTCCTGCTGGGCCTCCATCATCTGCTGCTGCATCTGCATGGCCTGGCCGAGCATGCCCTGCAGGTCGAAGCTGCCGGGATCCGGCATGCCGCCGGCGGGGCCGGTCGCGTCGGGGAAAGCCACTGTGCGAGCTCCTGTTCATGCCGCTATTCGTGCCGCTATGTGAAGTCGTACTCGACCATACGCGCTCCGGGACTGGGGCGGCCAATACCGCGTGTCCCGGTCCGGAACGATCGGCGTCGAGAACGGGCGGGGGCCTGGGGAGGTTCCTGGTGGCGGAAAACCGACGGCCGGAAACGGGTGGGATGCCCCGGTCCGGCGGGGCGGAGATGGGGGGCGGAGACGGGGGTGGAGTCGGGGGCGGAGATCAGTCCTCGGAGTCCAGGCGCTGTGCTCCGAGTTCGCGGATGACGAGTTCGTGCGCTGTGGCGTTGTCCTCGGCGAGGACTTCGTCGTCCTCGGAGACGACGTCGTCCTCGGGACGCACCGCCGGGGCCGGCGGGGGCGAAGGGGGAGACTGCGGCTGCTGCGGTTGCTGCGGTTGCTGTGGGGCGGACTGCGCCGACGGACGCTGGGTCTGGGGCTGGCTCTGGGCTTGGGCCTGAGCTTGGGCTTGGTGGTGCGGTTCGGCCGCTGGGGGCGCGGGCGACGACGGCTGGGAGGTCTGCTGCTGCGGCGCGGAACCAGTCTGCTGCGACGCCTCGGACTCGCGCGGGGCCGGCGGCGCCGACGGCTGCGAGGACTGATACGCGCTCGGCGGCGGAGGCATCTGGGCCGGGGGCGGGGGCGCCATGGAGACACCGGGCGCGATCGACGTGCCGGGGGTCTGGGACGGGTCGACGATCGCGTCGACCTGCCACTGGAAGCCGAACAGGTCGTTGGCCGCCTGGCGGAGCGTGTCGGAGGTCCCGCGGCCGACGAACCGGTCCCGCGCGCCGGCGTTGATGAACGCCACCTGGAGCCGGTCGCCGTCCAGGCCGAGGACCTGGGCGTTCTGGCTCAGCAGCATCCAGCTGACCCGGCCGTCGCGGCGTTTGACCTCTTCCAGGAGGTCCGGCCACATGCCGCGGATGTCGATGCCGGAGCGGGACGGAGCGGGCTGCGGGGCGGCCGGGGGCGGAGTCTGCGGGGCAGTCTGCGGGGCGGCCGGGACGGGCGGGGCGGCCTGGGGCGGCGCCTGGGAAGCCGAGGGGGAAGCCGGATGGGCGGACGCCGATTCCTCGGCCGCCCACGGCGGGGCGTCGGAGGCGGCGGCGGACATACCGGCGTCGAACCCCGATGCCGGGGCACCGCTCCCGGAGGCTCCGGGGGCGCCAGGGGAACCGGGGGCACCGCCGGGGCCGGGGTCCTGGCTCCAGGGCGGTGTGCCCAGAGTGCCTCCGGAGCCGCGCTGACCTGCGGTGGGAGCAGTCGGGGCGGCGGGGGCGGAAGCCGGGGCGGCGGGGGGCGCGGCGTTCTGGGCCGGGTTCTCCCACGGCGGCGTGCCCAGCGAACCGCCCTGCCCCGCACTGCCCTGCCCCGCGCCGCCCTGGGGCGGGGCGGGCTGCGCCGGGTGCTGCTGGTGCGGCTGGTGCTGCTGGTTCGACTGCTGCTGTTGATACGACTGCTGCGGCTGTTGCTGCTGCTGCGCCGGCGCCCGGCGAGCCACCGCCGGCGCCTCGTCGTACTCGTCCTCCACCACCCGGGGCCCGGCACCCGGCGCCCCCATCGGGGCCATCGGCGCCGGAGCGGCCGCGCCCATCACGACCCCGCGCCGCTCAAGGCGGTCCAGACGCGCGGCCATCCCCTGCTCGCCGGGGTCGGCGCCGGGCAGCAGCACCCGGGCGCACACCAGCTCCAGGAGCAGCCGGGGCGCGGTCGCCCCGCGCATCTCGGTCAGCCCCGTGTTCACCAGGTCCGCCGCGCGCGACAGCTCGGCCGCGCCGAACGCGCGCGCCTGGGCGCTCATCCGCTCGAACTGGTCGTCGGGAACGTCGATCAGCGTGCGGGCCGCGCCGGGGTCGCCCCCGGCGGCGTCGGTGACCGCGTTCAGGATCACCAGGTCCCGGAACCGCTCCAGCAGGTCGGCCAGGAACCGGCGCGGGTCGTGCCCGCTCTCCACCACCTGGTCGACCATCCGGAACACGGCCGCGCCGTCGTGCCCGGCGAAGGCCTCGACGAGCTGGTCCAGCAGCGCGGCGTCGGTGTACCCGAGCAGCCCGGTGGCCATGGCGTAGCTGACCCCGGACTCGTCGGAGCCGGCCAGCAGCTGGTCCAGCACCGACATCGCGTCCCGCGCCGACCCGGCACCGGCCCGCACCACCAGCGGCAGCACCTCCGGCTCGACCTTGATGCCCTCCCGCGCGGTGATGTCGGCCAGGTGCTCCCGCAGCACCCCCGGCGGGATCAGCCGGAACGGGTAGTGGTGGGTCCGCGACCGGATGGTCCCGATCACCTTCTCCGGCTCGGTGGTGGCGAAGATGAACTTCAGATGCGGCGGCGGCTCCTCCACCACCTTCAGCAGCGCGTTGAAGCCCGCCGAGGTCACCATGTGCGCCTCGTCGATGATGTAGATCTTGAACCGGGACGCGGCCGGCGCGAAGAACGCCCGCTCCCGCAGATCCCGCGCGTCGTCCACCCCGCCGTGCGAAGCCGCGTCGATCTCGATCACGTCGATCGACCCCGGCCCGCCGTTCGCCAGCTCCACGCACGACCGGCAGCTCCCGCACGGCGTCGGCGTGGGCCCCTGCTCACAGTTCAGACACCGCGCCAGAATCCGCGCACTGGTGGTCTTGCCGCACCCCCGCGGCCCGCTGAACAGGTAGGCGTGGTTCACCCGGCCGTTCCGAAGCGCCTGCTGCAACGGCAGCGTGACGTGGTCCTGGCCGACGACCTCCTCGAAGGTCTCGGGCCGATAGCGGCGATAGAGCGCGAGAGACACGTAGCCAAGGTATCTGCTGACACCGACATCCGGACAAAAAAGGAACCCCCATGCACCCGCCAGAGCACACCGACCCTTGCTGCCGTCAAGCCCTGGGGGAGTTGAGTGTGATGACGCCGCATGGGAGTCCGAGGACAACTATATAGGAGTGCGGAGCCATCCCGAACATCGGGTATGCTTCTCGACGGAGGATTCGCCTAGTGGCCTAGGGCGCACGCTTGGAAAGCGTGTTGGGGGCAACCCCTCACGAGTTCAAATCTCGTATCCTCCGCTTCCGCCCGAGTGGGCGTACGAAAGGCCCGGACAGCCACGCTGTCCGGGCCTTCGTCATTGGCGCGGCATGCGAGGTCCGGCTGCTGGCGGCCGGACATCGCGCTCCGCCGACTACTCGTTCAGACGCCTCAGCTACTTGTTCAGATACGTCAGCACCGCCCGGACCCGCCGGTTGGTGTCGTCGTCGTCGAGGATGCCGAGTTTGCCGAACATCGAGGTCGTGTACTTGCCCACGGCGCTCTCGCTGAGGAAGAGGCGGCGGCCGATGGCCTGGTTGGACAGGCCTTCGGCCATCAGGGCGAGGACGGCTTGTTCGCGGTCGGTGAGGCGGTCCAGGTGGGTGCTCGGGGTGCTGCTGGAGAGCAGCTTCGCGATCACCGCGGGGTCCATGGCGGTGCCGCCGGCGGCCACGCGCTCCAGGGCGTCGATGAACTGGTCGGCGTCGAAGACGCTGTCCTTGAGGAGGTAGCCGATGCCGCCGGAGCCGTCGGCCAGCAGTTCGCGGGCGTAGAGCTGTTCGACGTGCTGGGACAGGATCAGGATCGGCAGTCCCGGCACCTCGGCGCGGGCGGCCAGGGCGGCGCGCAGGCCCTCGTCGGTCTGGGTCGGCGGCATGCGGACGTCGACGACGGACACGTCGGGGCGGATCTTGAGCAGCGCGTCCAGCGTCTCCGGGCCGGTGACCGCGGTGGCGACGACCTCGTGGCCGCAGGCCTCGATCAGGCGCACGAGGCCGTCGCGCAGGAGATAGAGGTCTTCGGCTACGAGGATTCGCATGGCACCATCATGACCGCACTGGTCGGGCCGCCGGGTGGGCTGGTGATCTCCAAGGTGCCGTCGAAGACGCCGAGCCGGCGCCGCAGACCGGCCAGGCCGCCGTCGGGGCGGACCACCACGCCGCCGCGGCCGTCGTCCCAGACCTCGACGACCACGCTGGATTCGCTGCGTTTCAGGGAAATCCGCGCCCGGGTCGCCCGCGCGTGCTTCGCGGCGTTGGTCAGCAGCTCGGCGGTGCCGAAGTAGACCGCGGCCTCGATCGGCGGGTCCAGGCGCAGCGGCCGCTCCGCGGCGACCGCGACCTCCACTTCCAACGGGATGTCCAGCGCGAGGGCGCGGATCGCGTCGACGAGCCCGCGCTCGCTCAGCACCGGCGGCGCGATGCCGCGAATCAGCTCCCGGAGTTCGGCCAGCGAGGCCTTGGCGCCGGCCTGCGCCTCCCGGATCAGGGCCCGGGCCCGGTCGGGATCGGTGTCCATCAGCCGCTGCGCCGCCGTCAGCGACATGCCGAGCGCGACCAGCCGGGCCTGGGCGCCGTCGTGCAGATCCCGCTCGATCCGGCGGATCTCGGCGGCCTGGGCCACCGTCACGTCGGCCCGCTGCGCGGTCAGCTCCTCCACCCGCTCCGCCAGGGCCATCGCCGACGAGGGCCGCAGGAACCGGACCGCGACCGGCTCGACCGGCCGCCACGCGAACGGCGCGGAGCCGACCGCCACCATCAGCGCGACCACCCCGACCACCCTGACCAGGGGCGACCCCGCCTCCGCCCCCGCCAGTCCGAACCCCGCCGCCACCGCACCGCCCGGCGGGACGGCAGCGACCAGGCCCGCGGTGAAGGGCGCGATCACCGAGAACCGCAGGTCACGCCAGTTCGCCGGATCGAGCCAGCGCACCCGCCATTTCTGGTCCATGACGGCGTCCCGGCGAGTGCGCTCGTAGGAGAAGCCGTTCCACCAGTAGCCCGTGGCCATCCGCGTCACCGGCCCGGCCTCCCGGTACCCGGAGGGGATCACGGTCCCGGTCCAGCGCGCGACGAGGTACCGGACAGCCCTGCACACCGGACGCGCCAGAACCGGCGTGCCCACGGCCACGATCACCACCGGGACGAGCCACGACCACGGATTGGCCACACCCCACCAGATCCCCAGCACCACCGCGCCGCCCCACAACACCGGTATCGCCAGACAGACAGCCGCCACCGCACACGCCCGCACAAACCCCGCGCCGATCAGCACCCCGATTCGCAGCCCGGTCCGCACCACCCACCCGACCGACCCCGCACCCGACTGCTTCATTCCTTGATCCCTCCGCTCTCGACGATGCTCCCACTGTGCGTGCCGCAGAGCCCGCATCCGCACAGTTCAGACCGAGAGTGGGTCCAGCCCCACCCGGGTGTGTGGCCAGACGCATACCGCGCTGATCCGCCGCTTCCTACCGTTGAGATCACCAACGACACGGAGGAGAAATCATGACGAGCAAGACGGCGACCGCGATCCCGACCACGACCACGACCACGACCATCACCGCGACCACCGCAACCACTGCGGCCACCACGGCCACCACGGCCTTCGAGACCATCAAGAAGTACGTGGTCCTCTTCGGCGCGATCAGCGCGATCGTCCTCGGCACAGTCGCCGTGATGTCCTTCACCCACCACACCGTGACCACGTTCATGTGGGTCCGCGGCGGCATCCTCCTGGCGATCGCACCGATGCTCCACCGGTTCGCCACCAAGGCTTCCGAGGGCTCCCCCGCAGCCCTCGACCACATCCGCACCCTGGCGACGGTCATGCCGATCGCGCTCATCGGCGTCGACCTGATCCCCGGTCTGTGCCCGGCCTGGTACGCCGTCCTCCAGGGCCTGTCCGCCCTGGCACTGGTCGCGGTCGCCATCATTACCCGCAGTGCCGCGGTGCGTGACGCCGCCTAGGGTTCTAAAACACGCTCTAGACCGCCAAACGCTTGAAGAAGCCCTCAAGCTTGCCCATCATCCGGTCGATCTGTTGCTCAACGCTTAGCGTCTCCGCCATACGGGCGTCACGGCCGGGCGACTTGGTTCCACGGATATATAGAGAACACGACAGGTCCGTACACATATAGAGGCCGACAGAGTTGCCCTGGCGACCCGGGTCGCCCGCCTTGCGACCGGTCATCAGCGCGACGCCGCCGCCCTGATGCGTGGTGAAGCACAGCGAGCACAGGTTCCGGCGCAGGAAATCCTTGCGGGTAGTGGCAGTGCGAAGGGCGATGCCGATCAGGTCGTCGTCGCCGCGCGGCGCGACGAGGTAGGCGCGGTCGGGAGCTCCAAGGTCGCGCCAGCCCAGGAAGTCCAGGTCCGGCCACGGCGTGGCGGTCAGATCACGAGGCATCGGGATGCGCGAGGCCTCACCCTGGGTGCAGTTGGCGAAGCTGGCGCGGATCTCGTCTTCAGTCGCGGAGCGCATGAGATCGAGCTAACCCCGCTTGATCGTCTCGGTAAAGGGGATATCGCGGGCGAATGTCCAAGGGCCTCGGACGGAAACCCGTCCGAGGCCCTGGGCCATGGCGCCGAAGCACTCGGTCACTTCACCAGCGCGACCACCTGAGCGGCGATATCGGCCAGCTGCGTGCGACTCGCCGCCGCGCTGAACTGCCCCACCGTCAGTAGCGGATCGTCCGTGGTCACCGGATTTGAGGAGTCGCCGGTGGCGGAGACGGTCGACAGCATGAAGTCCACCGCGGGCTGACTGGCGTCGTCGGGCAGGTACCAGTACTGGAAGTCGGTCGGCTTGCGGGACGTACCCGTCTTCCCGTCGCCGTTGGACACCATCGACCAGGTCAGCACCCGGCCTCCGGGCACCGCGTGCTGCTCGCAGTTCTGCGCCTCGGCCGCACTGGGGCAGGCCTGGGCCAGCGTGAAGGGCGTATGTTCCCGCTCCACGGTCGAGATCTGCAGCGTGTTGTCGCCGGACGGCCCGGTGAGGAGCATCGTCGCCCCACCGGGCTGGACATACACCCTCGGCTCCACCCCGGGCGGCAGCACCGGCTTCATCAGGCCGGAGAGCCGGCGGTTGACGTCGTCGACCGCCTGCACGGCCTCCGGCGAGGCGGCGGACTTCCCGTCCAGCAAGGTCTCGACCTTGTCGATCCCCGGACGGACGGCCAACGCGGCGAAGGCGTCGGCGGAGAACTGCACCCCCTTCGCGTTGAAGCCGTCCTTCACCGGTGCCACCGGCGGCCACGCCTCGGTCCATCCGACCGGGGCCTTCTCCAGGTACTGAGGCACCGCGACGGCCGTGGCCTGGCGGAACTGGAGGTACTGGGCGCTCCGGTCGTTGGGGATGAACGTCATCCAGACCTCGCGGCCCACGATCTGGTTGGAGGTACCGGGCTTGAGCGAGTCCTGGAGCCCCCCGGAGGCGTCGGCAGCCGTGTGGCTGACGTCGTTGACGTACACCGTCCCGCCCGAGACCTTGTGGACGTCGCAGGTGCCGACCTGGAGACAGCCCGTCATCCGGTCCTGGTCGGGGATCCAATCCACCGTGCCGCCGGTCGCGCTCAGCCTCGTCGTACCGTCCGGCCCGGTCAGCAGGAAGGTGTTCTGGCTCAGCACCATGTAGTCCGACGGCGCCGGCCGGACGGTGACCCCGGCCGGCAGCAGCGGCTGCAACAGAACCGGCAGCCGCGTCCGGACGTCCTGCACCTTGTCGGCCTCGTCGGTGGCCTGCTCGGCCACCGATCGGGGGGGCGAGGCGTTCGCCGTACCCGACGCGCCCGCCGTCCTGCTCCGGCCCTCCCCGCCGGTCCCGGCCACCACCGCGAACGTCCCGACCACCGCCACCACGCTCAGCGCGGTGCCGCCGACGGCGAACACCCGGTTGCGGCGGCGCGCGGAGTCCCCGCGGGCGATGGACCCGCTCGCGAGGTCCCGCAACGGCGGCTCGGCGACGCCGAAGGCCGTGCCGAGCACCCCGCGCACCGCGGCGTCCTCGCTTGCTTCGAAATCTTCGATGTCCATGCTCAGTCGTTTCCTCGATCCTGCTCAGCCTCAGCCGGAGGGCGTCCGGGCGAGATCGGCCAACCGCACCCGCAACAACCCCAGCCCCCGGCTGGCCATGCTTTTCACCGAGCCCGGGGCGAGGTCGAGGATCTCCGCGGTCTGTTCCACGCTCATGTCCTCCCAATACCGCAGCACCACGACGGCGCGGGTGCGGGGCGGGAGTCGCGCGAGCGCTTCGAGGACCGTGAGGCGGGTGTCGGTGGAGTCGCCACGGGCCGCCGGCTCCGGGAGATGTGCCACGGGCACCATGTCAAGGTGCTTCTTCCGGGAGTCCAGATAGCAGCGGAAGACCACTCGGCTGGCGTAAGCATGCGGATTGTCCGCGGCGCGGACCCGGTGCCAGTGCCGATAGATGCGGTCGAACGCGATCTGGACGAGATCCTCTGCGAAATGCCAGTCGCCGCAGAGCAGGTAGGCCGATCGCCGCAAATGGCTCTGGCTCGCCACGGCGAACTCGCGGAACTCCTCCCGGTGGTCGGGACGGTCCGTGCCGCGGCTTCCCTTGTTCAGTCTCACATCCCTGTCGACTCCCGTGATCGCGGAGCGGGTTCGTACGCCGTCCTTAATTTTTCCGCCGAGGCCGTTTTCCCACCACAGCCCGGAGATCACCGTCCGGCCCCGTACGGTCACGATTTTGTGTCCTCTTTGCCGACCGACGGACGCCTTCCCGGGGTGCTCCGGCTACCCTGGTGCAGTGATCTTCAAGCGCATCGGCGAAGGGCGGCCGTACCCCGACCACGGACGCTCCTTCAAGGAGTGGGCCGAGGTGGCCCCGCGCCAGATCCGCTTGGACCAGCTCATCACCACCAAACGCCACCTGGACCTGGACGCGCTGCTGTCCCAGGACTCCACGTTCTACGGCGACCTGTTCGCGCACGTCGTGCACTGGCGGGGCGGCTACTACCTGGAGGACGGCCTGCACCGCGCGGTGCGCGCCGCGCTCCAGCAGCGGACGGTGCTGCACGCCCGAGTACTGGACCTCGACGAGTGAAGGGCCGCATAGTCACGCTCTCCGCGGTGCTCGTCGTGGTCGCGCTGCTCGGCGGCGCGCTGTGGTTCGCGAATCGGCCGGGGCCCTCGGCGGCGAAGGCCGGGGACTGCATCACCGCCCCGCTCAAGGGCGGCTTCAAGAAGGTCGGCTGCGACGCCGGGAACGCGGCGTTCAAGGTGGCGGCGGCGTTGTCGACCGGCGACAGCAACGGCTGCGACGCCTACCCGAACGTGATCATGTCGGTGGTCGACAAGGCGGGCACCAAGACGCTGTGCCTGGCCGCCGCCAAATAACCCGCCATCCGCCGAATAACCCGCGCGCCGCGCGCACCACGACCCCGGCGGCCCCCGGCCCATCGGCGGGCGTCCGCCATCCTCCTGACGCTACGCTGCGAAGATGCACGATCTCCGGGAGTTGCTGAAGTCCGGGCTGTTCCGGCGACTGTTCGGGACCCGCCTGGTCGGCCAGTTCGGCGACGGCGTGTTCCAAGTGGCTCTCGCCGCCTTCGTCGTGTTCTCCCCGGAAAAGGAGGCGACGGCCGGCGACGTGGCCGAGGCCTTCGCCCTGCTGCTGATCCCGTTCACCGTCATCGGCCCGTTCGCCGGCGTCTTCCTGGACCGCTGGCGCCGCCGCCAGGTGCTGCTGTACGCCAACCTGCTGCGCGCCGGCATCGTGCTGGTCGTGGCCACCCAGGTCCTCGCCGGCGACAGCGGTCCCCTGTTCTACACCTCCGCGCTGGCGGTCCTCAGCTGCAACCGCTTCATCCTCGCCGGACTGTCCGCCGCGCTTCCACAGGCTGTGGACAACGAACGGCTCATCGTCGCCAACGCCGTGTCCCCCACCGCCGGGACGATCGCGGCGACCCTAGGCGGCGCGGTCGGCGTCGCGGTCCGCGCCCTGGTGGGGGACGGCGACGGCGCGAACGCGCTCATCCTCGTCATCGCGGCGGTCCTCTATATGGGGGGCTCGTTCGTGGCGCGCTCCATGCCGCGGGACGCCCTCGGCCCCGACGAGCGCCCCGGCGCCTCCACCTGGAGCGAGCTGAAGATCGTCGCACGCGGTCTGTGGCAAGGCCTGGAGCACCTGAGGGAACGCAAGCCCGCGGCCGCGGCGCTGGCGGCGATCACCGCCAACCGGTTCTGCTACGGCCTGACCACGATCATGGTCCTGCTCTTGTTCCGCAACACTTTCAACGATTCGCACGACACCAACGCCGGCCTGCGCGGTTTCGGCGCCGCGGTCGGGATCTCCGGGGTCGGTTTCTTCATCTCCGCGGTCGCCACTCCGGTCGTCCTGCGCCACCTCCGCCTGTCGACCTGGATCACGGTATGCATGATCGGTTCAGGGATCTCGCTGGCGGCGTCGGCCTCGTGGTTCCAGGTCGTCCCGCTGATGATCGGCGCGCTGGTCCAGGGATTCCTCGCCCAGGGTCAGAAGATCTGCACCGACACGCTGGTGCAGCGCAACATCGACGACGCCTATAGGGGACGCGTCTTCTCCATCTACGACATGCTTTTCAACGGAGCCTTCGTGGCGGCGGCCGCGGTGGCGGCCGCCGCGCTTCCTCCGTCAGGAAAATCCCTGACGCTCGTCTGGGGGACCGTCGCCGTGTACGCGATCGGCGGAATCGCTTACGCCTGGTTCCGCTCCGCCTCGCGCTCGGCCCACCAGGACCGCAATTCGGCGACCGCCGTGTCGTGATCCACCGGGCCGCGGTCCATGCGCAGCTCCAGGAGGAACTTGTAGGCGACGCCGACCTCCGGTCCGGGCTTGATCCCGAGGATCTCCATGATCTCGTTGCCGTCCAGGTCCGGGCGGATCGCGTCGAGCTCCTCCTGCTCGCGCAGCTCGGCGATGCGCCGCTCCAGGTCGTCGTAGGCGTGCTCCAGCATCAGCGCACGGCGGCGGTTGCGGGTCGTGCAGTCCGAGCGGGTCAGTTTGTGCAGCCGCTCCAGCAGCGGACCGGCGTCCCGCACGTAGCGGCGCACCGCGCTGTCGGTCCACTCGGCCTCGCCGTACCCGTGGAACCGCAGGTGCAGCTCGACCAGCTTCGAGGTGTCCTCGATGATCTCCTTGCTGTACTTCAGTTTCCGCAGCCGCGCGGCCGTCATGTGCGCGCCCACCACTTCGTGGTGGTGGAAGGACACGCCGCCGCCGGGCTCGAAGCGGCGGGTCTTGGGCTTGCCGATGTCGTGCAGCAGCGCCGCGAGCCGCAGGATCAGGTCCGGGCCGTCGGTCTCCAGGTCGATCGCCTGCTCCAGCACCGTGAGCGTGTGCTCGTAGACGTCCTTGTGGCGGTGGTGCTCGTCGATCTCCAGCCGCAGCTTCGGCAGCTCCGGCAGCACATGGTCGGCCAGGCCGGTGTCCACCAGCAGCGCCAGGCCGAACCGCGGGCTCCGCGCGGTGACCAGTTTGGACAGCTCGACCTGCACCCGCTCGGCGCTGACGATGGTGAGCCGCTCGGCCATCTCGCTCATCGCCTGCCGGACCTCCGGCGCGACGTCCAGGCCGAGCTGCGCGGCGAAGCGGGCGGCGCGCATCATGCGCAGCGGGTCGTCGGAGAACGACATCTCCGGGGTGCCGGGGGTGCGCAGCACGCCCTCGTCCAGGTCGCGCAGGCCGTTGTAGGGGTCGACGAACTCGAAGTCCCCGGGATCGGCGGTGAGCCGCACCGCCATGGCGTTCACCGTGAAGTCCCGGCGGAACAGGTCGTCCTCGATGGAGTCGCCGTACGCCACCTCGGGCTTGCGCGAGTCGCGGTCGTAGGCCTCGGACCGGTAGGTGGTGATCTCCAGCTTCGCGCCGTGCTTCTGGACGCCGACGGTGCCGAACGCGATGCCGACGTCCCACACCGCCTCGGCCCAGCCCTGCACCAGCTTCAGCACCTGTTCCGGGCGCGCGTCGGTGGTGAAGTCGAGGTCGTCGCTGGACCGTCCCAGCAGCGCGTCCCGCACCGGGCCGCCGACCAGCGCCAGGGTGTGCCCGGCGGCGGCGAAGCGCCCGGCCAGCTCCCCGACCACCGGCGCCACTCGTAGCAGTTCTGTTACCGCGGCCCGCTGTGCCTGGTCAAGATGCGGTTCCGGGCGTCGCTGCTGGTCGGTGTGCATGGTGTCGAAGTTTACGTGTCGGGGCGCGGCGTTGGGCCCGACTACCATTCGTCGGGTGACCAGCCGAGCCTGCCGTGCGCTCCTTGCCCTCGCGCTGTTCCTGGGTGCCGCGAGCCTCCCGCTCGGCAGTGCGCACGCCGAGCAGGCCCCGGCGGCCAAACCGGAGGTCGCGGTGGGAATCGGCGGCGTGGACCCGCAGATCCCGGACTTCGCCGACCTCACCAAGACCATGACGTTCTCCGGCCAGATCCAGAACCTGAAGTCGACACCGCTGAAGAACGTGGTCGTCGAGCTGCGGCGCTCGGTGGTCGGGGCGCGCTCGGCGATGGGCTCGGCCACCGGCGGCGGCTCGCTGGTGGTGTCCAAGTCGACGGTCAAGCTCCCGGAGCTGGCGCCCGGCACGCCGCGGCCCTGGAAGCTGACGCCGACCGAGTCCGAGCTGTTCGGCGGCAAGCACCCCGCGGCCGGCATCTACGCGATCGACGTCGACGTCAAGACCGAGTACGGCGACTTCCTCGGCGGCCAGCGCACCTACGTGGTGTGGAAGCCGCTGGCCGCGTCCGGGACCAAGAAGGCCCGGGTCGCGCTGCTCTGGCCGGTGGTCGGGATGCCCGGGCTGACCGGGCAGAAGACGGCGAACAGCGCCGCCGCGCCGATCGTCTCGGACCCGCAGGCCGCCGACCAGTTCAAGCCGGACGGCCGGCTGGACCGGATCCTGCAGTACGGCCAGCAGTTCCCGGTCAACTGGGTCCTGGACCCGGACGTGCTCTACACCGCCGACCAGCTGTCCAACGGCTTCTTCCCGGCCGCGGCCGACGGCTCCGCACAGGCCCAGGGCGACGACGGGTCCGATCCCAAGTACTGGTACAACGCCGCGCACGCGCTGTTCGCCTCGGCGCAGCCCCAGAACTGCTGGAACCTGCCCTACGCCGATCCGGACCTGACCACGCTGGCGCACAGCCCCGGCGACCCGAACCTGCTCGGCCAGGCCCTGCAGGTCCAGGAGCCGCTCACCACCGGCGGCTGCCGGCAGCAGCAGACCATCGCCTGGCCGGCGGACGGCCAGGCCGACGCCACGACGCTGAAGGCGCTCCAGGGCTCCGGAGCGCCGGACCTGGTGACGCTGCTGTCCTCGAACGTCGTGTACTCCTGGAAGTCCGCGCACGTCACGCTCCCGCAGAGCCCGAACACCGTGGTCTACGACACCTACCTGTCGAACGTCTTCGCCGCCGAGACGGCGCCGGCCGGCCAGCCGCAGCTGAACACCCCGGGGGTGCTGGCCGGACAGCTGTGGCTGGCGCAGACCGCGCTGCTGGCCGGCGACTACACCGACCGCGTGCTGGTGGTCGCGCCGCCGCGGGACTTCACGCCGACCCCGCCGCTGGCCACCGCCATCGCGGCGGCCGAGAAGCTGGGGCAGAGCGACCAGTGGGTCGGGCTGGACGACCTGGGCAAGGTGCTGGACACCAAGCCGATCGCGGCGCCGTCCTCGCCGCTGGCGGCCAAGACCGACACACCGAACCTGTCCCCGGACGTGGTGGCCTCGGCCTCGGACAGCCAGAAGCTGTACCACGCGCTGCACTCGATCATGGACCCCAACCACCAGCGCGACGACGCGGTCCCGTTCCGGCCGGTGGCCACCTGGTGGCGCAGCCACGACGGGGACAAGGCGTTCACCGGGACCGTCTACAGCACCGTGGTCGCCGAGCACGGGCTGGTGACGATCGGCGAGCAGAACCAGACCCTGACGCTGTCCGGGAAGTCCGGGACGGTCCCGGTCAGCATCCTCAACAAGACGAATTCCACGGTAAGCGTGTACGTGCAGGCGCACTCCGACCAGAGCGTGCACCTCAAGGTGCCGGAGAAACCGGAGCTGCAGAGCGTGGCCCCGGGGCAGAACGAGACGGTGCGGATCCGCGTCGAGGGCGAGGGCAACGGCCAGACCGTCCACCTGACGGCCACTCTCTACACCTGTTCGGAAGGCACCGCCGACTGCACGTACTATCCGACTGACCTGCACACGAAACTGAAGGACCACAACGGCACGGCGATCATCC
This sequence comes from Catenulispora yoronensis, assembly GCF_039531695.1. Taxonomy (NCBI): domain Bacteria; kingdom Bacillati; phylum Actinomycetota; class Actinomycetes; order Catenulisporales; family Catenulisporaceae; genus Catenulispora; species Catenulispora yoronensis. The sequence goes on from NZ_BAAAQN010000013.1 coordinate 122,369, forward strand.
CGGTCAAGGTCAGCCGGATCGGCATCATCGCCCTCGGCCTGATGATCGGCTCCGGAGTACTGCTGGTCGCGCTGATCGGTTTGCGCGTCTACCGCGCCAAGCGCGCCCAACACGCCTCCGCACAGGACACAATGGCAAGTTGAGACACCGACACTGATCGGACGACCGACACCACGGACGCGGGGAGCGCTGGAAATATGACGAGCGACGGCGGCGATCTGTGGCGTCCGGAGCCGACGCGCGAGGACGGGGACCCGCGGCCGCTCCGGACTCCGCAGGGCGGTTCCGGGCACCCCGACGGGGGTGATCCTCGTCACATCGATCCTCGGCAGGCCGATCCCAGGCCGACCGATCCGCGGCCGACCGATCCGCGCCAGGCTCCGCCGGCCGCGCCCAACGGTCCCCGGCCGGTCGACCCGCGCCAGGTTCCGCCGGTCGGGTCCGGCGGTCCCGGGCCGTCGGATCCCCGGCAGGCTCCGCCGGCCGCGTCGGCCGGTCCCCCGTCGCAGCAGCCGTGGACGCCGCGGCCGGAGCCGCGCTTCGATCCGCAGACCGGCCGTCCGCTGACCCCGGACCCGCGTGCCGGCCAGAGCGCCCCGCCGCCGCAGGGTCAGCCGAACCAGCCTGGTCAGCCCGGCCAGCCCCAACACCGGCCGCAGTTCGATCCGCGCACCGGCCAGCCGATCAGCGGCGCCCCCGGTACTCCGGGAGTCCGGGAGCAGTACGCCGGCCCCCAGCACGGCGGCCGGCAGCAGCCCGCCCCGGGCCGACCGGGCGCGGCACCGCCCAGCTTCGGCCAGCAGCCGAGTTTCGGGCAGCAGCCCGGCCAGGGTCAGCCTGCTCAGGGTCAGCCCGGCGCCCCCTCCCACGGGCAGCGCCCTGATCCCCGTGCCGCCCAGCAGTTCGCCGGCAGTCCGGCCGCCCCGGGCAGCCCGTCCCACGGCCGCCGCCCCGTCGAGGACAACCGCGCGCTGTTCCGCGACGAGGTCGCCGATGCCCGTGCCGCCGACCCCCGTGGCGGCGACCCCCGTGGCGGCGACCAGCGCGGCGGCGGAGACCGTCGCGGCGGCGCCGAGCAGCCGCCGTCCTGGCAGGCCGCGCCCCCGGAGCAGCAGGACAACCCCGAGGCCCCGCACGAGCGCGACTGGCGCGACGACTACGAGGACGCGGTCAGCGCCACCCGGTGGGACCTGTCGCCGATCCCGTCGATGGCCGTCGCCCCGCGCCGGGCCAACCCCAGCAACCTCGAAGCCCTCATACCGCCACGCCGCGGCCGGGTGCAGGGACCGGCGACCCGGCATCCCGGCGGTCCGGCCGGCACCGGCCCCGGGTCGCGCGACGGCGCCCCGTCCGAGGCGGGCGCCCGCGAGCGGGCCGGGACCACCACCGCCGAGCCGCGTCCGGCCCAGGCCCCGGCCGAGCCCAGCGTCGGCCGCGCCTCGCGGCTGATGGCCCTGGGCACCCTGGCCTCCCGGACCACCGGCCTGGTGCGGCAGTTCCTGCTGGTCGCCGCGATCGGCACGGCCGGCATCGGCAACGCCTACACCATCGGCCTGAACCTGCCGAACATGCTCTACATCCTGATCATCGGCGGCGCGCTGAACGCGGTGTTCGTGCCGCAGCTGGTGCGCTCGATGCACCGGGACCGGGACGGCGGCACGGCCTACGCCAGCCGGCTGCTCACCCTGATCCTGACCGGGGTGCTGGTGCTGACCGTGTTCACCGAGCTGTTCACCCCGCAGCTGGTGGACCTGTTCGCCAACTTCACCGGCGCGAACCGGCAGCTGGCCATCGATCTGGGCCGGATGTTCATGCCGCAGATCTTCTTCCTGGGCCTGTTCGTGGTGCTGGGCCAGATCCTCAACGCCAAGGGCCGGTTCGGCCCGATGATGTGGACCCCGGTGCTGACCAACGTCGTGGTCATCTCCTCCACCGGCGCCTACTGGTACCTGAACCACGACAAGGACCTGACCGCCTCCACCATCCCGGCCGCCGACGTCCGGCTGCTGGGCCTGGGCGTCACCCTGGGCATCGCGGTCCAGGCGCTGACCCTGCTGCCCTACCTCAAGGCCGCCGGGATCCGGCTCACGCTGCGCTTCGACTGGCGCAACGCGGGTCTGGGCCACGCCATCACACTGGCCAAGTGGACGCTGCTGTTCGTCCTGGTGAACCAGATCGGCCTGGCCGTGGTGATGCGCTACGCCTCCGACGTCGGCAACGCCGGCTACGAGCACTGGGGCGTGGCGGCCTACAACAACGCCTACATGATCTGGGGCCTGCCGCAGGCGCTGATCACCGTCTCGGTGATCACCGCGCTGCTGCCCCGGATGAGCCGCGCGGCGGTGAGCAACGACCTGGCCTCGGTGCGCGAGGACATCTCCTACGGCCTGCGGGTCACCGGCGTGGCGATCGTCCCGGCGGCGTTCGCGTTCCTGGCCCTGGGCCCGCAGATCGCCGTGGTGCTGTTCAAGCACGGCGGGATGGACATCGACAACGCGCACATCATCGGCTACATGCTCTCGGCCTTCGGCCTGGGCCTGATCCCGTTCTCGGCGCAGTTCCTGATGCTGCGCGGCTTCTACGCCTTCGAGGACACCAAGAGCCCGTTCACGATCAACATCTGGATCTCGGCGGCGAACGTGGCGCTGAGCTCGATCGTGTTCTACAGCCTGCGCGGCTCGGACAAGGAGCGCTGGGCGGTGGTGGCGATGTGCTTCGTGTACGGCGTCGCCTACTGCATCGGCCTGGTGATCACCGCGCAGAAGCTCAAGCGCCGGCTGCACGGCCTGGACTCGCGGCGCATCACCCAGACCTACGTCCGGCTGATCGCCGCCTCGGCGGTGGCCGGTGCGGCGGCCTTCATCGTCGCTTTGTACGTAAACCGTATGGTCGGTCAGAATTGGCTCGGATCGACTGTCGCGCTGCTGGCCGGCGGGACCATACTCGGAGCCTTGTTCCTGGTGTGCTCCCGGCTGATGCGGGTGGAGGAGGTCGAACAGCTGCTGGGCTCGGTCCGCGCCAAGTTCGGACGGTAGCGGCCCGAATCGTTGGGAAGTGTTGGCCGATTCGAGACCCGGCGCCGGGCAACCCGCGGGGAGTCTGGACAGTCTGCACAGATGAGGGTCGGGCAACGGACCACGGGGACGGCACGAAACCTAATAGCATGAGGCGGGGATGACGAGACCATGCCACAGAGCATGCACGGACCAGGGAGTCATGTGGCAGCCGCGGACCAGACCACCGATCCGGACGGCGGCGTCGGCGCGGACGCCGAGGCGCTGATCCGGTCCCTCGGCGTTTCCGCTGGCGACCGGCTCGACGGCCGGTACCGCCTGGAACGCGTCCTGCACCTCACCGGACCGGCCGTCACCTGGCTGGCCGCCGACGAGAAGCTGAACCGGCCCAGCCGGATCCACCTGCTGCGCTCGGACCAGCCCCGGGCCGAGGCCTTCATGGCCGCCGCCCGGGCCGCCGCGGCCATGGCCGACAACCACTTCGTCCAGGTCCTGGACGCCGTCCCGGACGACGTCCTCTACTACGTCATCACCGAGTGGCTGCACGACGGCCACACCCTGGGCGAGGTGCTGGCCGGCGGGCCGGTGCCGATCAGCGAGGCCGTGCGGATCACCACGGAGCTGGCCCGGGCCATGGCCGAGGCGCACGACCAGGGCCTGGCCCACCTGCGGCTGTCGCCCAAGACGGTGCTGCGCACCGACACCGGCGAGGTGAAGATCCTCGACCTGTGCCTGGCCGCCGCGCTGACCGGCACGGTCTCCCGCGACCCGCTGGGCACCGACCTGGCCGCGATCGGCGAGCTGGCCTACGCGCTGCTCACCGGCAAGCGCCCGCAGGCCCAGCCGGCGCCGCCGAGCGAACTGCGCCCGGAGGTCACCCCGCAGCTGGACGAGGTGGTGCTGCGGATCCTCGGCGACCAGAGCGCCGGCCCGGCCTTCCAGAGCCCGACCGAGGTCGCCGACGCCTTGGCCCAGCTGCCCCGTCCGCGCTACGAGGCGCCGCTGCCCTCGACCCCGCAGACCGCGCCGCTGCGCCATCAGCAGACCACGGTGATGCCGGCCGCCTCGGCCAACCGGCCGACCACCGCGATGCCCCAGGTCGCGCCCAGCTACCAGGCCGCCCCGCCGCGCCCGGCGGCCGGCCACGGCGGCAGCACGAGCCCCGGCGGATACAGCGGCGGCGGCGCGCACCGGCCGAGCGCCCACGACGACGACTACGCCCCGCGCGGCCACCGCGGCGGCTCCGGGGGCGGGAGCCGCGGCTCCGGACACTCCGGCGGCTCCGGCGGCGGCCGGGGCAGCTCGACGATGATCGGCGTCGGCGCGGTGGCCGCGGTGGTGGCGATCGCGCTGCTGGCCTACACGATGTTCGGCGGCGACAAGAACAAGAACAACGCCAACAACGGCGGTCCGAGCACCTCCACGACGCAGAGCTCGGCCCCGAGCTCAGCCACCTCCGCGGCGTCCGCCGACGTGGCCTACACCTCGGTCTCGCTCTACGACTCGGACGACACCACCGAGGGCAAGGGCTACCTGGTCAACAACCAGATCTCCGAGAAGGGCTGGTTCACCGCGCAGTACTGCCAGGCCTGGCCGACGGTCGGCGGCAACCCCAAGGGCACCGGCCTGGTCTTCGACCTGGGCTCGGCCAAGAGCATCTCGAACGCGTCGGTGACCATCGGCACCGCCGGGGCCGGCCTGGAGATGTGGGCCGCCGACGCCTCGGTGACCGCGCCGCCGGCGGTGGTGCCGGACAAGGCCCCGACCGGCTTCACCAAGATCGCCTCCGCCACCGCGGACTCCACCACCGTCGCCCTGAAGGCGACCAGCCCGGTGACCACTCGGTTCGTGCTGGTCTGGTTCGTCAAGCCGCTGCCGGTCGCCGCGAATCCGGACCACGGCATAAAGTGCGGCAAGGACGACGGGAACCGCTACGGGGACTCGATCAGCGCCGTGAAGTTCAACACCGCGTCCTGACCGGACCGATGGCTGACCGGCGCGCCGACCTCGGCCTCCTCGACGACCGGGAGCTGCTCTCCCGGCACGCCGCGGGCGACGCCGAGGCGTTCGGCGAGTTGTTCCGGCGGCACCGCGACCGGCTGTGGTCGGTCGCGGTCCGCACCCTGGGCGATCCGGAGGAGGCCGCCGACGCGCTCCAGGACGCGATGCTCTCGGCCTACCGGGCGGCCGGCTCCTTCCGCGGCGACTCCGCGGTCACGACCTGGCTGCACCGGGTCGTGGTGAACGCCTGCCTGGACCGGATCCGGCGCCGCGCCACCCGCCCCACCGTGCCGCTGCCCGAGGTGGAGACCGAGCAGCGGCAGCCGGGCCCGACCGACGACATCGCCAACGCCGATCTGCGCCTGGCCCTGACCACGGCCCTGGCCACGCTCCCGGAGGAGCAGCGGATGGCCCTGGTGCTGGTGGACGTCGAGGGGTACACCGTGGAGGAGACCGCGCGGGCGCTCGGCGTGGCCCCCGGCACGGTCAAGAGCCGCTGCGCGCGGGCCCGGGCCAAGCTGCTGCCGCTGCTGCGGCATCTGCGCGACGGCAGCATGGGGGATCCGTCGGATCCGGACCCGGGGAACCGAAGCGCGGGCTCCCGCGTCAAAATCTCGACACGTGATGATCGCCGGGAAGGAGGGACGGCCGGATGGTGATCGACCCCGCCGCTTCCGGACCGGACACCCACCTGGACCCGGACCGCATGGCGGACCTGTACGACGGGCTGCTCGGGCCGGACGAGACCGACGCCGCCCAGCGGCATCTGGCTTCCTGCGACCAGTGCGCCGAGGACTTCGCGCTGCTCACCATGGATTCGGTCAGCGGTCTGGCCGAGTTCCTGGCCCCGGAGCCGACGCCGATCCCGGCGGAGGTGGCGATCCGGATCGAGGCGGCGCTGCACCGGGAGCCGCCGCTGACCCCGCAGGCGACCGGGTCCGCCGAACCGCACCACTCGGCGGCGCCGCGCCGCTCGCGGCGGTTCCGCCTGGTGTTCGGCAGCCTGGCCGGGGCGAGCCTGGTGGTGGCCGGTGCGTTCGCCGGCATCGCCGCCCTGAACGCCGGCGGCAGTGGCTCCTCGACGGCCAAGAGCAGCACGGTGACCTCCCTGGCCGACGGCGCCGATTCGGCGAACCGCGCCCCGGCGGGGCAGAGCCCGGCGGCCGGCGGCGCGGCTCCGAACGCCGTGGCTCCGCGACCGTCGACCCCGTCGTCCGCGTCGGCGCCGGGGCTGGCGCCGGGCGGCACTCCGCCCGGCGGGGAGATCGACGCCCCGCCCAGCGTCGCCACCGGACCGGATATCGACCAGCAGGCCCAGCAACTGCTCGGGCGGATCCGCCAGAACCAGGCCGTCGGCAGCGGCAGCAGCGGGATGAAGACCGACACCGCGTCCTTCCAGTGCCCGCCGCCCGGGTTCGGGGGCACCACGCCGCTGGGCATGGCGTCCATCACATATGCCGGGCAGGCGGCGGAGTTGCTCGTCTACCCGAAGCCCGGTGATCCGGCGCACGCCGCGGTGTACGTCGTGGCCACCGCCAGCTGCACCGCCCCGGGTCCGGGCACTGTGTTGTACACGAGCGAGATCTCCCGCCCGTAACCGCCACATCGAGGAAACCCTGCCGCCGGACGTTCGCCGGAGCGCTGGCGGGGGAAGACGGATGGGCGAAACCGCGGCACGTGGCGCTGCCGGGAATGCATCTTGCCTAGGATCGGTTGAGCCAACCGGCACCTTCCAGCTGCCCCAGGAATTCGAGAGGCCAGGCTCACGTGAGCGAGATCCGCAACGTCATCATCATCGGTTCGGGACCGGCGGGCTACACAGCCGCGGTCTACACCGCGCGTGCGGGGCTGAATCCGCTGGTGTTCGCCGGTTCCGTGACCGCCGGCGGCGCGCTGATGAACACCACCGAGGTCGAGAACTTCCCGGGCTTCCCCGAGGGGATCATGGGTCCGGACCTGATGGACAGCATGCAGAAGCAGGCCGAGCGCTTCGGGGCCGAGCTGGTCTTCGACGACATCACCGCGGTCGACCTGGCCGGCGACATAAAGCTGGTCACCGACTCGGCCGGCACCGTGCACCGGGCGCACACGGTGATCGTCGCCACCGGCTCGGCGTACAAGGAGCTGGGCCTGCCGGACGAGAAGCGGCTGTCCGGCAAGGGCGTGTCCTGGTGTGCCACCTGTGACGGGTTCTTCTTCAAGGGCCAGGACATCGTGGTGGTCGGCGGCGGCGACACCGCCATGGAGGAGGCGCTGTTCCTCACCCGGTTCGGGCAGACCGTGACCGTCGTGCACCGCCGCGACGAGCTCCGGGCCTCCAAGGTGATGCAGGAGCGGGCCTTCGCCAACCCGAAGATCTCCTTCGTCTGGGACTCCGAGGTGGTCGGCATCGAGGGTGACACCCAGGTGACCGGCGTGCGGCTGCGCAACCTGAAGACCGGCGAGGAGACGCTGAAGGCGGCCGGCGCGCTGTTCGTGGCCATCGGCCACCTGCCGCGCACCGAGCTGTTCGACGGCGTGCTCGACCTCGACGACGAGGGCTACATCACGGTGGAGTCCCCGACCACCCGCACCAGCCTGCCGGCCGTGTACGCGTGCGGCGACGTCGTGGACCACACCTACCGGCAGGCGATCACCGCGGCCGGCACCGGCTGTTCGGCGGCGCTGGACGCCGAGCGGCACCTGTCCCAGCTGGCGCACCACCAGAGCGTCACTGTTTGAGATGTTTCCCGTGAAACATCGGACCCGAGCGGTCCCGGCCGTCCCCGGCCGACGCTGTTTCACGTGAAACACACCCCGCCGACTCTCCCCACCGGGACCGTACTAGCAATGAGGAGCACATCATGGGCGACATCCGCGCAGTCACCGACGCGACCTTCGATGCGGAGGTGCTGCAGAGCGACAAGCCGGTGCTGGTCGACTTCTGGGCGCCGTGGTGCGGCCCCTGCCGCCAGGTGGCGCCGGTGCTGGAGGCCATCTACGCCGAGCACGCCGACAAGATCGACATCGTCAAGCTCAACACCGACGAGAACCCGCTGACCCAGGCGAAGTACGGGGTGCGCTCCATCCCGACGCTCAACGTCTACCGGGGCGGCGAGGTCGTGAAGACCATCGTCGGCGCGAAGCCGAAGGCGCTGCTGCTGAAGGACCTGTCCGACTACGTCGGCTGATCCGGCCCCTCGGGTCGGGTCCCCGCGATCGGAGCGGGCGCGCCGAGATTCACCGAGATCCGCCGCGATCCGCCGAGATTCACCGGGAAGGGACGGCCACATCGGCCGTCCCTTCCCGCTTTGCCGGAGTCCGGAGTGACAGAGTGCGTAGGGTAGAGGACCGTGACCACTGAACCGACCTACCGCCGCGGCGACACCGGGCCCGCGGTGGCCGCGATCCGCGAACGCCTGGCCCGTCTCGGCCTGATCGACGCCGGGGCCATCCCGGTCCAGGGCGAGGCGGTGTTCGACGAGGCGGTGGAGACCGCGGTCCGGCACTTCCAGCAGACCCGCCGCACCACGGTCGACGGGCTGGTCACCCCGGGCACCTTGCGCCTGCTGGAGGAGGCGTCCTGGCGCCTCGGCGACCGCGACCTGGTGCCCGCCGACGAGCCCCCGTTCGGCGACGACGTCGCCGAACTCCAGCGCTCCCTGCTCACCCTGGGCTTCGACTGCGGCCGGGTGAACGGCGCCTACGACCGGGCCACCGTGGCCGCGGTCCGCGAGTTCCAGCGCAACGTGGGCCTGCCCGCCGACGGCGTCACCGACCTGCCGACCGTGCAGGCCTTGAACCGCCTGAACCGCCGGATGGCCGGCGGCGGCCTGCTGCACGCGATGCGCGAATCGGAGGCCATCCAGTCCTCCGGTCCGGCCCTGCCCGGCAAGACCGTGGTCCTGGACCCCGGCCACGGCGGCCCGGACACCGGCGTCACCGGCACCGGTCTGACCGAGTCCGAGATCGTCTTCGACATCGCCGACCGGGTCCGCGCCCGCCTGGAGAAGCTCAGCGTCACCACCCACCTCACCCGCGGCGCCGGCGGCAGTCCGGACCAGCGCCGCCGCGCCGAGAAGGCCAACGAGGTGGGTGCCGACCTCCTGATCTCCCTGCACTGCGATTCCCACGCCAATCCCGCCGCCTCCGGCGTCGCCGCGTTCTACTACGGCAACGACCGCTTCGGCCACAGCTCCCCCACCGGCGAGCGGTTCGCCGGCCTGGTCCAGCGCGAGATCACGGCCCGCACCGGCCTGGCCAACCTCGGCACCCACGGCATGACGTGGGACCTCCTGCGCTACACCCAGATGCCGGCCGTCCGCATCGAACTCGGCTACCTCACCAGCACCCACGACGCGGCCCTGCTCGCCTCCCAGCGCTTCCGCGAGTCCTGCGCCGACGCCATAGTGGTCGCGGTCCAGCGGCTGTACCTGCCGCCGGAGTCGGACGCCCCGACCGGGATCCTGCGCCTGGCGGAGCTCCGGGCGCGATAGGGACCGCCCCGCCGGGGCGGGGCGGATCCGCGGGGCGGAGTCGGGGCCCGGCCGGGGCCCGGGGGCGGAACCGGGGCGGATCCGGGGCGACGGGCGGGGCAGCGGGGCACGGGCACGGGTCACGCCGGGGCGCTCCGGAACACTCCGGAACGCGGCGGAGCGCTCCAGGAACGGGGCTTGAACCAAAAAGGCTGGGGCCCATGGGCCCCAGCCTTTTCGACACGATCCGCGGTCTCCGGACGCGAATATCTCGCTCAGATCGTCGGCCGCGGGGCGCGGGGCGCCGGCCGAGACGCACCTGTTGTGAACTGCGGGGAGCAAGTCCGGGTCGTCCTCAAGGAGCGGGGCGAAGGCCGACAGCGCCGTGATCGCCGGCATCCCTTCCGGGGCGGAGTCCTCCAGGACCTGTCGCTTTCAATACTTCAGCGCGGTACACGCTCGGGGCGCCGAGGAGCGGCACCCGATTCCCCCGGAGCGGCGGGGCGCTCAGGTCGGGGCGGGCCCCGGAGATCGGGGCGGGCGGTCCCCGAGGGCCTACCCTGGAACAGTGTCGCGTTCCCACCACGTCGTGCTCGTCGGCCGCGGTCATCCCGCGATCCGGGCGACCCATGCGAAGACCTTCGAGTTGACCGCCGAGTCGGAAGTCAGTTCGCGGGCGACGTGTGTTCTGGCCGTCGGGACCGTACTGGATCCGGGGCTCGCGGGTATGCGGGGGCGAGTGCGGCTGACGCTGGAGACCAAAGGGCTGCCGGCGGTCAGTGGCGAGGCCACGCTGAACCCATGGCGGGCGGTCACTGATCGGGTGGTGATCCGGCGGAGCAGGAGTCTGGACGCGGACACGTTGGCGGTGGACTCCACACTGACGGCCGAAGATCTGCCCACGGAGTTCGCCGAGGCGTTGACCGATCCGGACCGTGAAGTCAGCCTGACCGTGGAGGAGCTCGGGGACGTCAGGCCGCTGCTGCGGGTGTCGTTCGGGGAGCGGACGCGCCTGCCGGCGATGAAGGATCTCGCCGAGCAGGGGAGTGCGGAGCTCGTCATCGCGGAGGGTGCTCCGCCGAAGGAAGCCGCTGCCACGGTCACAGCACTCGAACGAGCGACGGCTCTGGGCACCCGGGTTTCCGTCGCGGGGCCGTACAAGCCCTTGGAAGCCCTCTTGGCGGCAGGTCTACCTCCGCACCCCTACACCTACCTCGGAGCCCCGCAGCGGCTCTCTACGCTCCCTGCAACGCCCATTGTCTTCCGTATGCCTGACGCTATGCCTGTGTCGCTGCTCGCCGGACGCGATATCTGGGTCGAGGACACCTCAGAGCTCGATCTCGGCACCGCTGTGGAGCCCACGACCGCCGATCAGGCGGTGGCGGCGGTCGGCACGCTCGTGGTCGTCGGCCCGGCGGCCGACGACACGGGGCTGGTCGACCTGGCCGCGGTGGCGCGGGCGCTGACCGGGGCCGGCATCGCCCCCAGGACCCTGACCGAGGCCCTCGCGCCGCTCGGCCTCACCCGCAAGAAGCTCTACGCCCTGCTCACCGAGCAAGACCGGGAACCGTCATGAACACCGCCTCCCGCCTGAAGGTCCTCGCCGGCAAGAAGCTCGTCGACCTGGACCCGGCTGAACTCGCCGCCGCGCTGGCCGCCTCCGACCACGTCCTGGTGGACGTCGGCACCGGTGATGCCCGCACCGCCTACCGGCAGGCCGTCGCCCACCCCGAGTGGACCGTGATCGGCGTGGACCCGGCGTGGCAGCGGATGGCCGAGACCGCGGTGCGGGCCGCGCGCAAGCCCGCCAAGGGCGGGGCGCCGAACCTGGTTCTGGTGAACGCCGCGATCGAGACCGTGCCGACTGCTTTGTCCGGCGTGGCCGACGAGGTGACCGTCCTCATGCCGTGGGGCAAGCTGCTGCGCGGTGTGGTGCTCGGGGAGGACGACGTGCTTTCCGGACTGCGCGCGGTCGCCAAGGACGGCGCGCCGCTGGAGTTGTCCATCGGCACCAGTATCTGGCGCGAGCCGGTCCCGCTGGAGATCCGCGACCTGCCGGAGCTGACCCCGGAGGCCGTGGAGTCAACCGGCCTGGCCGACCGTCTGGCCGCGTTCGGCTGGCAGGTGACCGACGTCCGCCTGGTGCCGCACACGGAGTTGGAGACCATCAGCTCGTCGTGGGCGCGGCGGCTGGGCTCCGGCGCCACCGAGACCGTGTTCCGGCTGCGCGCGGTCGCGGTCGACCCACGTGAGCCGGTGCGGCCGGATCAGGCCGCTCCCGAAGCCGACGGCCACGCCGCCGCTGAACCAGAACGCGGCGCGTAGCGCCCGCGTCCCGACACCGGTCCGCCCCCGCATCCCCCGAACTCCCTTCCGGACCCCGCAGGACGATGTTTCCCGTGAAACATCGCCGCGAAATGTCCGCCAGGGGGATGTTAGTCCCGTCACACGTCACCGAAAAGGCGGACCGGGCCACACGATGATGGCCTGGCCTGCTTGACTTGGGGGAACAACAGGCGCAACCCACCTTCCGACTCCATGGAGGAGTGATATGGAACTCCCGCAGCGTCCAGGTTCCCGGCTCGACTCGTACGTCGACCGCTACGCAGCCCGGACCCGCGGGATGACCGCATCCGAGATCCGAGCTCTCTTCGCCGTGGCCTCCCGGCCCGAGGTGGTCTCGCTGGCCGGCGGTATGCCGAACCTCGCGGCGCTGCCGATGGACTCCATCGCCACCGTCGCCGAGCAGCTGATCCGGGAGAACGGTCCGGTCGCGATGCAGTACGGCGGGGCCCAGGGCGACGAGACCCTGCGCGAGCAGATCTGCGAGATCATGCGGCTGGAGGACGTCGAGGGCCACCCCGACGACGTGATCGCCACCGTCGGCTCGCAGCAGGCGCTGGACCTGGTGACCCGGATCTTCGTGGACCCGGGTGACGTCATCCTGGCCGAGGGGCCCTCCTACGTCGGCGCGCTCGGCGTCTTCGCCTCGTACCAGGCGCAGGTGGTCCACGTCGCGATGGACGACCAGGGCCTGGTGCCGGACAACCTGCGGGCCGCGATCGCCTCGGTGCAGGCCACCGGGCGCCGCATCAAGTTCCTCTACACGATCCCGAACTTCCACAACCCGGCCGGTGTGACGATGGCCGTGGAGCGGCGCCCGGAGATCGTGGAGATCTGTCGCGAGGCCGGGATCCTGATCCTTGAGGACAACCCGTACGGTCTGCTCGGGTTCGAGGGCGAGACCTACCCCGCGCTGCGTTCCCTGGACACCGAGAACGTCATCTACCTCGGTTCGTTCTCCAAGACCTTCGCCCCCGGCTTCCGCGTCGGCTGGGCGTTGGCGCCGCACGCGGTGCGCGAGAAGCTGACGCTGGCCGCCGAGGCCGCGAACCTGTGCCCACCGGCCTTCTCGCAGATGATGATCTCCCGCTACCTGAGCACCCAGCCCTGGCAGGAGCAGATCAAGGCGTTCCGCGAGCTCTACCGGGAACGGCGCGACGCCACTTTGACCGCGCTGTCCGAGCTGATGCCGGCCGGTGTCACGTGGACCCGGCCGGACGGCGGGTTCTACGTGTGGGTCACCCTGCCCCCGGGGCTGGACTCCAAGGCGATGCTGCCGCGTGCGGTCACCGCCCGGGTGGCCTACGTGCCGGGCACCGGCTTCTACTCCGACGGCTTCGGCGCCTCCTCGCTCCGGCTCTCCTACTGCTACCCCACTCCGGAGCGGATCCGGGAGGGGGTGCGGCGCTTCGCCGATGTGCTGCGTGAGGAGATGGAGCTGCGAGCCGCCTTCGGGCAGGACACCACCCGGGCGCTCGAAGGCCGGGAGGCGATCGACACGCCCGGACCGGATCTGGCTTAGCAGCTCGAAACGCCCGTCTCGGCGCGATGTTTCCCGTGAAACATCGCGCCGTGTTTTACGTGAAACATCGCTGGGCGACCGTGGAACCGACTCCCGGTATCCGGTGTTTCACGGGAAACATCGGGTACCCGGGAGCGACCGGTCGATGTTTCACGGGAAACACGACCGCCGGTCCAGCCCCGAGTGCTGGCATGATCGGTCTCGAAGAACCCGCCTTGGAAGGGCTGTGATTGCAATGAGCGACCTGGGCCGTGTCGTCGTCCTGGCCGGTGGCCTGAGCCACGAGCGCGACGTCTCGATCCGATCCGGCCGTCGGGTGGCCGACGCGCTGCGCGGCGCCGGGGTCGAGGTGCAGATCCGCGATATCGACGCCGCGCTGCTCCCGGCGCTGCTCGCCGACCGTCCGGACGCCGTGTTCCCCACCCTGCACGGAGCCACCGGCGAGGACGGCGCCATCCAGGGCATCCTGGCCCTGCTGGACGTGCCCTATGTCGGCTCCTCGCCCGCGGCCTGCCGCCTGGCCTTCGACAAGCCGTCCGCCAAGGAGGCGATCCGCGCCGCGGGCCTGGCCACCCCGGACTGGGTCGCGATCCCCAAGACCACCTTCCGGGACCTCGGCACCCAGGCCGTCCTCGACGCGGTCACCGCCGCCCTGCCGCTGCCCCTGTTCGTGAAGCCCGCCCGCGGCGGATCCTCGCTGGGCGCGGCCGCCGTCCGCACCCGCGAAGAACTCCCCGCCGCGATGGTCGCCTGCTTCGCCTACGACGAGACCGCCCTCATCGAGCGCCACATCACCGGCCGCGAGATCGCGGTCTCCGTCGTCGACACCGGCGACGGCCCCCGAGCCCTCCCCGCCGTCGAGATAGTGGCCGACTCCGGCATCTACGACTACGCCGCCCGCTACACCGCCGGCATGACCGAGTTCTTCGCCCCGGCCCGCCTCGACGCCACCGAGATGAAGGCCGTCGAGGACCTCGCCGTCCAGGCCCACAACACCCTGGGCCTGTCCTGGATCTCCCGCACCGACCTGATCCTCGACGACGCCGGCACCCCCTGGTTCCTGGAAGTCAACGTCGCCCCCGGCCTCACCGAGACCAGCCTCCTCCCCCTGGCCGCCGGCGCCGCCGACCTCGACCTCGGCGTGCTCTACCGCGACCTCGTCGAGACGGTGGCCGCCACCAAGTAGGCCAATGTTTCACGGGAAACCACATCACTGAGCCCGCCCACTCCCACGGTCCTCGCAGCACCTACGCCCTTTAGGAGCCGCGAGGACCGCGCCGTTTGGGGACACCGATCGCGCGGAGCCCCCATGTTTCACGGGAAACATCGCCCGATGTTTCCCGTGAAACATCGCTCCCCGTCCGAAGAGACTCCACTGCCGACGTCCGGGCATACGGCGTTTCCAGCTTCGACGCACCTGAGTGTGGCCTAGGAAGTCGTCCTGTTTGCGGCGAGACGCGAGTCTCCAGAAGCCGTCGCGGCCATGACCGGAGCCGTCTCGCGCCAACATCCGTCGTTGAGGCTGCCGAGCGATCCGGGCCGGCGGTTCATCGCGCTCGTCGTGAAACCGCCGCTGCGATGTTTCACGGGAAACATTGAGGGCCTGGCGGGTGCTCCGCCAGGCCCTCGGGTCATGGTTTCCCGTGAAACATTGCTCGCTATTCGCCGAGGATCGTCTTGCCGATCCGCTTGAGATCCTCTATCCCGGCGAACTCGATGGTGATCCGGCCCCGCTTCTGCATGATGTCGACCTTGACGCGGGTCTCCAGGCGGTCGGAGAGCTTCTCGCCGTACTCCTGGAGGATCGGCATCCGGCTGCCGGAGCGCACCTTCTTGCCCTTGGGCTTGTCGGTGAAGTCGAGGTAGTCCTCGGGGTTCTCGTTGAGGGCGGCTTCCAGGGCCGCGGAGTCCCAGCGGCTCATGCCCGCGAGTTCCTCCACGGCTCGGACCGAGAGGTTCTCCTTCACGATCCGGCCGGCGATCTCCTCCTGGTGCTCCACCGACTTCAGGCCGAGCAGGGCCCGGGCGTGCCCGGCGGTGATGACGCCGGCCGCGACGCGGCGCTGGATACCGGAGGGCAGGGTCAGCAGCCGCAGGGTGTTGGTCACGTGCGGGCGCGACTTGCCGACCTTGGCCGCCAGCACCTCGTGCGTGCAGTCGAAGTCCTTGAGGAGCTGGTCGTACGCGGCCGCCTCTTCGAGGGGGTTCAGCTGGGCCCGCTGCAGGTTCTCCAGCAGCGCGTCCAGCAGCATGCGGTCGTCGCGGGTGTCGCGGATGATGGCCGGGATGGCTTCCAGGCCGGCTTCCTGGCTGGCCCGCCAGCGGCGCTCACCCATGATGAGCTCGTAGCGGTGGTCCCCGTCCGGCTCGGTCAGCTGCCGTACGACGATCGGCTGGAGCAGCCCGACTTCCCGGATCGAGGCCGCGAGTTCGGCCAGCGCGTCCTCGTCGAACTCGGAGCGGGGCTGCACCGGGTTCATCCGGATCTGGATGTGCGGGATCTCCGCGAACGAGGCGCCCGGGACCGGCATCAGGCCGTCCGGCAGCTCGGTGGCGAAGGACTCCGGGCTCGCGGCGGGGGCCGGGACCGAGGGGGCCCGGGTCACCGGGGTTTCGGTCGGGGGGTCGGTGTCGATCGGCAGCGAGCCCAGCGCGGTGCGGACCGGAGCGGTGGCGACGGATGTTTCACGGGAAACATCGGGCGATGTTTCCCGTGAAACATCGCTCGCCGACTCGGCCCGGGTCTTCTCCGACAGTATCGAGGGCGGCGCACCAGTGGGGATCAGAGCCCCCAGGCCCTTGCCCAGTCCGCGTCGGCTGCTGCTCACCACTGCTCTCCCATCGTGCTGCTCACTGCCCACCGCTGTGCAGGGACGCCCCACCGTACTCGATGTCGGCCCGGAAATCGTTCATGCCGTCCATCGGGAGCTGCGACGCGCCGCGCTCGGCGATCTCCCGGGCCGCGTCGCGGTAGGCGATCGCCCCGGTGGACACCGGGTCCCAGGTCATCACCGTCTGCCCGTAGGAGGGCGCCTCGGAGACCCGGACCGAACGCGGGATCGCCGAGGACAGCACCTCGTTCGGGAAGTGGGTACGCACCTGCTCGGCGACCTCGGTCGACAGCCGGGTCCGGGAGTCGTACATGGTGAGCAGGATGGTCGAGACGTGCAGCTCCGGGTTCAGGTGCCCGCGGATCAGCTCGATGTTGTGCAGCAGCTGGCTCAACCCCTCCAGCGCGTAGTACTCGCACTGGATCGGGATCAGCACCTCGGCGCCGGCCACCATCGCGTTGACCGTCAGCAGGCCCAGCGACGGCGGGCAGTCGATGAGGATGTAGTCCATCCGCTTCTGGTAGCCGGACAGCGCCTTGCCCAGCCGGCTCTCCCGGGCCACCATCGAGACCAGTTCGATCTCGGCGCCGGCCAGGTCGATGGTCGCCGGGCAGCAGTACAGGTTCGGGATCTCCGGCACCTGCTGGACGACCTCGTCCATGGAGTAGCGCTCGATCAGGACGTCGTAGACCGACGGCACGTCGGCGTGGTGCTCCACGGACAGCGCCGTGGAGGCGTTGCCCTGCGGGTCCAGATCGATCACCAGCACGTCGGCGCCGGCCTGGGCCAGCGAGGCGGCCAGGTTGACGGTCGTCGTGGTCTTGCCGACGCCGCCCTTCTGGTTGGCGACGACCAGCACGCGGGTCTTGTCCGGCCTGGGCAGTCGGGTCACGCCGGACAGCGCCTCTATGGCGGCGGCGGCTTGGCGGGCGATCGGGGTGTCGGCGTCGTTTCCGGCGGACGGCCCCGGAACGGGAAGGGAAGCTGGCGGCATGTGCGGTACCTGCAAGTGTGCGGAGGGAGTGGCTCCCGCGGGAACGTGTCCGGACTCGTAATCCAGGTCCACCGGAGGGGTGGCCATGACATCTGTGGTCCCGGCGGGGTAATAGGGCTCGTCGTTCAGGCTGTCCACCACTGACTGCGCGAGCAGCGGGTCGACCCCCTGGTGCTCTCGGTGTTCATTGCCGGGTCCGGCCACGGAAGGACTCCTGTCATGGGACACGCGGAAGTCTGTGCTCAAGAAAGCTACGAAGCAACAGTCTGCCGTACTCGCTCCCCCCAGAACGAACGAAGGGCAGTGTTTCCCGTGAAACATCGCGGAATCCGCCCGGGATCACCGATCCCGGGGAGAAAGGCGGGGCGGGATCACCCATGTTTCACGTGAAACGAGGTTCTCGTTTCACGTGAAACATGGGGAAGGCTCAGCGCCCGGGCCGCCGGTTCTTCGGCCGCGGCTTCTTCGGGCTCCGCACTTGGAGCTCCTGATCGATCCCGACCCGGATCACCGTGGTCGGCGGATCCACGATCCCGGCGCCGACCGTCTGCACGCTCCAGCGCGTCGCGCCGAGCTTGGCCAACAGGTCCGCGCTCTCGGCCAGTTCGGCCTCGGCCGAGCCGCCCTTGAGCGCCACCATTTCGCCACCCCCGCGCAGCAGCGGCAGGGACCAGCCGGCCAGCCGATCCAACGGCGCCACCGCCCGCGAGGTCACCACGTCGAAGCGCTCCTTGCCGGCGAACTCCTCGGCCCGGCCGCGCAGCACCCGCACGTTGTCCAGCCCCAGCAGGTCGATGACCTCGTCCAGGAACAGGGTCCGGCGCAGCAGCGGCTCCAGCAGCGTCACCGAGAGGTCGGGACGGGCCAGCGCCAGCACGATGCCGGGCAGCCCGGCCCCGGAGCCGACGTCGCACACGGCGAGGTCGGCGGGCAGCAGCTCGCCGACCACCGCGCAGTTCAGGATGTGCCGCTCCCACAGCCGGGGCACCTCGCGCGGGCCGAGCAGCCCGCGCGTCACCCCGGGGCCGGCCAGGATCTCGGCGTACCGGGTGGCGTCGGCCGCCCGGTCGCCGAACACCGGCACCACGGCCGCCGGCGCCGGTCCCAACATCAGTTCGGTCGGGTCGCCGCCGGGGGAGCCGGAGGGCTGGGAAGAGGGTCGCATGTCTCCACTATGTCCCAGCTCGGTCCTCAGACCGACGGCGACATCAAGGGCAGGACGACCACGCAGCGGTTCGGCTCCTCGCCCTCGGACTCGCTGCGCAGGCCCGCGGCCGCCACCGCGTCGTGCACCACCTTGCGCTCGAACGGCGACATCGCGGTCAGCTTCACCGGCGTACCGGTCTCGGCCACCTGGCGCGCCGCCTCGCTGCCGATCCGGGTCAGCTCCGAGCGCCGGGTGGCCCGGTGTCCGTCGATGTCCAGCATCAGCCGGGACCGCTCGCCGGTCTCCCGCAGCACGGCCAGCCGGGTCAGCTCCTGCAGCGCGTCCAGCACCTCGCCCTCGCCGCCCACCAGGTGCGAGAGCTTGCCGCCGACGATGGACACCGAGGCCCGGTCGCCCTCGACGTCCATGTCGATGTCGCCGTCCAGGTCGGCGATGTCGAGCAGGCCCTCCAGGTAGTCGGCGGCGATGTCGCCCTCGCGCTCCAGGCGGGCGATCCGCTCGGCCTGGGTCTCGGCCGGCTTGTCGGCCTTCTCCGGCGCCGCGTCGTCCAGGGCGGGCTCGGAGGCCTCGGCCTCGGTCACCGCGGTGGTGTCGCTCATGGGAGTGCCGCTCCTCTACTTTTTGCGCTTGCTACGACTGGTGCGGACCGGCTGTTGGCGCTGTCGCGAGACCGGCACCTTGTCCTGGGTGGCGGACGAGCCGTTCGCGGCGGCCAGCTCCTTGGCGGCCTCGGGGTCCTTGGCGATCTGGTCCTCGCGCTTGCGCTCCTCCTTGGCCTTGCGGCGCGCCAGCATCTCCTTCTCGGCCTGGCTGCCGGGCATGGGGGAGTTGCGCAGGGTGTAGAACTGCTGGCCGATGGTCCACACGTTGGTGGTCATCAGGTAGAGCACGACGCCGATCTGGACGTTCAGGCTGAAGAACAGCATGCCGAACGGCATGACGTAGAGCATGATCTTCTGGCTCTGCATCATCGGGTTCGGGACGGAGTTGTCCAGGTTGGTGTTCTTCGCCATCATCATGCGCTGCGTCAGGAACTGCGACGTGGCGTAGACGATGGCCATCACGATCGCGACGACCTGCAGGTTGGTCACCGAGGTGACGCCGATCTTGGCCATCTGCGCCGGCGTGTGGTGCAGGAAGCTCAGCGACAGCGGGGCCCCGAAGAACGAGGCGTGCATCGCGCTCTGCGAGTCGGCGGCGGACAGCGCGCCGACCGCGCTGCCGGAGGCCACGTGGCTCAGCACCCGGTACAGGCCCATGAAGAACGGCGTCTGCAGCAGGATCGGCATGCACGAGGCGAACGGGGAGGTCCCGTTGTCCTTGTACAGCTTCATCATCTCCTGCTGAAGCTTCTGCTTGTCGAGCTTGTACTTCTTCTGCAGGGCCTGGATCTGCGGCTGGAGTCGCTGCATGTTCTGCATCGACTTGATCTGCTTGCGGAACAGCGGGATCATCGCCGCGCGGATGGTGATCGTCAAGAAGATGATCGACAGCACCCAGGACGCCGAGGAGTCGCTGCCGAAAATCGCTCCGAACGCCCGGTGCCACAGCATCATGACGAAGCTGGTGGCCCAGATGATCGGCGAGAGGATTGTGTCGATCACGATCGCGCTCCTCGGCTGGACATCAGGTCGGGCCGGGCCGCGTCGCGGGCCGGCTTGGTGGTCATACCGACCTTTTCAGTCCGGTCGGAAGTCTGTGTGTCACCACCGGGGGAACTCGTCTCGGCGTCCGAGAGGTTCCGCGCCCGGCGGTCTTTCTTCTCACCCCGGGGCTCGCGGGGCTTGACTGGATCGTATCCGCCCGAGCTCCACGGGTTGCAGCGCAGCACCCGCCACACGGTCATGCCGCCGCCCTTGATCGCTCCATGCGTCTTCACGGCCTCGTAGCCGTAGTGCGAGCAGGAGGGCTCGTATCGGCAGACCGGCCCGCGCCAGTTCACCATCGGGCTCAGAACGATCTGGTAGAGCCGGATCAGGCCCATCAAGAGGTACTTCATCGCAATAACTTCCGCAGGGCGGAGTCCAGGTCGGCGCCGAGCGCCCGGGAGTCCGCGGTGGCGGCCGGCGGCAGCGCGCGGACCACCAGTCGCGACCCGGGAGGCAGCAGGGCCAGCCGGGCGCGGACCAGATGCCGCAGCCGTCGCTTGACCGCGGTCCGTACCACCGCCGGGCCCACGGCCTTGCTCACCACGAAACCCGCCAGCGCGGGGGCGTCAGCGGCGGTCGAGGGGTCGGACGGTACCGCCAGGTGCGCGACGAGGGTGGACCGGCCGGCCCGCCGTCCGCCGCGCACCGCCGCACCGAAGTCCGTCGACCTCCGCATCCGATGGGCGGAGGACAGCACGGCGCGGCCTTAGCTGGTCGCGGCGGCTCAGGCCGACAGCTCGCCGCGGCCCTTGGCGCGACGGTTGGCCAGGATGGCGCGGCCGGCACGGGTCCGCATGCGCAGACGGAAGCCGTGGGTCTTGGCGCGGCGGCGGTTGTTCGGCTGGAAGGTGCGCTTGCTCACTTGGGGGCTCCGCTGTGTCGTTGGCGCCCTTCAGGGGGCGGCTCACTGCTTGAGGTGTCTTCGTTCTTCAAGACGGTCGGGATCGTCGAGCACCACCGAAGCGCACAGGCGTGCGGCATCGGCAATCGACTTCTCGACCTGCTTACGGTACGTGCCGCCACCCGGAAGGGTCAAACCCGAGGTCGGCCCGCCCGCCGGGGGGCTCCTCCGGGCTATTGTCCACAGGGCTGCCGCACTTGTGGATAACCCGGGGTACCGGCTACGGTCGGCGGACCGCCGCAAGGGCGCGGTACCCCGCATTTTGTGAGGACCCGCAGCCTACAACAAGCGCGAGACCAGTGAAAACGATAGATACGATGACCGACGCGGCCACCCCCCGCGCTGTCCCGGACCGTGCCGCACCGTTGTGCACGACCTGTGGAAAGCCTGTGGAAACGTGACGCCGGAGCGGCCCCGACCCACCCGCTGACAGCACAGAAGGAGCCGCGGCCGTGTCCGACCCGCAAGGCTACACCCCGGTCCCGCCACCGCCGGCCGGTCCCGGCGATCCCAAGGCGCTGTGGCCGGAGTTCGTGGCCCGGGTGGAGGCCGACGAATCGCTCACCAAGAGTGAGCAGGCGTTCCTCATGATCCCGCAGATAGTGGCCGTCATCGGCGACACCGTGGTCCTGGCGATCCCGGACGAGTTCTCGAAGAACGTTCTGGAGCAGCGCCTGGAGCCGATGCTCATGGCGCATCTCACAGCGATCCTCGGCCCGGACATCAAGAAGTTCAGCCTGTTTGTCGACAAGACACTGGAGAATCCGCCGGCCCCCTCGTACGCCGCGCCCGCCCCGGCGCCGGCCGCCGCGCCGGTGTCGCACCTCTCCCACAGTTCCCACCTCCTGCAGGCGTCGCCGCAGGACCACTGGACGCCGCCGCCGGTGGCCAGCGCCGCCGCCGAGGCGCACCGTCTCACCGGCTACCACCGGGAAACCCCGGCGTACTCCCCCGAGGCCTCGCGTCCGATGGCCGGCGGGGTCACCCTCCCGCCGCCCCGCGTCTCCGAGCCCCCCGCCGAGCCGGACCCGATAGCGGCCACCCTCGCGCTGTCCACCGGCAGCCCCGGGGCCCGCTCCTCGGTGGACGAGGCCGGCGGCGCCAAGGCGCAGCACGCGAAGCTGAACGAGAAGTACGTCTTCGAGACCTTCGTCATCGGCTCCAGCAACCGGTTCGCGCACGCCGCCGCGGTCGCGGTGGCCGAGGCCCCCGCCAAGGCCTACAACCCGCTGTTCATCTACGGCGACTCCGGACTCGGCAAGACGCACCTGCTGCACGCCATCGGCCACTACGCGCGCAACCTGTACCCGCAGACCCGCGTGCGCTACGTGTCCACCGAGGAGTTCACCAACGACTTCATCAACGCGATCCGCGACGGCAAGGGCGACCTGCTGCGCCGCCGCTACCGCGATGTCGACATCCTCATGGTCGACGACATCCAGTTCCTGGAGAACAAGGAGGGGACGCAGGAGGAGTTCTTCCACACCTTCAACACCCTCCATAACGCCTCCAAGCAGATCGTCATCTCCAGCGACCGGCCGCCCAAGCAGCTGAACACCCTGGAGGACCGGCTCCGTTCGCGCTTCGAGTGGGGCCTGATCACCGACATCCAGCCGCCCGAGCTGGAGACCCGGATCGCGATCCTCCGGAAGAAGGCCCAGCAGGAGGGCCTGAACGCGCCGCCGGAGGTACTGGAGTTCATCGCTTCGAAGATCTCCACCAACATCCGCGAATTGGAGGGCGCGCTGATCCGAGTCACCGCGTTCGCCTCGCTGAACCGGGCCCCTGTCGACTTGTCGCTCGCCGAGATCGTTCTGAAGGATCTGGTGCCGGACGCCGCGGGCCCGGAGATCACCGTGTCGACGATCATGGCGCAGACCGCCATGTACTTCGGGATCACCATGGAGGACCTGTGCGGCACCTCTCGCAGCCGCATCCTGGTCACCGCCCGGCAGATCGCCATGTATCTGTGCCGTGAGCTCACCGACCTGTCACTGCCCAAGATCGGGCAGGCCTTCGGCGGCCGCGACCACACCACCGTGATGCACGCCGACCGCAAGATCCGCTCGCTGCTGCCGGAGCGCCGGGCCATCTTCAACCAGGTCACCGAGCTCACCAACCGGATCAAGCAGTCCGGCTGACCGGCCCCGGATCCCGGGTCCCCACGCGCCACACGGCGGGTGGGGACCTTTTTTGATGGGTCGGGTCGGGAAGGCAGGGTCGGGAAACCGGGGTCGGGGCAGCCGGGAAGTCGGGAAAGCGACACGCCGAAGATCGCCGAGGCCCGAACCTCCCACCTTTCATAGCTCCTTGTCGACTAATGTCCTGCATGTCCGCTTCGAAGCTCTATGTCGCTAAGGAGACGCCCAAAGGCCCGACGTTCGACAGGTTCGACATGTCCCCCACTCGGCCCTGCCGGAGATTCCGGCTGCCTGGGGAAAAGCCAGTGGAAAACTGGGGATAACCTGTGGACAACGCTGTGCGTAACTGAGTGGACGTGTGGATACCGATCGGTTATCCCCAGAGATGAATTGTTTTCCACAGCTGAATGCACAAGCAATGTGGACTAACAAAATAGGTCTGAGCTGCCCATAGACCGGTTATCCACAGTATCCACAGCCCCTACTACTACTACCAAAACAGATAGCTATGTCGGCCGATTTGAATCGTCTCGGCCCACATCTGTGGAAAACCTGCGGACCACTCATTGGACGTCCGACAGCTCCAGGGGCGGATTCACTCTCCCAGGTGGCTCTGACAACCCTTCCCGCCGCACGCTCGTTTCAACCCGCCGAGGCCCCGGCTTGGGGCACACTGGAACCTCGCGACATCACGACACGATTCACAGCCTGTGGGTCGGTCACGGCATGATGGGACGCTGGTTCCGACGAGCAGCAAGCAAGCAGAAGGCGGTGTCCGGTGAAGTTCCGGGTCGAGCGCGACGTCCTTTCCGAGGCCGTGGCATGGACCGCGCGGTCCCTGCCCAGCCGCCCGGCCGCCCCGGTGCTGGCCGGACTGGTCTTCGAAGCCGTCGAGGGCGACGGCGGCGAGGGCTCGGTCACCCTGTCCGGATTCGACTACGAGGTGTCCTCGCGCGCGGAGATCACCGCCGACGTCACCGAGCCCGGCCGCATCCTGATCCACGGCAAGCTGCTCGCCGACATCGCCAAGTCCCTGCCCAACCGCCCGGTGGAGTTCAGCACCGAGGGCTCCAAGGTCCTGGTGTCCTGCGGCTCCTCCCGGTTCACCCTGCAGACGCTGCCGGTGGAGGACTACCCGGCGCTGCCCACCATGCCCACCGCCACCGGCGCCGTGACCGCCTCCGGGCTGGCCGGGGCGGTCTCGCAGGTGGCCATCGCGGCCGGCCGCGACGACACCATCCCGATGCTCACCGGCATCCGCGTGGAGATCGAGGGCGACAAGATCACCCTGGTCGCCACCGACCGGTTCCGGCTGGCCGTGCGCGAGCTCCAGTGGAAGCCGGAGCAGGAGGACATGACGGCCACCGCGCTGATCCCCTCCAAGATCCTGGCCGACACCGCCAAGGCCCTCACCGGCGGCGACTGGGTCAGCCTGGCGCTGTCCTCCGGCGAGGCCGGGGAGGGCCTGATCGGCTTCGAGTCCGGCGAGGGCGCCGGCAGCGGCGGCAAGGGCGCCCGGCGGATGACCTCGCGGCTGCTGTCCGGCGAGTTCGTGAAGTACCGCTCGCTGTTCCCGAACGAGTACAACATCACCGCGACCGTGGAGACCGGGCCGTTCCTGGAGGCCGCCAAGCGCGTCTCCCTGGTGGCCGACCGCACCTCCCCGATCAAGCTGGCCTTCACCCAGGGCGAGGTCACCCTGGAGGCCGGAGCCGGCGACGAGGCCCAGGCCTCGGAGGCGATGGACGCGGTGCTGGACGGCGACGACATCACCGTGTCGTTCAACCCGGCCTTCCTGCTGGACGGCCTGCAGGTGATCGACACCCCGTACGCGCAGCTGTCGTTCACCGTCGCCAGCAAGCCCGCGGTGCTCATGGGCCGCCCGGCCCTGGACGCCGGACCCCTGGACGAATTCCGTTACCTGATGATGCCGCTGCGTGTCCCTGGTCAGTCCGCGGGCTGACCCGGAAAGCACGGGCCGCGCGGCGGTCGTAGTGTCGTATCCGACAACTCGATCAGGTGATGAAGGAAGAAGAGGGAAGACGATGGAGATCGGTCTGGTCGGTCTGGGCAAGATGGGCGGGAACATGCGCGAGCGCATCCGCCGTGCCGGACACACCGTCGTCGGCTACGACCGCGACCCCAAGCTGGCCGACGTCGGCTCCCTGAAGGAACTCGTCGAGGCGCTGCCGGCGCCGCGCGCGGTCTGGATCATGGTGCCGGCCGGCGGCCCGACCGACGCCACGGTCACCGAGCTCGCCGATCTGCTGTCCCCCGGCGACCTGGTGGTCGACGGCGGCAACTCGCGCTGGACCGAGGACGTCAAGCACGGCGAGCTGCTCAAGGGCAAGGGCATCGCGTTCGTCGACGCCGGCGTCTCCGGCGGCGTCTGGGGCCTGGAGAACGGCTACGCCCTGATGGTCGGCGGCGACGAGGCCGATATCGCCCGCCTGATGCCGGTCTTCGACGCGCTCAAGCCCGAGGGCGACAGCGGGTTCGTGCACGCCGGCGCGATCGGCGCGGGCCACTTCTCCAAGATGGTCCACAACGGCATCGAGTACGGCATGATGCAGTCCTTCGCCGAAGGCTGGGAGCTGCTGGAGGCCGCGCCGCAGGTGACCAACGTCCGCGAGGTCTTCCGGTCCTGGACCGAGGGCACCGTGATCCGCTCCTGGCTGCTGGACCTGCTGGTGCGGGCCCTGGACGAGGACGAGCACCTGTCCGGCATCCGCGGCTACGCCGACGACTCCGGCGAGGGCCGCTGGACCGTCGAGGCCGGGATCGACATGGCGGTGCCGACCCCGGCCATCACCGCCTCGCTGTACGCCCGCTTCACCTCGCGCCAGGAGGACTCGCCGCAGATGAAGGCGGTCGCCGCGCTGCGCAACCAGTTCGGCGGGCACGCCGTCCACAAGGACTAAGGAACCCGGCACGGACCGGGCCGAGCGAAGGACGCACTTTGCGGGTCACGCATCTGTCGCTGGCGGACTTCCGCTCCTACGCCTCCCTCGAGCTCGGGCTCGGGGGAGGCGTCACCGCCTTCGTCGGCCCCAACGGCCAGGGCAAGACCAACCTTGTCGAGGCGATCGGGTACGTCGCGACCCTGGACAGCCACCGCGTGGCCACCGACCAGCCACTGGTGCGCTTCGGCGCGCCGCGGGCCATAGTGCGCGCGAACGTCGAGCGCGAAGGCCGTACCCAGCTTGTGGAGATCGAGCTGAACCCGGGCGGCGCGAATCGCGCGCGCCTGAACCGCAATCCCGTGCCGCGGCCGCGCGAGGTGCTCGGGGTGCTGCGCACCGTGCTGTTCGCGCCGGAGGATCTGGCGCTGGTGAAGGGCGATCCGGGTGAGCGGCGCCGGTTCCTCGACGACCTGCTGGTCGCGCGCTGGCCGCGGTACGCCGGGGTGCGCGCCGACTACGACAGGGTTCTGAAACAGCGGAACACGTTGCTGCGCACCGCCGCCATGGCCCGGCGCAACAAGACCTCCGGCCCCAACATGTCGACGCTCGACGCCTGGGACCACCATCTCGCCACCACCGGCTCGGAGCTGGTGGCCGCGCGCCTGGCCCTCGTCACAGCGTTGTCCCCACTTGTGGACAAGTGTTATGCCGAGATCGCCGAGGGCGGCGCGACCAGCATCGGGTACCGGTCGACCGTCGCCCCGGAACCGGACACAACGGTGAGCGGACTGACCGAACAGTTCCTGGCCGCGCTCGGCGAGGCCCGCCCCGGCGAACTGGACCGGGGTGTGACCCTGGTCGGGCCGCACCGGGACGAGATGCTGCTGGAGCTGACCGCCGGCTCCGGGGAGAACATGCCGGCGCGCGGGTACGCCAGCCACGGCGAGTCGTGGTCCTATGCGCTGGCTCTGCGGCTGGCGTCCTACGACCTGCTGCGCTCGGACGGATCCGAAGGCGGCGAACCGGTCCTGATCCTCGACGACGTCTTCGCCGAGCTCGATGCCAAGCGCCGTCGCCGGCTGGCCGAACGGGTTTCCGGCGCCGACCAGGTGCTCATCACCGCCGCGGTCGACGACGACGTCCCGCCGCAACTCGTCGGCCAGAAGTACCTGGTCGCTGCTGGAGAGGTGAGCCCCGCGTGAATCCACAGCCTGTGGACGGCGAGAGCGCCGAGGGCTCCGGCATGGACCTGGCCCGCGCCGCCCTGGCCGCGGCCCGGTCCCGCAGCCGTGATGGCGGCGCCGGCTGGAACGGCCGCCGCCGGACCTCGACCCCCGGCCAGCGCTCGGGATCCGGCCCGGACGAACGCGATCCGCAGCTGCTGTCGGCGGCCATCCCGCGGCTGATCGAGGACCGCGGCTGGACCGTTCCGGCCGCCGTCGGCGGGGTGATGGGCCGCTGGTCGGAGATCGTCGGCGGGCACATCGCGGCGCACTGCACCCCGGTGGAGTTCAACGAGGGGGTGCTGACCGTGCGCACCGACTCGGCGGCCTGGGCCACCGAGCTGCGGATGCTGGCGCCGCAGCTGCTGGCCAAGCTGAACGCCGAACTGGGCACCTCGCGCGCCGCGCACGGCGGCCGCGACACCGCCGGCGCGATCTCGAACCTGAAAGTCGTCGGTCCCGGCGGCCGGTGACGGGTTGGCACGACCGGCAGGACCGGCACGACCGGAAGCACCGGGACCGGTCCCGGGACCGGCACCGGCAGCACCGGTGCCAAGCGGCGTTGGGGGGCACCGGCTCGGCCCTTGATCCGCTACCGGTTTCGGACTCCTTTGGCGAGGCTTCAGCCCGGCTTCGGGACCGCGTGGGCGACCCGCGGCGGCGGATCCGTCGCATCCCCGGCGCCATCAGCCCCGATCGCCATGGCGCGGTTGCCGGACGACGCCGCAACCGGGTGCTATACCGGTCTATACCTGTGACAATCACCCCCTCGCATCCTCAGACCGTGCAGGACGGTCCCGTGAGCGTCTTGCAGGCGCCCTCGCATAGGGGGGATTCAAAGACGGGCAAAAAATGTCTCTGGCGGCCTCGCAGGGCCCTAGGAGGGCCACTTTAGTCAGTCGGGCAGGGTAGAATACGAGGCGTAAGTCTTCCCCTTCGCGGCTCGCGTCGGGCCGCGACTGTCCGGTGAGGTTCGTCCGCCGACGGCGTGCTCCCAGCAACGGGCCGTGCTTTGAGAAAGGGCCAGCGCGCCGTGGCGGACGTAGAACCGACCGGGGGTACCACCCCAAGCTCCGATGGCACCTACAACGCCGACTCGATCAGCGTCCTGGAAGGGCTGGAAGCGGTCCGCAAGCGGCCCGGCATGTACATCGGCTCCACCGGGGAGCGCGGGCTGCACCACCTGGTGTACGAGATCGTCGACAACTCCGTCGACGAGGCGATGGCCGGGTTCGCCGACACCATCGAGGTGACCCTGCTGGCCGACGGCGGCGTCCGGGTCGTCGACAACGGCCGCGGCATCCCGGTCGGCATCAACAGCAAGACCGGCAAGTCGGCGCTGGAGGTCGTGATGACCATCCTGCACGCCGGCGGCAAGTTCGGCGACGGCGGCTACAAGGTCTCCGGCGGTCTGCACGGCGTCGGCGTCTCGGTGGTGAACGCCCTGTCCACCCGGGTCGACGTCGAGGTCCACACCGACGGCCACGTGTGGAACCAGTCCTACAAGCACGGCGTCCCGGAGTCCGAGGTCCGCAAGGGCGGCGTCGCCGAGGACACCGGCACCACCACGACCTTCTGGGCCGACGCCGGCATCTTCGAGACCATCGTCTACACCTTCGAGACGCTCTCCCGGCGCTTCCAGGAGATGGCGTTCCTCAACCGGGGCCTGACGATCTCGCTCACCGACGAGCGCCCGGAGTTCCGGGACGAGAACGGCGAGCAGCGCTCGGTGAAGTACCACGCCGAGGGCGGCATCGCCGACTTCGTGCGGCACATCAACGCCCGCAAGGGCGAGCCGGTGCACCCGAACGTCATCGAGGTCGCCGGCGAGGACAAGGACAAGACCCTCGCCGCCGAAGTGGCCATGCAGTGGAACAGCCAGTACGCGGAGTCGATCTACACCTTCGCGAACAACATCAACACGCACGGCGGCGGCACCCACGAAGAGGGCTTCCGCGCGGCGATGACCACGCTCATCAACAAGTACGCGCGCGACCAGAAGCTGTTGAAGGACAAGGACGACAACCTCGCCGGCGAGGACATCCGCGAGGGCCTGACCGCGATCATCTCGGTCAAGCTGGCCGAGCCGCAGTTCGAGGGCCAGACCAAGGACAAGCTGGGCAACCCCGAGGCCAAGGCGTTCGTGCAGCGCCTGACCTACGAGAAGCTCGGCGAGTGGCTGGAGGAGAACCCGAACGAGGCCCGCGAGGTGGTCCGCAAGGCGGTCCAGGCCTCGACCGCGCGGATGGCCGCGCGCAAGGCCCGCGAGCTCACCCGGCGCAAGGGGCTGCTGGAGTCCTCCTCGCTGCCCGGCAAGCTGTCCGACTGCCAGTCCAACGACCCGACGAAGACCGAGATCTTCATCGTCGAGGGCGACTCGGCCGGCGGGTCGGCGCGCTCCGGCCGCGACCCGATGACCCAGGCCATCCTGCCGATCCGCGGCAAGATCCTGAACGTCGAGAAGGCGCGCATCGACAAGGTGCTGCAGAACACCGAGGTGCAGGCGCTGATCTCGGCGCTGGGCACCGGGGTGCACGACGACTTCGACATCAGCCGGCTGCGGTACCACAAGATCATCCTGATGGCCGACGCCGACGTCGACGGCGCGCACATCAACACCCTGCTGCTGACGCTGCTGTTCCGGTTCATGAAGCCGCTGGTCGAGGCCGGCCACGTCTACCTGGCCGCCCCGCCGCTGTACAAGGTGAAGTGGACGAACAACGACTTCCACTACGCCTACTCCGACCGCGAGCGCGACCAGCTCATCGAGGCGGGCGTCGCGGCCGGTAAGCGGATGAAGGACGAGACCGTCCAGCGCTTCAAGGGCCTGGGCGAGATGAACGCCGAGGAGCTGCGGATCACCACCATGGACCGCGAGCACCGGATCCTGCGCCAGGTCACCCTCGACGACGCCGCGCAGGCCGACGACCTGTTCTCGGTGCTGATGGGCGAGGACGTCGAGGCCCGCCGCACCTTCATCCAGCGCAACGCGAAGGACGTCAGGTTCCTGGACATCTAGTCCGCACCTGTCCTGGAACGACCTGACCGGAGCACCACCCTCTCCTTGACAGCGAAGGATCGAGACTTGAGCACGGAAACTGTCGGCGAGACGCCGCAGCACGACCGGATCGATCCGGTCGACCTCCAGACGGAGATGCAGCGCTCGTACCTCGACTACGCGATGAGCGTGATCGTCGGCCGCGCGCTGCCGGACGTCCGCGACGGCCTGAAGCCGGTGCACCGCCGGGTGCTGTACGCGATGTACGACGGCGGCTACCGCCCCGACCGCGGCTACTACAAGTGCGCCCGCGTCGTCGGCGAGGTCATGGGTATCTACCACCCGCACGGCGACTCCCCGATCTACGACACCCTGGTGCGCCTGGCCCAGCCCTGGTCGCTGCGCATGGTGCTGGTCGACGGCAACGGCAACTTCGGCTCCCCGGGCAACGACCCGGCCGCGGCCATGCGGTACACCGAGTGCAAGATGGCGCCGCTGGCCATGGAGATGGTGCGGGACATCGACGAGGACACCGTCGACTTCCGCCCCAACTACGACGGCCGGTCCTCCGAGCCGGTGGTGCTGCCGGCGCGGTTCCCCAACCTGCTGGTGAACGGCTCCACCGGGATCGCGGTCGGGATGGCCACCAACATCCCGAGCCACAACCTGCGCGAGGTCAACGACGGCGTCCAGTGGTTCCTGCAGAACCCGGAGGCCGGCAACGAGGAGCTCCTCGAAGCGCTGATCGAGCGGATCAAGGGCCCGGACTTCCCGACCGGCGCGCTGATCGTCGGCCGCCGGGGCATCGAGGAGGCCTACCGCACCGGGCGCGGCTCGATCACCATGCGCGCGGTGGTGAACACCGAGGAGATCAACGGGCGGATGTGCCTGGTGGTCACCGAGCTGCCCTACCAGGTGAACCCGGACAACCTGGCGCTGAAGATCGCCGAGCTGGTCAAGGACGGCAAGGTCGCCGGCATCGCGGACGTCCGCGACGAGTCCTCCTCGCGCACCGGGCAGCGCCTGGTGATCGTGCTGAAGCGGGACGCGGTCGCCAAGGTCGTGCTGAACAACCTGTACAAGCACACCCAGCTGCAGGACTCCTTCGGCGCCAACATGCTGGCGCTGGTCGACGACGTGCCGCGTACGCTGTCGCTGGACGCGTTCATCCGGAACTGGGTCACGCACCAGATCGACGTGATCGTCCGCCGCACCCGGTTCCGGCTGCGCAAGGCGCAGGAGCGCGCGCACATCCTGATCGGCCTGCTCAAGGCGCTGGACGCGATCGACGAGGTGGTGGCGCTGATCCGCCGCTCGCCGACCGTCGACGAGGCGCGTTCGGGCCTGATCGAGCTGCTGACCATCGACGAGGTCCAGGCCAACGCGATCCTGGAGATGCAGCTGCGCCGGCTGGCCGCCCTGGAGCGGCAGAAGATCGAGGCCGAGCACAACGAGCTGATGGCCAAGATCGCGGACTACAACGCGATCCTGGAGTCGCCGGTCCGGCAGCGGCAGATCGTCTCCGAGGAGCTGCAGGCGATCGTCGACAAGTACGGCGACGACCGGCGTTCGCAGCTGGTGCCGTACGAGGGCGACATGTCCATCGAGGACCTGATCCCCGAGGAGGACGTGGTCGTCACGATCACCCGCGGCGGCTACACCCGGCGGACCAAGACCGACCTGTACCGCTCGCAGAAGCGCGGCGGCAAGGGGGTCAAGGGCGCGCAGCTGAAGCAGGACGACATCGTCGACCACTTCTTCGTCACCACCACGCACCACTGGCTGCTGTTCTTCACCAACAAGGGCCGGGTCTACCGGGCCAAGGCGCACGAGCTGCCGGACACCGCGCGCGACGCCCGCGGGCAGCACGTGGCGAACCTGCTGGCCTTCCTGCCCGAGGAGAAGATCGCGCAGGTGCTGGATCTGCGGGACTACGAGCAGGCGCCGTACCTGGTGCTGGCGACCAAGAGCGGGCTGATCAAGAAGACGCCGCTGAAGGACTACGACTCGCCGCGCTCGGCCGGTGTCATCGCCATCAACCTGCGCGAGGACGACGAGCTGATCGCCGCCGAGCTGGTCTCCCCCGAGGACGACCTGCTGCTGGTCTCCAAGCAGGCGCAGGGGCTGCGGTTCACCGCCACCGACGAGGCGCTGCGGCCGATGGGCCGGGCCACCTCCGGGGTGATCGGGATGCGCTTCCGCGAGGACGACGAGCTGCTGTCGATGTCGGTGGTGCGGCCCGAGACGTTCCTGTTCACCGCCACTTCGGGCGGGTACGGGAAGCGGACGCCGGTGGACATGTTCCCGCTGCGCGGCCGGGGCGGCCTGGGCGTGATCGCCGCCAAGACCGTCGACGAGCGCGGCGGCCTGGTCGGGGCCACGATCGTGGACGAGGGCGACGAGGTCATGGCCATCACGCTCGGGGGCGGGGTGATCCGGACCCGGGTGGCCGAGGTGCGGCCGACGTCCCGGGACACCATGGGTGTGCGGGTGATAAACCTCAGCAAGGGGGACACGGTGCTCGCGATCGCACGCAACGCGGACCCGGTGGAGGACGAGGTCGGCGAGGGTGAGAACGGGGAGATCGTCGAGAACGGGGAGGCTGTCGGCGAGGTGCTGACGGCCGAGGTGGAGGCGGAGGCGGAAGTGCTGGAGGCTGACTCTGACGCTGATTCCGGCTCGGACTCGGACTCTGGCTTGGACTCCGACGAGGCGTAGTTTTCGGCCTGTCCGTCGCGCGGACTGCACAGCGGCACCGATGCTCGGCATCGGTGCCGCTGTCTTGTTGTCTGTCTGTTGTCTCTGGCTCCGGCTCCGGCTCCCTGGTGTCTTCACCGATTCGGAGAAACGGGGGACTCAGGGGATTTTCTGAAGGGTGTCCGCGGGCAGATGGGTGACAGCCGTTCGGCCGGTCGTCGGGGCGTGGTCGGGAGCCCAGTCCTTTCCCAACGTGTTCGTTCACGTGCGCTGCGCAACGGATGCGTCCATCGAACATATGGTCCCGCCTACGGAAAATGGCGGGGCTGGGGAGACCTAGAAGGAGTAGGACGGTAGCTTGGCCGAGTGAGTAGCGAGACGACGACCGATCCCGGCCTCGGAACCGATCCCGACGGCGCCGGCGGTGTGACCCGCTCTTACGGGTCAGGCCCTGGCGCCGCTTCCGTTCCCGGCGCCGTGCCGCCCGGAGCGCACCGCCAGCCGGGGCAGTATCAGCAGGCTCCGCAGGGTGCGCCACGTCCGCCGCAGTCGCACGCCGCGCCGCAGGGCGGGCGGGGTCCGGCGGGCGGTCCGGGTGCCCCCGGTGCTCCGGGCGCTCCGGGCGCCCCGGGCGGTCCCGGTGCCCCCGGCGGCTACGGCCCCGGGACCGGTCAGCACCCCGGCGGTGCGCACAGCGCCCCGTCCGCTCCCGGCGCTCCGGGAGCTCCGGGTGCCCCCGGCGCTCCTGGGGGCCCCGGCGCCGCCGCCGGCGCCATGGCCTCCAACGCCGCCGCCTCGATCACGGCCGGCCTGTCCGGTCTGGCCGGTCGGCTTTCCGGTGGCGGTGGCCGTCGTGCCGGGGGCAAGCGCAAGGGAGCGCCTACCATGGGCACCGTGGCGTATCAGCAACCGGATTCCGCTCAGGGCCAGGCCGGCCCCCGTCCGCAGACCGTCGGCGGCGGCTGGTCCGCGCGCCCGTCCGGTCCCGGCGCCGCCCCGTCCGGCGCCCCCCGCTACCAGCAGGCCCCCGGCGCGGCCCCCCGCGGCCGCAAGGCCCGCCTGCGCGTGGCGAAGGTCGACCCCTGGTCCGTGATGAAGACCACCTTCGTCCTGTCCATCGCCTTCGCGGTGGTCTCCGTGGTGGCCGCGGCCCTGCTCTGGTCCGCCCTCAACGCCCTGGGCGTCTTCGACTCCATCAACCGCACCCTGGCCTCGGTGGCCCCCTCCAACCAGCCGAACAGCCTGACCCTCACCTCGGTCCTGTCCTTCGGCAAGGTCATCAGCTTCACCGCCCTGGTCAGCGTGGTCAACATCGTCCTGTTCACCGCCCTGGCCACCCTCGGCGCCTACCTCTACAACATGTGCTCCGCCCTGGTCGGCGGCGTCGAGGTCACCCTGGCCGACGACACCGCCTCCTGACCGTCCGCGGCCCCGGCCCGGGGCCCGCCGACGGGTCGGCAACCGGCCGGGAACCGGTCGCGGATCGGCTGCGGATCGGCTGCGGATCAGCTGCGGATCGGCCGGCGACGAGCCCGCCACCAGGCATGGAAAGCGGTTTTGGGGCACTGCCCCGCGTGGGGTAAGCTTCTCGACGTTACCAACCGGGGCCTATGGCACAGTTGGTTAGCGCGCCGCCCTGATAAGGCGGAGGTCGGTGGTTCAAGTCCACCTAGGCCCACCCCGGTGATCAGCCCCGGAGCTATTTAGCTCCGGGGCTGTTTCGTGTTTGGCCCTCAGCCAAGAGGCGAAGACCGCAGCCGCTTCTTGATGCCACAGTGGGGGATGTGTTTCGTCACGGAGTCGTCTACGGGAGGGGCGGGGGATGGGCGAGTTGATGGGGCGTGCCGTGCAGCGGGTGAGCCATGAGCATCGGGAGATGGCGGCTGAGCGGTTGCGGGCTGCTGCTGGGGATGGGCTGATCTCGATCGATGAGTTGGATCGGCGGTTGGGGACTGCTTTCCTGGCGGTGACGTTCGCCGATCTGGACGCTGTCACTGTGGACCTTCCGCCGGCGCCGTTGGAGGTGGTGGCGGCTGCGGCGAGTCGACGGGTGCTGCGGTTGGCGGTGAGCAATGGGTCGGTGAGCCGGTTCGGGGAGTGGGAGGTTCCGGGGGAGATCGAGTTGCAGCTGGAGCATGCCACGTCGACGTTGGATTTCCGGGTGTCGGAGGTGCCGGCCACCGGGGTTCATATCAATGTCCAGGCTTTTCGGAGCCGGGTGCGGTTGTTGGTGCTGCCGGGTACGTATGTCGATCTGGGGAGTCTGGGGCGGCATCGGTCCACGGTCGCGGATCGGCATGGGAGGGCCGGGTCGTCGCGGGAGTTGCATGCTGTTCGGTTGACCGGCGATATCCGGGGCGGGAGTCTGCGGGTGCTGCGGCGGCCGTACCAATTGTTCTAGCCGGGGCGCCGTCGGGGAGCCGCCGGCCCGCCGTCAGGGCGCCGCCCGGGTGGAGCCGGCCGGACGCGGAGACGGCGAACGCCCCGGGGCTCCTTCCGGGGCGTTCGCGTGGGCGCTGGTCGGGCTCGGTCAGCTGGTCTGACCGCCCTCCAGCTTGCCCAGCAGGGTCTTGACCTGGTTCACCGGGATGGAGAAACCGAGGCCGACGCTGCCGCCCTGGCCGCCGAAGGCGCTGGTCGGGGAGTAGATCGCGGAGTTGATGCCGATGACCTGGCCCTGGGCGTTGAGCAGCGGGCCGCCGGAGTTGCCGGGGTTGATGCTGGCGTCGGTCTGGATCGCCTTGTACGTCACCTGGCTGCCGCTGGAGTAGCGGCTCTGGCCGCTGCTCACGGTCACCTGGCGGTTCAGGGCGCTGACGATGCCGGAGGTCACCGTGCTCTGCAGGCCGTCGGGGGAGCCGATGGCGACGACGGTGTCGCCGACCTGCACCTTGTCGCTGTCGCCGAGGGAGGCGGTGGGCAGGCCGCTGACGCCCTGGGCCTGGATCACCGCCAGGTCGCTGCCGCTGTCGGTGCCGATGATCGTGGCCTGCGCGGTCTTGCCGTCGTTGAAGGTGACGGTGGTCTGGCCGCCGCTGTCGGCGGCGTCGGCGACCACGTGGTTGTTGGTGAGGATCTTGCCGTCGGCGGACAGGATCACGCCGGAGCCGACCGACTTGCCCTGGTAGGTCGTCACCGTCACCTGCACCACGGTGGGCAGCGCGGCCTTGGCCACCTGGCCGACGGTGGTGGTCGGCGTGCCGGTCTGGTTGCTGATCGGGGTGTTCACCGCGGAGTTGGACGTGGGGGCGGCGGCCGCGGCCGCGGTGGACGGGTTCTGATGCGCCGCGACGGTGCCGGCCACGCCGCCCGCGACCGCCGAGGCGGCGATGGTGCCGGCCACCACCAGGGCGAGGCCCATCCGGCGCTTGCGGCGCGGCGGCTCGGGCGGCTCGGGCGGCGGCGCGTACGGGAAGCCGTAGGGCCCGGGCCCGTTCGGGGACCCAGGAGCCGTGTGCACCCCGGGCGCTCCAATCGCCCCGGGTGCCGCCTGGGTCCCGTAGGAGCCGGTCATCGCCGGGTACCCGGGCTCCGTCGAGTCCTGTCCCGGACCGAACATCGGCCCGGAAGGCGTCTGGCCGCCGCCCCACGGCTGCGGATCGCCGGCGGCGGGCCGCTGCGGCTGGTACGGGTCGTGCTCGAATCCGGTCATGGGTCCCACCGTGCTCCCCGACCATGAGAGCCCCTTGCCGAGAGCATGAGAATCCAAGAAGAAAGGCATGAAGCCGAGGGCCGGAATCCTAAGGAAAGCGGTTGTCCGCCCGGGCGGGCCCGGTGGATGATCCCGGGATGGACCACGATCCGATCCCTGATGCCCGTGCTCTGGTCCGCGAACGGTATCCGCAGGCCTGGTGGGCCGTCCTGGCCGGCAGTGTGCTGACGGCGCTCCGCACCCCGGGCTCCGACCTCGACCTGGTCGTGGTACTCCCCCTCGGCGATCCGCTGGCACCGCGCCGCGAGTCGCTGGTCTTCCGCGACTGGCCGGCCGAGTTGTTCGTGCACGACGAACAGTCGCTGGAGCACTGGCTCGGCATGGAGCACGCGGCCCGCAAACCCACGCTGCACCGGATGGTCGGCGCCGGCGTGGCCCTGGTGGGCAACCCCGCCGACTGGCAGGAGCGCTGCCGCAAGGTGCTGGAGACCGGTCCCGACCCGCTTCCGCCGACCCAGCGCGACCTGGTCCGCTACGGCCTCACCGATCTGCTCGACGACCTCACCCACGCCACCGATCCGGGCGAGCGCCGGGTGATCGCGGCCGCGCTGTGGACCGACGCCGCGCACCAGCTGCTCGCGGCCGCGAACTGCTGGAACGGCACCGGCAAATGGCTGTTGCGCGAGCTGCGGGCGCTGGACGCGGATCTGGCCGAGCGCTGGCTGCGGGCCCGGGACGACGAGGCCGCCACCGCATTGTTCGCCCGCGAGGTCCTGGACCGGCTCGGCGGCCCGCTGTTCGACGGGTTCACCGCCGTGGCGCCCCGCCCGGGGCCGCCGATGCAGCCGACGCCGCCGAGGGGATCTGCCGCGCTCCCGCCTATCGCACCTGATCGACCGTGATCGGGAACGACGTCAGCGTGAACGACGGCGCCGACGGCTTCGAGACGTCGACCAGTTCCACCGGATCGGTCAGCAGGTAGACCGCGTTCCGCGGCGGGAACGCGGTCAGATCCGTGTTCAGCAAAGGGAAGGTTGTCTTGCTCGCGTACGTCGCCGGCTGTCCGTCGCGGCACGGGCTGTGCTCCATCGAGACGGTGACGTCCTGCGCCAGCGACTCGGCCGCCGGGTACGCCTTCGTCGCCGTCGGCGCGGCGAGCTCCCCGACCGCCGGCCCCTTCGCGGACACCGTCACCGTGCCCAGATCCCGGTCGTACCCGGTCAGCCGCTCGGCCTCGGTGCTGACCGCGACGGTCGGGGAGGGCCCGGCGACGCGGTCCCCGACCCGCAGCAGCGCGGTGCCCCGCACCTCGAACCGGTGCAGGACCCCGTCGCACTCCATCACCATGTCGCCGTCCTCGACGACCGGGACCGTGGTCCCGGACGCCGGGACCACGGCGCCGGGACCGGGACCGCCGGGGCCACTGGAACCGCCGGGACCACCGGGACCGCCGACGGCATCGGCGCGGGCGGCCCCGCTGCCCACGGCGAATAAGAGAGCTGAGCCGCAGGCGGTCAGCACGGTTCCGGTTCCGGTTCGCATGGCTGGACCTTTCGGGAGATTTGTTGCTTTGCCCAGCATTATCATCCCGTCCGCCATGGCCGGTCCCGGCCCCACGCCGCGCGCTACTCCGCTTCTTCCTCCTTCCTCTTGCCGCTCCGCGCGCCTTGCAGGGCAAGCGGATTCGGGAACGGCGGCCAGTACGGAAGCTTGCGCGGTCCGACGGTCTCCACGTACGCGCCCTCGATCAGGGCCCGCATGAACACCGCTCCGCGCGCCGCCTGCCGGTAGCGCTCGGCGACCTTCGGGTCGCTGGGCATCCGGCCGGCCCAGTGCACGGTCGTGGTCCGCGGAGCCAGGATCGGGTCGGCCGTGGTCAGCGAATCACCGGGCTGGTGCTCCGTCGAACGGTCCGACCGCGGCGCCGGGCCGGCGCTCCGGCCGCCGGTCGACCACTCGGTCGGCCAGTCGAGCGGCAGCACCGGTTGGACCGGCGCGATGGACCCGTCGCCGACCACGTTCGCCGCCGACGGCCGCCCGATCGCCTCGGGCTCCGTGCCGGGCCGGAACGTGTCGTCGTCCGGCTTCGGCTCGGAGTCCTCCTCCTCGATCTCCTCGGCGTCCATCACGTTGGCGAAGGCCTCCAGCGCGGCCAGGATGTCGCCCGACACGTCCGCCGTGCCGATCTCCTCGCCGGCCACCGGAGTGGGGATCTCGGCCCACACCGCGCGGGCGCGGTGGTCGCCGATCACGCCCCACTTCTCCGCGACCGAGGCCACCATCGCCAGGCCGCGGCCGGCCTCGGCGCACCAGGAGAGGTCGTCGAGGTCGTCGAGATCGTCGTCGAGATCGTCGTCGAGCGGGCCCGGGGCGCCGCCGGCGGCGGATCCGGACCCGGGTCTGGAGCCGGCGCCGG
Source organism: Catenulispora yoronensis (assembly GCF_039531695.1). Lineage (NCBI taxonomy): Bacteria > Bacillati > Actinomycetota > Actinomycetes > Catenulisporales > Catenulisporaceae > Catenulispora > Catenulispora yoronensis. Next base: position 161,276 of record NZ_BAAAQN010000013.1, read on the forward strand.
CGCCGGCTCTTGGACTGGAACTGGAACTGGAATCGGAACTCGGGTCGGAAACTGAACTGGAACTGGAACTCGAACTCGAATCGGAAACTGAACTGGAACTGGACTTGCCGGGCTCATCGAGCCCGTCGAGCTCGCCGAGGTCCGCGAACTTGCCGATTCCGCCGACGACGATCCGCGGGTCGCTCGGCGCGCCCTGGTCGTCGACACGGATCTGGTAGCGGTCGGAGAACGTGGCCAGATGCACCACGAACTGCCCGCCGGGCGCGCCGCTGGCCGTGTGCACGATGGCGTTCCCGGCCAGTTCGGACACGGCCAGCACGACCAGTTCGGAGCCCGGCGCGTCGCCGACGACCATCTCAGTGAACTGGCGGACCTCGGAGAGGCACTCGGCCAGCCCGGGGAACGAACGGGACCAATACGACACCTGGGGCCTCCCGGACGGTGAGGAGGGGGCGGTTCCACCCTCCCACCAGTCAGGCTAGCCCTAGATGGGGTTGATTCTATGGCATTTCAAGGAAGTTCCCTTATTTGGATGATGATTCATCATCCGCGCTCAGCTGAGGCAGCCGCGCCAGGTCCATCTCGACCCGGTTGATGAGGGCGATCGCCTCTTCACCGTACACAGCCGACTCCTCGAACCGGCGGAACTGCGCCACGTGTGTCGTGACCTTGTCAGGCTGCCCCATCAGCAGCTCGCCGGTGAACATCTCCACCGCGACCTCGCGGTCGTCGTACAGGGTGAAGCTGACCATCGGCAGCCCGCGCATCGCCGAGGTCCAGGGCAGGATGCCCAGCCGGACCCCGGGATGCACGGCCATCTGCCGCAGCCGGTCGAACTGCGCGGCCATCACTGTCAGCTCGCCGGGCCAGGTGCGCAGCACGCTCTCGGTGATCAGGAACGTGAACTCGCGGCCGTCCTCGAACAGCACGGACTGCCGCTCGGTGTGGGTCAGCGCCGCCTTGCCCACCTCGCGCTCGGAGAGCCACGGCGTGAGCCGGTTGGCGTCCCGGGCGTACTCCGCGGTCTGCAACAGCCGCGGAATGATCGAGTTGGAGAAGGTGGACACCGCCGAGCACACCCGCTCGCGGTCGGCGATCTGGTTCAGTAAGGTCAGGCCCTTGCCGTAGCCACGGTTGCTCGCCGCGTCCGCGGCGGCCTGGCTCAGCAGGTCGAACAGACTCTCCTGCTCCTCGGCCGGCAGCTGCAACGCGGTGACGATCCGGGCCAGCACGTCCCGGCTCGGGACCATCTTGCCGTGCTCGACCTTGGAGACCGCCGAGGAGGTGACGGAAGCGGCGGCCGCCAGCTCGCCGCTGGACAGCGCTCGCTCCATCCGGAACTGCCGGATCCGGCCGCCCAGCTTGGCCGCGTAAGGACTTCGCACCGCACTCATACCCATTGGTTCTACACCACTTGTGAGGAATCGGTGACCGATCCGCATGGATCAATGGTCTGCGGTCACCTGTATGGATTGTGTTGGACTGGGCCGACCACTCGACCTGGCCGTGCGGCCCCCAGCGCGGACATCTCAGCCCGTTCCCGCCCCGGCCGGAGCCGGGATGGACGCGGTCGGACGCCTCTCACCCGTAAGGAGACCGGTGGCCGTCTCCAGCTCGTAGTTCGCCGCTCCGGCGTACCCGTCGAGGACCGCGGCGTGCGCCGCGATCTCGTCGGCCCGGGACAGCAGCAGCTCCCCGGTATAGGTCTCCACCGCCACCGCGGCATCGTCGTGCAGGGTGAAACCGTACAGCGGGAACACCTCGCGGACCGCCACGCCGTCCGGCACGATGCCGATCCGCACCCCGGGCAGCGCCGAGAGCACCCGCAGCCGGTCGGCCTGGGTGGCGGCCAGCGTCGGCGGGCCCGGACACAGCCGCAGCGCGCTCTCGGTGAGCAGGAACTCGAAGCTGCGGCCCGGCTCGAACAGCACCCCCTGCCGCTCCAGGTGCAGCGCCGAGGCCCGGCCGAGCTCGCGCTCGGACATCCACGGGGTCAGGCGCGCGGCGTAGCGGGCGTAGTCGGCGGTCTGGAGCAGCGGCGGGATCATCGAGACCGAGAAGGAGCGCAGCGCGGTGGTGTTGCGCTCGCGCTCGGCGATCGCGTCCAGCAGCGCCAGGCCCCGGCCGTGCCGGCGGCGGTCGGCGGCGTCGTCGACCGCGCGGGAGAGCAGATCGCGCAGGTCGGTGCGGGGCTCGTCGCCGAGCCCGAGGACGCCGAGCACCCGCTCCAGCACCTCGGCCGAGGGGAGCATCATGCCGCGCTCGATCTTGGACACCGAGGGCTGGGTGACACCGGCGCGCGCGGCGACCTCGAGGCCGGACAAGCCGAGGTCCAGTCGGTGCCGACGCAGACGCCGACCGAGTTCTTCAGCTAATACGCTGCGTGCAGGGCTCATTCCCACAGTGTGGCCGCCCCGCTGCCCCTTGGGTGGGGGTTTCCGAGACTAATGCCGTTTGTATCACCCGGTCGAGCTACCATCATTCGATGCGATCTTGGATATCCGCCCTCGGTACGGTGTGCGGAGCCGGACTCGCGGGGGACCCGATCGGCTCGCGGCGGGTCCGGACCGGCGGTAGTTTGACGCCCGTGACTGCCTCGTGAACTTCGCCGCGCTCCTCACCACGCTGGGTGTGGTCTTCCTGGCCGAGCTGCCGGACAAGACCGCCATCGCCTCCCTGGTGCTGGGCACCAAGTATCGCCCGACCTGGGTGTTCTGCGGGGTCGCGGCCGGTTTCGCGGTGCACGTGGTGCTGGCCGTGGCGGCCGGCTCCCTGCTCTCGCTGATCCCGCAGCGGCCGCTGGAGGCGATCGTCGCCGTGCTGTTCCTGCTCGGCGCGGTGCTGATGCTGCGCAGCCACGGGGCGGAGGAGGGCGAGGAGGAGGCCGAGGAGGCCCCCGACCTCGGGGCCGGGGCCGGGTTCGGCAAGGTGGCCTGGACCTCCTTCGGCGTGATCATGGTCGCCGAGTTCGGCGACCTGACCCAGATCGTCACCGCGAACCTGGCCGCCAAGTACGGCGACCCGCTGGCCGTCGGGATCGGCGCCACCCTGGGCCTGTGGGCCGTGGGCGCTCTGGCGATCATCGGCGGCCGGGGGCTGCTGAAGGTGCTGCCGCTGCATCTGATCGTGCGGGTGGCGGCCCTGGTCATGGTGTTGCTGGCCGGCATCAGCCTGTGGAAGGCGATCGCCGGCTGACCTCAAATCCGTTGAGCCCGCGCGCCGTCGACGGCGCTGGTCAGGCGGTTTCGGCGCCTTCGTACTTCTCGCCCGCGGCGGTCTTCCCGTCCAGCGCGTCGGCCAGCTGCCGCAGGCCGGCGGCCAGATCCGCGCCGGCGGGCGTGCGGTCGGCGTCGGCGAAGCGCTGGATCAGCAGGCCGGCCATCAGCGAGTAGAGCACCGAGCCGACGGACATCTCGGCCTCCCGGTCCACCTTCGACTCCGGGATCCCGAGGATCAGGTCCACCAGCCCGGTCCGGGCCGCCGGCAGCGCCTGGGCGAACAGGTCGCGCGCGCCGGGGATCCGGTCGAGCTGCAGGATGAGCTCGAAGCTGGCCATCCACAGCGGCTGGAACTCGTCGAAGGTCGTGGCGAGGTTGTCGAAGACCTGGGAGAACCGGTCGGCGACCGACAGCTCGGCGCCGGCCTTGGCGAAGGCCTCCTCCAGATGGTCGCCCCACTCGCCGATCGCCTGGAACATCGCCTGGTTCATCAGCGCGTCCTTGGACCCGAAGTGATAGCCGATCGCGGCCAGGCTCACTCCCGAGGCCTGGGCGATGTCCCGCGCGGTGGTGCGGGAGTAGCCCTTCTCCAACAGGCACTTCTTGGCGCCGGCCAGCAGGTCGTCACGGTTGCTCATGGTCCGAGCCTACCGCAGTCTGAGACGAGTGTCTTGTACGAGCGTGTAGCAAGATTGTCTTGAACATTAGTCTTGCACAAGCGTCCAAGACGGTTGTACGGTCCTCCCATGACGACGAACCAGAGCACTGAAGCCGCCCCGGCCCCGCGGGCCGGCCGCAAAGAGTGGACGGGACTGGCCGTCCTGGTCCTGCCGTGCCTGCTCATCTCGATGGACATGTCGGTGCTGCTGTTCGGGCTGCCGTTCATCAGCGCCGACCTGAAGCCGAGCGCCACCCAGCAGCTCTGGATCATGGACGCCTACGGGTTCGCGCTGGCCGGGCTGCTGATCACGATGGGCGCGATCGGCGACCGGATCGGGCGCCGCCGCCTGCTGCTGACCGGCGCGGCGGCGTTCGGCGCCGCCTCGGTCGTCGCGGCCTACTCCGGCAGCGCGGAGCTGCTGATCGGAACCCGGGCGCTGCTCGGCGTCGCCGGCGCGACCCTGATGCCCTCGACGATGGCCTTGATCCGCAACATGTTCCACGACGCCAAGCAGCGCCAGACCGCGATCTCGATCTGGACCGGCGGCCTGATCGGCGGCGTCTCGCTCGGCCCGATCGTCGGCGGCGCGCTGCTCGACCACTTCTGGTGGGGCTCGGTGTTCCTGATCAACCTGCCGGCGATGGCCCTGCTGCTGCTGATCGGCCCGTTCCTGCTCCCCGAGTACAAGGCGCCCAAGAGCGTGCACCGCTTCGATGTCGCGGGCTCGGTGCTGTCGATGGCCGCGATCTTCCCGACCGTGTACGGCGTCAAGCAGCTCGCGGTCGACGGCTTCAGCGCCACGGCGCTGGCCGCGGTGGCCTTCGGGGTCGCGCTGGCGATCGCCTTCGTGGTCCGGCAGCGCACCGCGCGGGATCCGCTGCTGGACATGGAGCTGTTCCGGATGCCGAGCTTCCGGGCCCCGATGCTGGTGAACCTGTGCGGAAACTTCGTCCTGATGGGCTTCAGCCTGTTCAACACGCAGTACCTGCAGTCGGTCATAGGGATGCGGCCGTTCACCGCCGCGCTGTGGTCGCTGGCTGCGATGCCGTTCATCAGCATCGGTATGGGAGTCACCGGAGCGCTGACCGCCAAGGTCCGCCCGGCGAGGATCATCGGCGTCGGGTTCCTGGTCTCCGCCGTCGGCGCGCTGGTGCTGACCACGGTGCACCCCGGCAACCCGGTGGTCGTGGTGCTGATCGGCGCCGGGGTCGCGGCCGGCGGGGTGGTCTCGGCGCAGAGCATCGTCGGCAACATGGTGCTGGCGGCGGCCCCGGCCGAGCGCGCGGGTTCGGCCTCGGCGCTGAACGAGACCGGCGCCGAGCTCGGCAGCTCGCTGGGCATGGCGCTGCTGGGCAGCGTCGGGGCCGCGATCTACCACCACAAGATGGCCGCGGTCGGTGCCTCCGGGGTGCCGGACGCGGCGGTGGCCGCCACGCACGAGACCATCGGCGGCGCCGCGGCGGTCGCCGAGCAGTTCCCCGGCACGGCGACGCACACCCTGTTGACCACGGCGCGGGACGCCTATTCCTCCGGCCTGCACTCCGCGGCGCTGGCCGGCGCGGTACTGCTGGTGCTGACCGCGCTGTTCGCCTTCCGGGCGCTGCGCAACGAGCCGGTACTGCCGGCCGCGCCGAAGAAGCCCAAGAAGGAGAAGGAGAAGGCTCCGAAGGCGAACCGGAAGTCAGTCCCGGCGGTGGCCGAGCCGGTGAGCGAGAGCGCCGCAGCTGCATAGCGCGGCCGCGCCCAGGACGGCGAAGCCGGCGAAGGGCAGAACACCGGTAAGCGTTGTGTGGTCAGAGCTTCCGTCGGTCATCCTCCGAAGCATCGGGGAGACCGGCGGAAGCTGTTTCACGAGCAGGACGGCCAGGATCAACGCGATTCCCGCGAGTGTGGAGACGCCGGTGCGCATGATGACCGGCCGCGCGCACAGCAGTCCCACGCCGGTTCCGACGAGTGCGCAGGTGAGCTCCGCGACCGTGCCGATGAGCAGTCCTGAGACTGTGACTTTGTGGTGGCCGGTCGCCAGCGGATACACCAGTCCGACCGGGCACAGGAGAACTTCGTAGAGGACAGCGGATACCGCCGTCGCTATAACGACGTCCGATGAGCGACGCGTATTAGCGAGCAGGATCCACCGGCCCACCGGATCCTCGGCGTTGGCCACCGCGACGGTGATCCAGACACTGGCCGCCAGGATGCATCCGCTCGCGGCGGCGTAGACGACGACCAACGGACTGGGATCGCTACTGGTGAGCACTGCCAGGAGCACGAAGAAGAGGAACGTCGGTGGGACGAAGCGCTGAGAGATAAACAGGTTCGCCAACGTATAGCGGATCAAGGGCTTCATCGGTGCCCCTGACGTCTTCGTAGCGATTTCCGTACCCGGCCGCCTTCGATCTCGTAGCGCTGCGACGTTTCGACCCGGCTCACGGATTCGCGGTGGTCGGTGAAGACCACGGCACTTCCGGCCTCGGCCGTCTCAGCGATGATCGCGGACAACGTCGTGTGCGCGGAGCTGTCGAGTCCTGACCACGGTTCGTCGAGGATCAGGAGTTCGGGCCGCGTCATCAAGGACTGCGCTAGAGCGACCTTCTGCGCGTTTCCCTTAGAGAGATCGCGTATAGCGAAGTCGGGGCCGGGCTCCAGCCGGAGACGCTCTAAGAGCTCATCCGCGCGCGCCGTCGCTTGGCGCGTGGTGAGTCCGCGGATCCGTCCCATATGGCGAAGGTATGAGTGAGCTGACATGCGGGTGTTCGCCGAGAAACGCTCCGGTACGTAGCCGATGCTCTCGGGGACGTCGGTGAGGATCCCCTGCGAGGGCAACGTGATACCGGCCATGATGCGGAGCAGCGTCGACTTCCCCGACCCGTTGCCTCCCACCACCGCGACGACTTCGCCTGCGCGGACCGTCACGTCGACGTCCGCCAACACCGGGCGTTCGCGGTTGTACTGCTTGCCCACTCCGGCCAATGTCACCACGTGCCGAGTATGCAATAGCGGTGCCCGCGCACCCATGGGTCCGCGGGCACCGCTATCGGTTCCTTAGTCAGTTCTTAAGGCCCTCGGCGATGGCGTCGGCCACGGGGGTGGTCGGGCGGCCGATCAGAGTGCGCAGCGTGTCGGTCGTCTGCTCCAGCGCGCCCTCGGAGATCTTGACGTCCGCGTCGGCCAGTCCCTCGGCGAGGAACGCCGGGAGCCCGAAGCCCTCCAGGGCGGCGCGGTACTCGTCCTGGGGCAGGTTCACGGCGGCGACGTCCTTGCCGGCCTGCCGCGTGATCTCGGCGGCGATCTCCGCGTAGCTGTAGGCGCGGTCGCCGGTGAGCTCGTAGACCTTGCTCTCGTGGCCCTCGGTGGTGGCGACGACGGCGGCCGCGGCAGCGTAGTCGGCCCGGGTCGCGTAGGCGATCCGGCCCTCGCCGACCGAGCCGATGATGGCGCCGTGCTCGACGGAGGCCCCCAGGCTGCCGGTCAGGTTCTCCCAGTACCAGTTGTTCCGCAGGAACGTGTAGGGCAGGCCGGATTCCTTCAGGGCGGCCTCGGTCGTCTTGTGCACGTCCGCGAAACCGATCGGGTTGGTCTCGGCCTGCGGGATCGAGGTGTAGATCACGTGGCCGACCCCGGCCTCCTTGCCGGCCGCCACGGCCGTCAGGTGGCCGGCCAGCCGTACCTCATTGGGGCCGGAGGAGGAGATGAAGATCCACTTGTCGGCGCCGCGCAGCGCCTCGGCCAGGCCCTCGGCGTCGGCGTAGTCGCCCTGGACCACCTGCACCCCGCGGTCCGCGAAGTCCTGGACCTTCTCCGGGCTGCGCACGACGGCGCGGAGGTCGCCGGCCGGGACCCCGCGGCTCAGCAGGTCCTCGACGACGAGCCGGCCGAGGTGGCCGCTGGCGGCGGTGATGGCGATGGTGGTCATGGCTGCTCCTTCGGTTCCTGCACTTTCGTCTGGTTAGCGCGGCACCAACGATGGCACTAACTTTTGGAAAGCGCAACCCAGGGGGCGGCGCTTTCTTCCGGAAAGCTTGTGGGGTACGGTGAACAGCATGAGTACGCGCGCCGAAGCCGGTTCCACGGAACCGGCGCAGACCGAGGAGCGCGCCCTCGACCTGGCCTACGACGTTCTGCAGGCGTGCTGTCCGTCACGCCACGCGCTGGAACACGTGACCGGCCGCTGGGGCACGCTGATCATGCTGTCGTTGCGGGAGGGCCCGGTCCGCTTCAACGAGCTCCGCCGCCGGGTCGACGGCATCAGCGAGAAGATGCTGTCCCAGGGCCTGCAAGCCCTGGAGCGGGACGGCTTCGTCGCCCGCGACGTGCTCTCGGCGATGCCGCCCCGGGTCGAGTACCGGCTCACCGAGCTCGGGCGCGGGACGTCCGACCAGCTCAAGGGGCTGGCCTTGTTCATCGAGGCCAGGATGCCCGAGGTGGAGGCCGCCCAGGCGGACTACGACCAGGCCGAGGGCGCGTAGCCCTTCCTGCTGATCCACACTGGGGCCCATGACCAGACACGTGGAATTCCGGCGGCTGCACAACTTCCGGGACCTCGGCGGCTATCGGACCGCCGACGGTTCCGCGACGAGGTGGGGCGTGCTCTACCGGTCGGACAACCTCGGTAAGCTCCGGGACCCGGCCGATCAGGAGCAGTTCGCCGGGCTCGGCGTGCACACGGTCGTCGACCTGCGCTACCCCTGGGAGATCGAGAAGGCCGGCCGGGTGCCGGACGCGCCGGGGTTGCGCTACTTCAACCTGAGCATCGAGCACCAGCCCTATGACCAGGGCTCGTTGGGCGCGGACTTCGACCCGTGGCGCTTCCTCGCCGATCGCTATATGGAAGTCGCGCAGGACGGCGCTAAAGAGATTCGCGAAGTGCTCGACGTGATCGCCGACCCGGAGTCCGGGACCACTGTCTTCCACTGCGCTTCCGGCAAGGACCGCACCGGCCTGATCGCCATGCTCGTCCTCACTTTGATCGACGTTCCCGAGGAGACCGTCATCGACGACTTCTCCTTGACCGAGCTGGCTACGCAGCGGCTGATCACCGACTGGAAGGCCTTCTACCCGGGCCGGGAGCTCACGTGGCCGGCTTATGCCCGTGCTCCCAGGGACCCCATGGAACTGTTCCTCGCCGACCTCAAGGCGCGTTATGGATCAGTGCGCGGATACGCCGAAGAGGAACTCGGCGTCGATGACACCTTGGTGGCCGCCCTGAAGACGCGGCTAATCGATGTCGAGAGCTAGATCGATCGACAGGGGGACGAAGCCGTACCGCTGATAGAAGCGGATCGCGGAGCTGTTCGCGGCGTATGCCGAGACGTGCAGCCGGGACGCCCCGCGATCCCGGCTCCAGGTGATGAAGTCCTCCACCAGACGGCCCCCGATCCCCTGTCCGCGGTGCGACGCCACGACATGCGTGCTGATCAGCTCGGCGCGCGCGGCCGTCCACATCGAGGAAGCGGGGCTGAAGGTGCCGACCAGGTGCCCGATCACCGTGCCGTCGTCGACGGCCACGAGCACTAGGGCATCAGGGGCCGCGATCAGTCCTGTGAGCCGGGCTCGGTCGTTGTCGCGCGGCCATTCCGGGTCGCGCAGGCGGTCCCGGGCGACGCCGTCCTCCGCGAACAGCTCGGCGCTGTCGTGGGCCAGTCCGTCCAGATCGTCCAGGGTGGCCGAGCGGATCTCGATGTCGGTCATGCCCGGGTGATACCCGTCAGCTGTTCTCCACGACCATCCGCGCGGCCAGGCCGAGCATGACGGTTCCGGAGATCTGTTCCATGCGGCGTCGGACCTTGCGGCGGCTGAAGAACGCGCGCATCCGCTGTACCGACCACACATAGAGCGAGTAGTAGAAGACCTCGTAGACAGCCCATAGCGCGGCCAGCAGAACCATCGCCGCGAGCTTCGGCGCGTGGGCCGGGACGAACTGCGGCAGGAACGACATGGCGAAGACCGCGGCTTTGGGGTTGGCGAGGTTGGTCAGCAGACCGGCCCGGTAGGACCACCAGGCGCCCTTGGTGCGGGTGTTGTCGTCGGGTTCGTCCGGAAGCTGCGCGGCTTCGTCCTGCTTCATTCTGCGCGCGGTGCGGAACGACTGGATCCCGAACCACAGCAGGACGCAGGCTCCCACGATGCGCATTCCGTCATAGGCGAGTTGCGAGGCGGCCAGCAGCGCGGTGAATCCGAACGCCGCCGCGCAGCCCCAGACGAAGACCCCGGTCTCGTTGCCGAGCACTGTGGCCACTCCGGCGCGCTTTCCGCCGCGGATCGACTGGCGGATGATCAGCGCCGTGCTCTGCCCCGGGACGGCCGCGACCGCTGTGCACGCGAGGAGGAAGGGCAGCAGGGTAGCCAGCATGTGCTCATCGTTCAGCGTGCACCGCGGTCGCGGCAATGGGATATCGCCTTAGTCGACGGCGTGGAACGCCTCGATCGCGCGCTGTACTCGGAGTCCGGCGGCGAAGTCGGCGAGCGTCGACGGCGTCGAGGTCGGACTGGGAGGTCGGTCATGATCGCAGCCAACCGCGCGAAGTACGGAGCCTTCCCGTAGTAGCTGATCTCTATGTGAACGTAGTCAGCCCGGCGCGCCATGCGGCTGGGAGATCGGCGTCCGGCGGAAACCGGCCGTCGATCTCCAGACTCACCATGCCGTGTGCGAAGGCCCACAACGCGCGGGCCTTGTCGCCGTCGTTGCCGACGGCCATGAGCAGCGGCCTGGCTGCTCGGTCCTCAAGCCCGGCCGGAAGCAGGTCTCTGCGCAGCGGCTGGTAGTTCATGAGGCGGTACAGGTGCGGATGCGCGACTGCGTAGTCGCGGTAGGCCTTCGCCAACGCGGACAGGGGATTCCTCGCCTCCGCCGGCACTGCTTCCAGCTGCACGGCTTCCAGTGCCTCCGCGATCTCGACGAAGCCGTCGGCGACGACCAGGAGCTCCAGGGCTGTCTTGTCCGGGACGTGCTTGTACAGCGACGGGGCCTTGATGCCCAGCGCGTCGGCCACGCGCCGCATCGTGAGTCCTTCGGGGCCTTCGGTGTCCAAAAGCGTGCGAGCGGCTGCGGCGATCTGCCGCTGCCGCTCGGTGAGCGCTCCGGTGGGAGAGTCAGCCACGGACGAAGCCTTCCTTGGTCCGCAGGTTGTAGCCCGCGACGCGGTCGACGGCGATGTGCAGCATCCAGGCCAGCAGGAACGTGAACAGCATCGGTGAAGTCAGCGGGAGCAGCGTGTACGCCACTGCCAGACCGAACGGGATCCAGGTGCGGTGCGCGGTGTTGTAGAAGGGGACCGCCTTGCGCGGCAGTTGGCCTTGGCGCACCGGTTCGTGCGCGCCGGCGGCCGCGAAGAAGGAGAGGTCCGGCGCGATCATGCCGACCGTCAGGGCCAGCCAGCTGCCGCCGCCGTGGTTGACGCCCTCCAGGATCGCGAAGGCGGCGAGGAAGACGGCCCAGGCGGCCCAGACGGTGCGCCGGAGGGCTGACGGGAGGCGGTGGCCGGTGGTCGTGCCGGCGGTGGTGCCGGTGAAGGTCGTGGTGGTGGTGATGCTGCTCATCGTGGTCCCCAAGTCTGCCGGGCCGTTCGGCTAACGTTGTTAGCTTCACTCTAGGCTAACAACGTTAGCCCGTCAACGGGGCGGCTCGCCGCGCAGGTCGCGCAGACCGCGCTCGACCGCCTCCGGCGAGCATGGCGGAGGCCGTGGCAGTGGCTCGATTGACCGAAAGCACAGAGGACGAAGCTTTCGCGGATGTCGCGACCGCGTGATCCTCACCAGAAATGCAAACAGGCCCGGCTCTGGGTGACCTCTGTCACTTCGAGTCGGGCCCGGTCATGGCGGTCCACAACCGAAACAAAAGAGCCGCAGGCCTGATGACCTGCGGCTCCACAAGTGCGCGAGGGGGGAGTTGAACCCCCACGCCCTTTCGGGCACACGGACCTGAACCGTGCGCGTCTGCCTATTCCGCCACTCGCGCTCGCTCTTGCTGGACAAACATTAGCACGCGGTGGAGGGCGCTCTCGCCAATATCGCCGGCGCTCCCGGGGTCGTGAGCGTCACATCCCGGTACGTCCGGGAAAGCCCCCGGATTCCGAACGGGTGTGTGTGGAACCGTGGGGGGTCGTCGCACGTCCTTGTGACGTGAGGACGTTCGGCTCCCGCTGACAAGCCCGGGTCGCTGAGCTGCGTGGGCGCCGCCGAGCGGCTGATCTCGTGGCGATGTGGGTACGCAGCGGGGGACGGGGTGGTTACGATCTCATCCGTAACAGGTGCGCGAGTCGGACGCCGCAGGCGGCGGACGGAACGCGTGGCCGTGGGTCCGCCGACGGCACGCCGACGTCCGGTGTGCACGACGACAGATGGTCTGCGAAGCCGGTCAACGCTAGGCTGGCGCGCCGGAAGGGGGTGTCCGTGGGAGTCCTACAGCGGTTCGAGCGACGTATCGAAGGGTTGGTCAACGGCGCCTTCGCCAAAGCATTCAAGTCCGAGGTGCAGCCGGTGGAGATCGCCTCCGCGCTGCAACGCGAGTGCGACGATCGGGCGGCCGTGGTCAGCCAGGGTCGGACCATGGTGCCCAACGACTTCACGGTCGAGTTGGGCGGCGTGGACTACGAGCGGCTGGCGACGTACGCCGGCCCCCTGGGCGCGGAGCTCGCAGAACTCGTGCGCGAGTACGGCGCCGAGCAACGCTATATGTTCGTCGGACCGGTCGAGGTGAAGTTCGCGCGTGCGGCGGATCTCGACACGGGGATGTTCCGGATCCAGAGTCAGGCGTTGGCAGGAGTGGTGCCCGTGTCCTCGATGCAAGGCGAGCCCCAGGGCTACGACCCCTACGGCCAGCCTCCCCCCTACCAGGGCGGTCCCCAGGGCCCCGGCGGTCCGCAGGGCCCGGGCGGCCCCCAGGGCCCCGGCGGGCTGCAGCCCGTGCCGCCGAACCAGGTGCCGCAGCCCACGCCGTGGGGCGCCCCGCAGCAGCCGCCGCAGGCCCAGGGCGGCCAGCCCGGCTGGGGCGCGCCGCAGCCCGGCGGCTACGACCCCTACGGCCAGCCGCCGCCGCAGCAGCCCGGCTGGGGCCCTCCGCCGCCGCAGCCCGGGTACCCGCCGCAGCAGCCGCCGCAGCCCTCGCCGCAGACCCAGTGCTGGGTGGAGATCAACGGCGCCCGGCACATGCTGACCCGTCCGGTCACCAGCATGGGCCGGGGCACCGACGTGGACCTGCGGGTGGACGACCCGTCGGTGTCGCGCCGGCACGCCGAGATCCGCATCGGCACCCCGTCCTACGTCTCCGACCTGGGGTCCACCAACGGCATCGTGGTGGACAACCAGCACGTCACGCAGGCCCCGCTGCGCGACGGCTCGGTGATCCACCTGGGCACCACCACCATCATCTTCCGGCAGCAGGGCTGAGGCCGACAGGACCGATACAGGACCGACTGACGATGTCCCAGCTGACCCTCACGGTGATCCGGCTCGCCTTCCTGGTGTTGCTGTGGCTTTTCGTGTTCTCCGCGGTCGGGGTCATGCGCTCCGACCTCTACGGATCGCGGCCCAGCAAGCGCCAGCGGGCCAAGGCGGCCAAGGCCGCGGCCGCCACGACCCGCCCGGTGGCCGTCCCCGGCTCGGTGCGCCCCGGCGCGGGCGGGCCCGGCCCGGCCGGCCAGCCCGGCCA
>NZ_BAAAQN010000014.1:0-173670 GCF_039531695.1 Catenulispora yoronensis
CCCGGCCAACCGGCTGGGGCACGTTCTTTGATTAGGACTTGATAGTCCAGGCCAATGCAGTGCTCACCAGCCGGCAGCTGTAACCCGGAAGTCTGCCCCATGGACTCGCTCCCGGGAATCATTAGGCTAGTCAAGGTCAAAGGCGCCTCCGGCGGCCCCTCCGGGGAGGACCTCGCTCTGGAAAGAGTGGGGTCGGGCGGTTAACTTGCCTTTGGTCGGTGGTTCCGGTTTCGGTCCCGGCCTTTCCGTCGCATCGTCGCCTGAAGGAATCACACCGCCCAGGCGGTATCAAGGCGACCCTTCAGGTGCCGTGCCCCGGCTGATGCGAGCCTTGACACCGCCTGGGCGGCGCGATTGGCTACGCCCGCCGAAGCGACGGAAAGACCGGAACCGAAGACCTAACTTTGGGGCAAAGCAAAAAGCGGGGCACCCGGTTGCGATGACCACCGGTCCCGCTGGCCGCCGCCGGAGTGGTGATGGTGGCCGGCAGTCAATTGCGATGCTGACCAGTTTTGTTGGCCGCCGCCGGTTGCGGTGGTGGCGAGGCACCCGGTTGCGATGCCGATCAGTTCTGCTGGCCGCTGCCGGTCGCGAAGGTGGCCGGGCGATCAGTCGCGATGCTGACCAGTTTTGTTGGCCGCTGCCGGTTGCGGTGCTGGCCGGGCGGCCAGGCGCGGTGGGGCAGTGAAGCTGGTCGCTGGTCGCGGCGGGTGTGCTGTCGGCGGGGCGCTTGGTCGCGAGGGTGATTTGGCGAAGCTGGCCGTCGGGCGGCTGGTCGCGCTGGCGGTTTGGCCAGGTCTTCAGCTGCTGCTCGGCAGCGTCAGCACCTCGACGCCGTCGTTCGTCACCACCATCGTGTGCTCGAACTGGGCGGTTCGTTTGCGGTCGCGGGTCACTGCTGTCCACTTGTCGGGCCACATGTCGTAGTCGGTGGTGCCCAGGGTCAGCATGGGTTCGATGGTGAAGGTCATGCCTGGTTCCATCACCAGGGTTGCGTAGGGGTCGTCGTAGTGGGGGATGACCAGGCCGGTGTGGAAGCTGGTGCTGATGCCGTGGCCGGTGAAGTCGCGGACTACGCCGTAGGCGAAGCGTTTGGCGTAGCTTTCGATGACGCGGCCGATGATGTTGATTTGGCGGCCTGGGCGGACGGCGTTGATGGCGCGGGTCAGGCTTTCGCGGGTGCGTTCGATCAGGAGGTGGGATTCCTCGTCGACGGTGCCTACTTCGAAGGTGGCGTTGGTGTCGCCGTGGACGCCGTTGATGTAGGCGGTGATGTCGATGTTCAGGATGTCGCCGTCCTGGAGGACGGTGGTGTCCGGGATGCCGTGGCAGATGACCTCGTTGAGGGAGGTGCACATCGACTTCGGGTAGCCCTTGTAGCCCAGCGTGGAGGGGTAGGCGCCGTGGTCGAGGAGGTACTCGTGGCCGATGCGGTCCAGTTCGTCGGTGGTGGTGCCGGGTTTGGCGGCGGCGCCGGTGGCTACCAGGGCGTCGGCGGCGATGCGGCTGGCGATGCGCATGCGTTCGATGGTTTCGGGGGTCTGGACGGCGCGGCCGGCGTAGGGCTTGGGCTGCTTGCGTCCTACGTACTCGGGTCGCTTGATCCCGGCGGGGACGGGCAGAGTGGGAGAGACGGTGCCGGGTACGAGAGTCGCCATAGTCGGACAGTCTAGGCAACCGTTGGAGCCAGGGAGGTTGCGATGCGCTGGAGCAGGAAGGGCGAGCCGTCGGAGGACGACGGTTGGTACTACTGCGTGAAGCACGGCACGGTGGAGCCGGCCGGGGCTTGTGCGGCCAAGGATCGGCTGGGGCCGTATGCCACGCGGGAGGAGGCCGAGCAGGCGTTGCAGCGGGTGCAGGAGCGTAATGAGGCCTGGCGGCAGGCCGATGAGGGGGCCGACGGCTGAGTGGGCCGGGCGCGTCCTCGGGACGCGCCCGGCTGTTCTATAGCGCCTTGACCTCGGCGGCGGTCAGGGCGTGGCTGTAGACGCGGACGTCGGAGATGTAGCCGTTGAACGGGTTCGACGGGTACTTCTGGTACCAGCTGCGTCCGATCGCGAACGGGCCGGTGGCGGCGTAGGGTGCCGATCCGGTTTTGGCCGTGCCCTGGAGGGCGCCGTCGACGTAGAACGCGATCGTGCCGGCCGGGGCGTCGTAGACGCCGGTCAGCTGGTGCCAGGAGTTCAGCGGGATCGCCGTCTTCGCCCCGACGCCGATCGTGGTCGGGGTGGTGGCGTCGTTGTCGGCGCGGACGAAGGACCAGTTCTTCGCCTCGGTGGAGTAGCTGAAGGTGAAGGCGAAGTTCTGCGCGCCGTCCTGGCTGAACAGGGCGGAGTACTTGGTGGGTGTGGTCAGGCCGGTCTGGTTCATCCAGAGCGAGATGGTGAAGCTCTTGGTGGTGTCGATCACCGCCGACTTGGTGGCGACCTCGCCGCCCT
Organism: Catenulispora yoronensis; assembly: GCF_039531695.1. Classification (NCBI taxonomy): domain Bacteria; kingdom Bacillati; phylum Actinomycetota; class Actinomycetes; order Catenulisporales; family Catenulisporaceae; genus Catenulispora; species Catenulispora yoronensis. Next base: position 2,439 of record NZ_BAAAQN010000014.1, read on the forward strand.
TGATCTGGTTCGCCGGGCCGTTGAAGTAGGCCGCGCCGCCGTGCTGGGCCGGGTCGAAGGTGGCGGCGCCGGCGGCGGTGCCGGTCAGGCCGCGGCCGGAGCTGTCGGCGGCGGTGGTGCCGCCGGCCTCGGCGAGGCGCCAGTGCAGGAGGTCCGCGGTCGGTGCGGCGACCGGGACGGCCGGGGCGGTGCTGGCCGGGGGAGCGGCCGTGGTGCGGCCGGTGGTCGACGGCTTCGTGGCCGGGGGCGAGGACTTCGAGCCGGTGGCGCTCGGCGTGGTCGGGCTGGTGGCCGGGGCGCCGGGGACGTCCTTGCCGTCGCGCGGGCTCGGCGTGCCAGGGGCGCTGTTGTTGTCCGGTGCGCTGCCGGTGGATCCGGGGAATCCCGCGGCGCCGGAGGAGTTGCCGGTGGTGACGCTGGGGGACGCGGCGGCGGTGGGCTGCTTGTCGCCGCCGCCGCCGCTGCTGCCGCCGGCCAGGGCGATGGCGCCGGCGGTGACGCCGATCACCGCGATCGCGGACGCGCCGATCAGCAGGGTCCTGCGACGCTTGTCGGGGCCGTTGCTGTCGGGGCCGGAAGGCGGTGGGCCGAGCAGCAGCGGCGGCTGTGGCGCCGATTGCTGCGGGGCCGATGGCGGCGGGGCCTGGAACCCGGCGGCCGAGCGTTGCGGAGCGCCGGGTTCCGAGGCCGGGAAGAAGCCGGTCTCGGCCGGGGGGAACGAGGTCATCGGGCGGCCGTCGGCCCCGAGCTGCGGGCCGCCGGGTGCCCCCGCCGGGTCCTGCCCCGTCCCCGGCCCTCCTGGTGTTCCGCCCCCGGCCGCCCAAGGCCCGTAGCCGCCGTTCCCGTCCCCGCCCACCATGACAATCCCCTTATAGCTGGTCTTGGCCCGTCAGGCCCCGATCATAGGGAGGCCGCCGCGTGTGCCGCCATCCGTTCCTCGCGGACGGCCTCGGCGTGGGTGTCGGAGCGGACGTCGTAGCGGCGGAAGCCGGGCAGGAAGGCCGCCAGGCCGAGGACGGCGCCGACGCAGGCCAGGCCGCCGAAGCCGACCGAGAACACCGGGCCGCGCCAGGCCGCCATCGAGCCGGCGCGGACCTGGCCGAGGATCGGGCCGGTGGAGAAGGAGAGCATCTCGATGCCGGCCAGGCGTCCGCGCAGGGCGTCCGGGATGGTCTGGTTCCAGATCGACATCCGGAACACGCCGCTGACCGCGTCGGCGGCGCCGGCCGCGGCCAGGCAGGCCAGCACCACGCCCACGTTCAGGGTGGCGGCCACCAGGGCGATGGCCGCGCCCCAGGCGCCGGCGGCCCAGATCACCGCCAGGCCGTGCCGGTGCACGCGGCGGGTCCACCCGCTGCTGACCGACACCAGGGCCGAGCCCACCGCGGGTGCGGCGTAGAGCAGGCCCAGGGACCAGGAGGCGTGCAGCCGGTCGGCCAGGAACGGGAACAGCGCCGTCGGCATCGCGAAGGTCATGGCCGCGATGTCGACGACGTAGGTGCCGATCAGCTCCTGCCGGCTGCGGGCGTACTTCCAGCCGGCGGCGATGCCGCGCAGGCTCGCCCCCTCGGCGTCCGCGCTCTGCGGGGAGGGCCGCAGGCGGATCAGGAACACGCAGGACGCCAGGAAGGTGGCGGCGTCGGCGACGTAGGCCACGGTCGGGCCGGTGGTGGCCACCAGCACGCCGCCGAGCGCGGGCCCGGCGATCTGGGTGAACGACCCCAGCATCCATTGCAGGGCCCCGGCGGACAGGATCAGGTCCGGCGGGACGACGCGGGGCACGATCGCCTCGCGGGAGGGCCGCTGCAGGCCGTTGACCGCCGCGAAGGCCGCGGTCAGCACGTAGATCGGCCACAGCATCGGATGCGGCAGCAGCGCGTTCACCAGCAGCAGCACCGACAGGACGGCCGAGGCGGCCTCGGTGGAGACCACGAGCTTGCGCCGGTCCATCGCGTCGGCCAGCGCGCCGCCCCACAGCCCGCAGACCACCAGCGGCACCAGTTCGGTGGCGCCGAGCAGGCCGACCGCGAGCGCGGAACCGGTGAGATCCTTGATCTGGAAGGGCACCGCGACGTAGGTCAGGAACGACCCGAAACCGGATATCACCGAGGAATACGTGAGCAGCCGGTAATCGCGGGAGACTTTCAGCGGAGTGACGTCGACCCTCAGGTCACGGAGGTCACGCCACCGGCGACGGGGCTTTTCGCCCTGCTGCGACGCGTCGCCAGGCGCCGCAGTTTCTGAGTTCACGCGGGCGATTGTCCGAACCGTTGCCCGCGCGCCGCAAACGACTTTCAAGGATTTGTGAGCAGAGTCACGAATGGGGCGCGACGGACTGACCACGGACCGTTCGTACGGGTGCGCTCCAGGTCTTAACAAGGGATCCTGGGCGTGAGACGATCAGCTTCGTCCGGGTACGCCGTTTCGGCGCCTCGAGTCGTCTCAATGAGGAGAAACCAGCATGTCCGCTGCATCCAGCGTCACGCAGGAATCCGCACAGACCCCGCCCAAGCTCTCGCTCTACGGCGGGACCGGCACCGGCCGCCGGGTCACCGTCCGCGATCTGGCCAAGGCCAAGCGCGAGGGCGAGAAGTGGGCGATGCTCACCGCCTACGACGCGCTCACCGCCGGCGTCTTCGACGAGGCCGGGATCCCGGTCCTGCTCGTCGGCGACTCCGCCGGGAACAACCACCTCGGCTACGAGAACACCGTCCCGGTCACCGTCGACCAGCTGGTCATGCTCTCCGGCGCCGTGGTCCGCGGCACCAAGCGCGCCATGGTCGTCGGCGACCTGCCGTTCGGCTCCTACCAGTCCTCGCCCTCCCAGGCGCTGGACACCGCCGCCCGGTTCATGAAGGAGGCCGGCTGCGGCGCCGTGAAGCTGGAGGGCGGCCGCCGGGTGCTGCCGCAGGTCGACGCGCTGGTCCAGGCCGGCATCCCGGTGATGGCGCACATCGGCCTGACCCCGCAGTCGGTCAACGTGCTGGGCGGCTACCGGATAGCCGGACGCGGCGACGAGGAGGCCGAGAAGCTGATCTCCGACGCCAAGGCCCTGCAGCACGCCGGCGCCTTCGCGATCGTGCTGGAGCTGGTCCCGGCCGAACTCGCGGCGCGGGTCTCGGCCGAGATCGACATCCCCACCGTCGGCATCGGGGCCGGGTCCGGCACCGACGCCCAGGTCCTGGTCTGGACCGACATGGCCGGTCTGACGCCCGGCGGCGTCCCCAAGTTCGTCAAGCAGTACGCCGATCTGCGCACCCTGCTCGGCGACGCGGCGCGGGCCTTCGCCACCGATGTCGTGCACGGCACGTATCCCGACGAGTCCCACTCCTACCACTGACGCGCTTCGGGCGACCGAGCGGCTCCGAGCAACCGAGTATCAGTACTGATATGCCGGGCCGGGTGTCATAAAGGCGCCCGGACCGGCAGTATTCGACTATGGACTCCGCGCAGACCGACCTCCTCCGCGAACTCCTCGACGGCACCGCCTGGTTCGGCGAGTGCCGCGGCTTCGCCCGCACCCTGCGCCGGGCCCCGCGCAGCCCGGGCGGGCTGCTCCTGGTCGGCACGCCCGAGGAGGAGCCCTGGCACCTGGCGGCCCACCTCGACACCGAGGCCGGCCTGTCCGGCCTGCCGCAGCTGGCCCCGACCCTGGTCCGGCACCAGGTCCCGGATGGCGCCCCGCCGCATCTGGCGGTGCCGCTGAACCGGCTGGTGACCGCCCGGCGCGGGGAGGCGGTGCTGGTCGTGGCGCCGGACGACCCCGGCGGGCCGCTGCTGGAGCGGGTCGACGACGCCCGCCGGCGCGGTGCGGCGATCCTGACCATGGCCGAGGACGAGGACTCCGCCGGCGAGCTGCTGTCGCTCTCGCACGACGCCCTGCTGGTCCCGGAGTCCGGCGTCGTCCCGGGCTTCGACGCCGCCCAGCATCTGCTCGCCTCCAGCGCCGGCGAGCAGGACCGGCGCCGCCGCGGGTTCCGGGACCGCCTCACGGCCCTCATCGACCAGGTCTCCGGCGGCTCGGCGGACACGTACCGCTGAGCCGGGTGATCCACCTAATACGAGACGGTTGCGTTCCGATACCACCGGGCGTACGCTCGCGGTGTTATCGATACGGCCCCGTTCCGTATCGATGAACGACAGCTCTCGCGGAGGGGAAGAGGGGATATGGAACGCGAGGTCATACACCGCCGCAGATGGGCCATCCTCGGGGTGCTCATCTTCAGCCTGCTCGTGGTCGTGCTGGACAACACCATCCTGAACGTCGCCCTGAAGATCATCTCGAACCCGAAGAACGACCCGGTGACGCCGGGTCTGGGCGCCCAGCAGCCCGATCTGGAATGGGCCATCAACTCCTACACGCTGGTCTTCGCCGGGCTGCTGTTCACCTTCGGGATCGTCGGCGACCGCTTCGGGCGCAAGAAGATCCTGATGGCCGGCATGGTCGGCTTCGGGATCGCCTCGGTGCTGTGCGCCTACGCCGGCAGCCCCGGCCAGCTGATCGCCACCCGGGCCGTCATGGGCTTGTTCGGCGCCGCGATCATGCCGGCGACGCTGGCCATCATCGCCAACGTCTTCGAGCCCAAGGAGCAGCCCAAGGCGATCGGCATGTGGGCCGGCGGCGTGGGCCTGGCCGTGGCCATCGGCCCGGTGCTGGGCGGCCTGCTGCTGGACCACTTCTGGTGGGGCTCGGTGTTCCTGATCAACGTGCCGATCATCATCGTGGCGCTGGTCGCGATGGCGCTGCTGGTGCCGGACTCCAAGAACCCGAACCCGGGCCGCCTGGACCCGGTGGGCGTGGTGCTGTCGATGGCCGGGATCGTGGTCTTCGTCTACGGCATCATCCGCGGCGGCGACGTCGGCTGGGGCAACCCGCAGATCTGGGGCTCGCTGATCGGCGGCGTGCTGCTGTGCGCGCTGTTCGTCTTCTGGGAGCTGCGCACCAGCCATCCGGCGCTGGACGTCCGGCTGTTCCGGAGCTCGCGGCCGTTCTCGGCCTCGATCATCCTGGTCGCGATGTCCTTCTTCGCGATGATGGGCGTGCTGTTCTTCCTGTCCTTCTACCTCCAGTCGGTGCTGGACTTCAGCCCGCTGAAGGCCGGTCTGTACATGACGCCCTTCGCCCTGGCGCAGCTGATCTTCTCGCCGATGTCGGCCAAGCTGGTGCAGCGGTTCGGGGCCCGGGCGGTGTCGACGTTCGGCATGCTGGTGATCGCGCTGACGTTCCTGATGTACCAGTTCGTGAACGAGACCTCGCCGGCGGCGCTGCTGATCGCGATCTTCTTCCTCCAGGGCATGGGCATGGCGAACGTGATGCCCCCGGCGACCACCACCATCATGACCTCGCTGCCCCGGGAGAAGGCCGGTGTCGGCTCCTCGGTGAGCAACACGGTCCGGCAGGTCGGCGGCGCCCTCGGCGTCGCGGTGCTCGGCACGCTGCTGACCACCGCCTACCGCGGCAAGATGGAGAAGCCGCTGGGCACGGTGGTGAAGGACCCGTCGCTGCTGCACACCGTCGACGGCTCGATCCAGGCCACCAAGGGGGCCGGGCAGCACGTCCCGGCGCTCCAGAAGTTCTACCCGCAGGCCGACGCCGCGTTCATCCACGCGATGCACGTGACCGTGGTGGTCTCGGCCGGCGTGGCCCTGCTGGCCGCCGTCATCGCCCTGATGTGGCTGCCGCGCCGGCCGATCGGCGCGCTGGTCGACGCCCGGCCGTCGGGCGGCCCGAGCGCCGCCGAGACGGCCGAGGCGGCCGGGGTCGCCTGACCGCCGCCGCGCGGGCGGCACCGGCGCCGGAACCGGCGCCGCTGCCCGCGCGAAGGCCGCGACGAGGAGATGATGGAGCGCTATGACGACGACCCATGCCGACCACGGATCCGACGGCCGACATCCCGGACACGTCGCCGGCGGCTGCGCGGACCCCGGCTGCGCCGCCAAGAAGGACCGTCCCCGCCGGCCCGGCCGGCCCCGCAGCGAGGCCGCCGAGCGGGCCATCCTGGACGCCGTCCTGGAGCTGCTCGGCCAGGGCATGTCCTACCCCGCGCTGTCCATGGAGCAGGTCGCCGCCCGGGCCGGGGTCGGCAAGGCCACGGTCTACCGGCGCTGGCAGAACAAGGAACAGCTGGTGGTCGACGCGGTCAGCACGCTGTGGACGGAGTGCCCGGAGCCCGACCTGACCGGCGGGGGCAGCGCCCGCGACCTGCTGGTCGAGTACCTGGTCACGATGGCCGACCTGATGCACTCCGACCGCGCCGGGCTGGTGTTCGCCTCGGTGATGGCCACCGCCATGACCAACCCGGAGCTGGTCCGCCGCTACCAGCAGGTGGCGATCGAACCGCGCCGCGACCAGCTGCGGACCATCCTGCGCCACGGCATGGCGGCCGGCGAGCTGCGGGCCGACCTGGACGTCGAGCTGACGGTGCGGATGCTGGCCGGGCCGATCGTCCTCACGATGAAGACCGAGTGCCTGGACCAGCCGCTGCCGGACGGCTTCGCCGCGGCGTTGGTCGACAACCTCATGGTGGGCATGGCACCGCGCTGAGCGGCGGTGCGGGCGCGGTCCGGCGCGGCTCGGGCGCGGCTCGGGTGCGGAACGAGCGCGCCGGTCGCGCCGGGCCCGGCCGGGGTGTCTGGACGGGCACCGAGCCGCCAGGTATTGGCGACCGGCCACCGGCTATCGGCCACCAGGCATCGGCCATCGGCGATTACCCGTTGCCGGGCACTGGCCAGCGCCACCGGGCCCGTGGAATTGGCTACTGGACACCGGCCGAGCCGAGCAAGAACCGGGCCCCGATCCACCCCTGAGAACCGACCTACCGTCCGTACTCGGCGGCCAGGAACTCGGCCCACGTGGCCTTGCCGACCCGGCGCTCCGGCGCGTTGTGCCACCCGGCGCGGAACGCCGCGCCGACCTTTCCCGGCAGCGGCGCGGGCACCAGCAGTCGGTGCTTGCCGGTGGCCGCCAGCCAGGACCGGGCCAGCTCCCGGGTCCCGAGCAGCTCCGGGCCGCCCAGGTCCTCGGCCCGCCCCAGCGGCTCGCCGACCGCCAGCTCGGCCAGCCGCTCGGCGGCCTCGGCGGCGTCCAGGGGCTGGAACGGCAGCTCCGGCATCGGCACCACCGGGGACTTCGCGGCCAGGCCCAGGAACATGTCGAGCAGCTGGAACCACTGGGTCGTGCGCAGGATCGTGAACGGCAGCCCGCTGCCCTCGATCGCCTGCTCGACCTCGTACTTGGTCCGGTAGTACTTCAGCGGGTGCCGGTCGACGCCCACGATCGAGATATAGAGCAGGTGCGGCCGCCGTCCCCCGCGCTTGGCGGCCTCGATGAGGTGCCACGCCGCGACGGTGTCGCCCTTGCCTTGTTTGCGGGTGTTGGAGGCCGCGTGCACGATCACGTCGACGCCGGCCAGCGCCTCGTCCAGCCCGGTCCCGTCGGTCAGGTCGCCGACCACCCATTCGCAGGAGCCCACCGAGCCGTCGCGGCCCCGTCGGCTCAGCGCGCGCACCCGTTCCCCGCGCGCCGCCAGCAGCGGGACCAGGACGCTGCCGAGCGTGCCGCTCGCTCCGGTCACCAGGATCATCTCGTGCCTCCTCGCCGATTCCACTACCCCGTCGGGGCGAGGACGGATCCGGCGCGGGGTCTGTGACGCGGCGGCGGTGTGAGACGGATCACGGCCGCGGAACCGGGCCGGAAAAGGTCCGAGGCCTCACCGCACGGGGGGACGGTGAGGCCTCGGGATGGGAGACCCCATCGCACGGGGGGACGATGAGGTCTCGTTGGAGGATTATTCTCCGTTCAACAACGCTTGGCGAGAGGTTCCGGAGAGATTTTCGGCAAAGATCTTCAGAGTTTCCCCCTGAGCACCCGCAGTGACCGCTTTTGGTCCGATTTTGCCCCGTGATGCCGCCCTATGCGATCAAGGGCTCCGGGTACGGCGGGAGCCGCCATGTCGACGCGGTGTCGGTATGGCGGTGTCTTTCAATAAGACGGCGCGGGACCCCTAAGAGGTTGCATCCGAGTCGGGATTCGCCCTCGCCGGCCTTTCGGAGCCGGGATTCCGGGCGCCCGCGCCGGATTCCGGGCATCCGTGTGTCCGGCCGCGCGCGCCGTCCGTACGGCGTTGTGCGGATCCGGAAATCCGAACCTCATCTCCGCCTCAACGCCGGCGCCCCGGCGGCCCGCCGCGGGCTCGTCCCGGCCCCAGGAGCCCCTGTGACGCCCTCGGGGCCCGCCCGCCCCGCGCACCCCGCGTCCGATCCCGTCCGGCCGTCTGCGGCCCACCCCCGGCCCGCACGACTTCCCATCGCCGTAATCACACGGAAACGCACCTCGGACATACTTGCCTCATGGAACGTCAGCAGGAGTTCGTCCTCCGCACCCTCGAAGAGCGGGACATCCGCTTCGTCCGTCTGTGGTTCACCGACGTCCTGGGCTTCCTGAAATCCGTCGCGGTGGCCCCGGCGGAGCTGGAACAGGCCTTCAGCGAGGGCATCGGCTTCGACGGCTCGGCCATCGAGGGCTTCACCCGGGTGGCCGAATCGGACATGCTCGCCAAGCCCGACCCGCAGACGTTCCAGATACTTCCGTGGCGTGCCGAGTCCCCGGGCACCGCGCGGATGTTCTGCGACATCCTGATGCCCGACGGCGCCGCCAGCTACGCCGACCCCCGGTGGGTCCTCAAGCGCACCCTGGCCAAGGCGGCCGAGCGCGGCTTCACCTTCTACACCCACCCCGAGATCGAGTTCTATCTCTTCGAGGGCCAGCCCAAGCCCGGCAAGGCCCCCGAGCCGGTGGACCGCTCCGGCTACTTCGACCTGACGCCGCACGGCGTCGGCCACGACTTCCGGCGCCAGGCCATCACCCACCTGGAGAGCATGGGCATCTCGGTGGAGTTCAGCCACCACGAGGGCGGGCCCGGCCAGCAGGAGATCGACCTGCGCTACGCCGACGCGCTGTCCACGGCGGACAACATCATGACCTTCCGCCACGTGATGAAGGAGGTCGCCCTGGAGCAGGGCGTCTTCGCCTCCTTCATGCCCAAGCCGCTGGCCGAGCACCCCGGCTCGGGCATGCACACCCACCTGTCGCTGTTCGAGGGCGACCGCAACGCCTTCCACGAGCCCGGCGCCGAGTACAGCCTGTCCAAGACCGGCCGCAGCTTCATCGCCGGCCTGCTGCGCCACGCCGGCGAGCTGACCGCCGTCACCAACCAGTTCGTGAACTCCTACAAGCGCCTGTTCGGCGGCGGCGACCGCAGCGAGGCCCCCAGCTACATCAGCTGGGGCCACAACAACCGCTCGGCCCTGGTCCGGGTGCCGATGTACAAGCCGTCCAAGTCGCAGTCCACCCGCGTGGAGGTCCGCAGCCTGGACTCGGCCTGCAACCCCTACCTCGCCTTCGCCGTCCTGCTGGCCGCCGGCCTCAAGGGCATCGAGGAGGGCTACGAGCTCCCGGCCGGCGCCGAGGACAACGTCTGGACCCTCACCGACGCCGAGCGCCGCGCCCTGGGCATCGAACCGCTGCCGTCCTCGCTGTCCGAGGCCATCTCCCGCATGGAGGACAGCGAGCTGGTCGCCGAGACGCTCGGCGAGCACGTCTTCGACTTCTTCCTGCGCAACAAGCGCGCGGAGTGGAGCGACTACCGGCACCAGGTGACGCCGTTCGAGCTGAACCGGTACCTGCCGGTGCTCTGAGACCTGGGCACGCCGGCAAGCACAGACAAACGCTGGCGAGTACAGGCAAGCACAGGCAGGCACAGGCAGGCGGCAGGTAACCGCGAGCAAACGAAAGCGGCTGCCCCGACGCGTCCCAGCGTCCGGGCAGCCGCTTCCGTTTCGACGCCTCCGTTGCCGCCTATCCCTTGCCGCCTGTCCCTTGCCTACTCCTTGACCCAGTTCCGCAGCACCCACGACACCGCGCCGACGTCCAGCTTCCCCTCGGCGGCGTCCCCGGCCAGCCGTGCGGCCTCGCGGACGTCCGGTACCACCGGCAGCCCGCACGCGGCCAAATAGGCCACCGCCGTGGCCGCCGCGAACAGCCGGTTCGCGTTCTCCAGCGCCGGCACCCGCGCCAGCTGGTGCATCAACGCGGCGGCCTGATGATGCGGCCGCTCGTAGACCCGCCGTCCCAGCACCACCGCCTCGGTGCGGGCCAGCGCCGCGTAGAGCGCGCCGTAGTCGACGACGGCCGGGTCGCCCGGCAGCCGCTGCGCCGCGTCCAGAAGCCAAGCAATGTCGATCGGGTGACCGGGAACGACTTCTCCGCTCACGCGACCGGCTTGAGGTCGTCGTCGAACGCGCCGCTGGCCTTCGCGTCCTCCACGAACCGGTCGAAGACCGCGTCGAAGACCGCGCGGCGGCCCCGGGTGTCGGCGTCGATCAGCCGCGTCAGGTACTCGCCGAGGTTCACGCCGGCGTCCGCCGCCGCGGCCCTGGCCGCCTCCGCGATCTCGTCCGGCACGCGCGCGTTCAGCTGCTGATTGCCCATACCCGCCATGCTAGCGCCGCTAGCACCCCCTGTCACCGGCGCCGTCGCCGAAACCGTCCGGCGTCGCGGCCAGGTCCTAGGTCCAAAGTCCTAGTCGCCGCAGACCCCCGGCCCGAGGTGGGCGCGCCGAAAGCCGGTGAGGATCGAGGGGACCCCGTCCTCACCCCCCTCGGAGACCCTTCATGCAGGCCATCTGGCTCCGCGCCTTCGGCGGCCCCGCCAACCTCCGCGCCGAGCAGACCCCCGCCCCGGTCCTCGCCCCCGACACCGCGCTGGTCGACGTCGCCTACGCCAACATCACCTTCGTCGAGACCCAGGTCCGCGCGGGCAACGGCCCTTTCCGGCCACGGCTGCCGTTCATCCCCGGCAACGGCGTCGGCGGGCGGATCCGCGCCGTGGGCCCCGGCCTGGACCCCGCGATCGTCGGCACCCGCGTCATCGGCTCCACCGGCGGCTCCGGCGGCTACGCCGAACAAGCCCTGGTCCCCGCCGACGTCCTCTACCGCGTCCCGGACCACCTCCCGCTCGACGCGGCCGTCGCCGTCCTCGCCGACGGCCGCACCGCCTCCCTGGTCCTGGCCGCCGCCGCGGTCCGGCCCGGCGAACGCGTCGTCGTCGAGGCCGCCGCCGGCGGGGTCGGCTCGCTGCTCACCCAGCTCGCGAAGGCCGCCGGCGCCACCGTCGTCGCCCTGGCCGGCGGCGACCGCAAGACCAAGCTCGCCCTGGACCTCGGCGCCGACCACGCCGTCGACTACACCGCCCCGGACTGGCCGGCCCGCCTCGGCGGTCCCGTGGACGTGGTCTTCGACGGCGTCGGCGGCGAGATCGGCCGCACCGCCTTCGCCCGACTCGTCCGGGGCGGCCGCCTGGTGAGCTACGGCCTGGCAAGCGGCGAGTGGACGGCCATCTCCGAGACCGACGCCGCCGCCCGGGGCGTCACCGTCGTCCGTCCCAGCGCCGGACCCGAGGACATGCGCCGCCACACCGACGCCGCCCTGCTCGCCGCCGCCGAGGGCCGGCTCCGCCCGGTGATCGGCCAGCGCTTCCGGCTGGACCGCGCCGCCGACGCCCACAGCGTGATCGAATCCCGCCAAGCTGTTGGAAAAACCCTGCTGACCACGGAATATTCTGACAGCGAAGCAGTAGCATGAGGGACGCGTTCCGTTGAGGGCATTCGCGAACACCTCATCGACCAGCTCAACAACGTGACGAAGCGTCCCCGCCGCGCATCTTGACCGCACCGCTCCCGGCTGCTGTGGTGGCAGACATCGCGTCCAATAGATGGGGACCGCGCCACCCGCACCGCCCAGCCAGCCGCAAAGCACTCCGCCGAGACAGCCGCCGGGAGCGACCATGACGGGTACCCGCACCACCCTTGCCGAAGACCTGTCCGCGGCGCGCGCCGTCATCCCCAGCCTCGCCGACCGGTCCTCGGACCTGTTCTCCCGGCTCCGCGAACCCCGCGCCCCCTCGCGGCTGCCGGGGTGGACCGCCGGCGACGTCGCCGTCCATCTGGGCCTGGCCTGCACCGCCTACGCCGCCGCGGCCACCGGCGATTTCAGCACCCTGGACGAGGTCGGCGCGGCCAACGCCAAGGACGCGGCCGCCGCCGATCCGGCCGGACTCGCCGAACCCCTGCCCGGCGGCCCCGACTTCGACTCCTGGATGGCCGCCCTGCCGGCCCGGGCCGGCATCCGGGAGCGCGTCGCCGACCTCAACGCCCTGACCCTCAACCAGTCCGGCCCCTCCACGCACCGCGCCACCCCGGCCCGGATCCGCGCCGGCGCCGAGGCCATCGTCGCCGCCACCGCCGGACGCGACCCCGCCGAACCCTGCCGGGTCCCCTGGTTCGGCGAGGACGTCACGATCCCGCTCGGCACCGTCGCCGGCCTGTTCCTGAGCGAGACGCTGCTCCACACCCTCGACGCGGCGCGCGCCTCACACCAGAAGTGGTCGGTCCCGCCCGGCACGGCGCGCCTGATCATCTCCTTGGTCTTCCCCGAGATGATGCCCCGGACCATGAACCTGGAGCGGGCCGCGAAGCTGCACGCCGTCGTCCAGTTCCATGTCCGCGGCGGCGTCACCATCGGCCTCGATGTCGACGGCGCGAAGATCCGGACGGTCCGCGACCCCGGGTCGGGCCGCGCCGACTGCCACATCTCCATGGACCCGGTCGCTTTCCTGCTGGCGGTCAGCGGACGGGCTTCGCAGAACCGGCAGATAGCCGCCGGACGGATGATTCCCTACGGCCGCAAGCCCTGGCTGGCGCCGCAGGTCGCCCAGCTTTTCGTCTTCCCCTGAGGCCCGGCGCAGCTCGCAGCCGTCCTCGCCGCACTGCCGCCGCAGCCGTCCGGCCGAGACGGTCTGCACCAGCCCCATGGTCCAGCACATGGGGCAGCCGCGCAGCGGCACCAAGCCGAGGGGCAGCAACAGCAGGCTCGGCACCGGCGTCAGCGCCAGACCGCCGGCCAGCGCGCCGAATCCGAGGACGCCGCGCACGACGTGCCGGGTCAGCGAGCTGCTGGCGAACTCACCAGAGCCGCTCATGGTCCGACCCCTCTCCGTCGAGCTCCCGCCGCACCGCCAGCCGGGCGCGATGCAGCCGCGACTTCATCGCCGCCACGCTCAGGCCCAGCTCCTCGGCCGTGGCCCGCCCGGACTGCCCTTGCACGTCCCGGAGAATCAGCACCCTGCGCAGGTCCTCCGGCAGCGCCACGACCGCCGCCACCACTCGCTCGGCCTCCAGCCGGCCCAGGACGTCGTCCTCCAGCGCCCGGGTCGCCGTCTCGCGCTGCACGGTCTCGCGCTGCACCGGGTGCCGGCGCAGGGCCAGCCGCGTCCGCCGCAGGCACTCGTTCCGCACGATCCGGAACATCCACGACGCCAGCGCCGCCGTCGCGCGCAGCATCCCGATCCGGCTGTACAGGATGATCAGCGCCTCCTGCGCGGCGTCCTCGGCGTCCTGCGGTGTCGCGCACAGCGTCTTCGCGAACCGCAGCACATGCGGATACGACCCGGACACCAGCGCCCGCACCGCCTCGGCGTCGCCGTCCTGGGCGGCCAGCACGAGCTGCTCGCCGGGCCACGCGCCGCTCGGCCCGCCCCCGGATCCGGTTCCCGTCCCGGGCTCCGCCACCATCACCGCCTCACCCACGGGCCCGCCCCCGCCTCCGCAGGAGCGTCACCGTGCACATGCACACCAGGATCGCCGCGACGACCCCGACGAAAGCCCACACCATCTCGTACATCCTCTCTCGTGTCCCCCGACGGCCCGGCACGCCCGGAACCACCGCCGACTCACCGATAAGAGGGTCGCGCCCCCTCGGAGGATTCACGCGCGCGGCGTGTTTTGATGACTCGGTGAACCCCGACGAAGAACTCGTCTACGAGGTGGACGAGAACGACAAGATTCTGCGCGTCGTGCGCCGTGGCGAACTGACCGACGAGAACCTGCGCCACCGCTGCGTCTACATCCTGTTCCGGGACCGCGCCGGCCGGATCCTGGTGCACCGCCGCGCCGCGGCCAAGCGGGTCTTCCCCAAGTACTACGACATGTTCGTCGCCGGCATGGTCCCGGCGGGGGAGACCTACGACCAGGCCGCGCGCCGCGAGGGCGGCGAGGAGGTGGGCCAGCACAACGTCGTCCTGCGCCGGCTCGGCAAGTTCCGCTTCGACCACGACAAGGTGCCGCAGTGGGCCGCCGTCTACACCGCCACCGTCTCCGGCCCGGTCGTCCCGCAGCCGGAGGAGGTCGAGTGGTTCGGCTTCCTCACCGAGGACGAACTCGCCGAGAGCGTCAAAGAGAACGACTACTGCCCCGACAGCCTGTACTTCTACGCCAGGCTGCGCGGCGAGTCCGTGGCGCAGCCCGAAACAGAGTCCTGACCTGCCGGGTCCAGGCCGATCGCCGACCGGCCCGAGAAGATCCCCATTGGGAACCCCAGTGCAACTGTTCACCCCGATGCCACCCGCACCTCATCGGGCATCCGACCACTGCGACACCCGGCGGCACCAGATTTAGCGGCGCCAACGGACTGCACCGGGAGGAATCTTGTCCGCCAAGACCCGTTCCACCGCGCTGCTGCGCACCAAGCGGCGCCGCGTCACCGCCGCCGCCATGGCCACCTGCGCGGCCGCCGGTCTCACGTTCGCCGCCGCCTCGCCGAGCTTCGGCGACCCGCAGCCGAGCTGGGCCCGTTCCACCGCGACGCCGATCAAGCACGTGGTCGTGATCTTCCAGGAGAACGTCAGCTTCGACCACTACTTCGGCACCTACCCGAACGCCGCCAACACCGACGGCACCCCGTTCTACGCCCACGGCGACACCCCGGGCGTGAACGGCCTGCTCGGCGGCGGCGGCCTGCTGACCGCCAACCCGAACAGCGCGAACCCGCAGCGTCTGGGCACGGACATGATCCTGACCTGCGACCAGGACCACGACTACACGCCGGAGCAGAAGGCGTTCAACGGCGGCCTGATGAACAAGTTCGTCGAGAACACCGACACCGAGTCCTGCGCGGCGCCGGACAAGGGCAAGCCGGGCCTGGTCATGGACTACTACGACGGCAACGTCGTGACCGGCCTGTGGAACTACGCGCAGAACTACGCGCTGTCGGACAACTCCTACGACACCGTGTTCGGCCCCTCCACCCCGGGCGCCATCAACCTGGTCGCCGGCCAGACCCACGGCGGCTACGCGGTCGACCCGAAGACCGGCGCCAAGGTCTCCGACTCCTACGTCGTCGCGCAGCCCGACGCCAACGGCGTCGGCACCGTGATCAACGACCCGGACCCGGCCTACGACGACTGCGGCAACGCCAGCAACCGGCTGGCCATGACCGGCAAGAACATCGGCGACCTGCTCAACGAGAAGAACGTCACCTGGGGCTGGTTCGAGGGCGGCTTCAAGCCCACCGCGCCCGCCGCCGCCGGCAAGCCCGCGGTCTGCGGCTCCTCGCACGTCAACGTCGGCGGCGCCACCGTCGGCGACTACAGCGCGCACCACCAGCCGTTCGAGTACTACCAGTCCACCAGCAACCCGCACCACCTGCCGCCGACCTCGGTGGCGAACATCGGCAAGAGCGACCAGGCCAACCACCAGTACGACATCACCGACTTCGGCGCCGCGCTCCAGAACGGCAACCTGCCGGCCGTGTCGTTCCTGAAGGCCGCCAAGTACCAGGACGGCCACGCCGGCTACTCCGACCCGATCGACGAGCAGAAGTTCCTCGCCGACACCATCAACGCCCTGCAGAAGTCGCCGGACTGGAAGTCCACCGCCGTCATCATCGCCTACGACGACAGCGACGGCTGGTACGACCACGTCATGCCGCCGATCGTGAACACCTCCACCGGCGCCGACGACGCGCTCAACGGCGCCGGCGTCTGCGGCGGCGGCAAGGCCCCGCTCGGCGGCTACGCCGACCGCTGCGGCTACGGCCCGCGCCTGCCGCTGCTGGTCGTCTCCCCGTACGCCAAGCAGGACTACGTCGACCACAGCGTCACCGACCAGTCCTCCGTCCTGCGCTTCATCGAGGACAACTGGAAGACCGGTCGCGTCGGCGACTCCTCGTTCGACGCCCTGGCCGGCTCGCTGAACGGGATGTTCGACTTCGACCACCGGCGCGACGGCAAGGTCTTGCTCAACCCGGCCACCGGCGCGGTGGTCAAGCACTAGACAGCTTGACCGGGCCCTTGGTGGCCCGAAGGCACTAAGGACGCGACCGGCTCCCGGACACGGGACGCCGGTCGCGCCCGCGTCTGGGTAATGTGGCGGGGTGGCACAGACGGCGGCGGCGCAGGGCCGGGCACGAGAGTCGGCACGCTCACGACTGGTCAGGCTCGGTTTCACCGACCCCGAGACGGCCCTGGACACCCTGGCCGAGGCGCCCCTGGGCGAACTCGGCCGCGACCCCCTCTTCCTGGAGGCCCTGGGCCGCACCGCCGACCCCGACCTGGCGCTGGCCGCCACCGGCCGGCTGCTCGACGCCGCCGACGACGCCGAGTCCCTGGCCGCCACCCTCGCGGCCGCCCGGCCGTTCCAGGATCGCCTGCTCGGCGTACTGGGGGTCAGCGTCGCCCTCGGCGACCACCTGGCCCGCCACCCCGAGGCCTGGCGCGCCCTGGTCGAGTTCGACGTCGAGGACCTGGCCCCGGCCTTTCGCCGACTGATGCTGGAGGCCGTCGGCGCCGAGCCCGACGCCGCCGAGCCCGTCGCCGCCCACGCCGGCATCCCGGCCCGCGACGCCCTGCGCGTCGCCTATCGCGACGCCCTGCTCGGCATCACCGCCCGCGACCTGGGCAGCCCCACCGCCGAGGCCGCCACCGAGAGCTACGACCGTACCTCCGCCGACCTGTCCGACCTCGCCACCGCCACCCTGGAGGCGGCCCTGGCGGTGGCCCGCGCCGAGCTGCCCGCCGACGCCCCGCCGGCCCGGCTGGCCGTGATCGCGATGGGCAAATGCGGCGCGCGCGAACTGAACTACGTCAGCGACGTCGACGTGGTCTTCGTCGCCGCCGCCCCGGACGGCACCGACCCCGCCGAGGAGCACCTGGCCCTGCGCACCGCCACCCAGCTGGCCGCGACGCTGATGCGGGTCTGTTCGGACACCACGTCCGAGGGCTCGATCTGGCAGGTCGACGCCAACCTGCGCCCGGAGGGCAAGAACGGGCCGCTGGTGCGGACCCTGGCCAGCCACGTCGCGTACTACGAGCGCTGGGCGAACACCTGGGAGTTCCAGGCGCTGCTGAAGGCCCGGCCGGCGGCCGGCGACGTCGACCTCGGCGCGCGGTACGTCGAGGCGGTGACGCCGATGGTGTGGGCGGCGTCGCGCCGGGAGGGGTTCGTCCGCGACGTGCAGGCGATGCGGCGGCGGGTGATCGCGCACCTCCCGGCCAAGGACGCCGAGCGGGAGCTGAAGCTCGGCTCCGGCGGGCTGCGGGACATCGAGTTCGCGGTGCAGCTGCTCCAGCTCGTGCACGGGCCGACGGACACGTCGTTGCGCAAGCGCGGGACGCTGGAGTCGCTGACCGCGCTGTCGGCCAGCGGGTATGTCGGGCGTGCGGACGCCGCGACGCTGGTCGACGCCTACCGGTTCCTCAGGACCCTGGAACACCGGCTCCAGGTGCACCGCCTGCGGCGCACCCACACCCTGCCGGAGGACAAGGCCGAGCTGCGGCGGCTGGGCCGGTCGATGGGCTACCGGACCGATCCCATCGACCAGCTGAGCGGCGAGTGGAAGCGGCACAAGCGGGAAGTGCGGCGGCTGCACGAGAAGCTTTTCTACCGGCCGCTGCTGGACGCGGTGGCGCGGTTGGCGCCCGGACAGGCCGCGCTGGGCGCCGCGCAGCTGACGCCGGAGGCGGCGCAGTCGCGGCTGGAGGCCCTGGGGTATACGGATCCTGCCGGGGCCCTGCGCCATTTGACGGCGCTGACGTCCGGAGTGAGCCGCAGGGCCGCGATCCAGCGGACGCTGCTGCCGGTGATGCTGAGCTGGTTCGCCGACGCCGCGGATCCGGACGGCGGACTGCTGGCGTTCCGGAAGACCTCCGAGGCGCTGGGGGACACGCACTGGTATCTCCGGCTGCTGCGGGACGAGGGCGCGGCCGCGGAGCATCTGGCGCGGGTTCTGGCGTCGGGGCGGTACGCGCCGGATCTGCTGCTGCGGGCGCCCGAGGCCGTGGCGATCCTGGGGGACCCGGGGAACCTGGTGCCCCGGGCGCGACCGGTGCTGGAGGCCGAGATCCGCTCGGCGGTGGGCCGCGCTTCGACGCCGGAGGCCGCGGTCGCCGCCGCGCGGGCGGTGCGGCGGCGGGAGCTGTTCCGGATCGCCGCCGCGGACATCCTGGGGATGCTGACGGTCGAGCAGGTGGGGGACGGGCTCAGCGCCGTCACGGCCGCCACGCTGGCCGGGGCGCTCCAGGCCGCCACCACGGCCGTGGAGACCCGGATCGGCGGGCCGATGCCGACGCGGTTCGCGATCATCGCCGCCGGGCGGTTCGGGGGGCGGGAGCTCGGCTACGGCAGCGATGCCGATGTGTTGTTCGTGCACGACCCGTTGCCCGAGGCCGAGGTTGATGCCGGGGACGGGGAGGAAGCGTGGGGGGCTGCTGATGAGGTCGGCGATGGCGGCGTTGTAGAGGCTGCTGGCGCTGGTTACGCATCCAGTTCCGGTTCCGGAGATGGCGCAAGCGACGGCCCACGCCCGATTTCGCCCGAGCGCGAGCGCGCCGCCACCGACGCGGCCCACGCGGTCGCCAACGAACTGCGGCGGCTGCTTCAAGTCCCGACTCCGGACCCGCCGCTGGCGATCGACGCGGACCTGCGGCCCGAGGGCAAGCAAGGGCCCTTGGTCCGATCCTTCGCCTCCTACGCCGAGTACTACCGGCGATGGTCGGTCGAGTGGGAGTCGCAGGCGCTGCTCCGTGCCGAGCCCGTCGCCGGCGACCCGGAGTTGGGGCGGCGGTTCATCACGCTGATCGACCCGCTGCGCCACCCCAAGGCCGGGCTCGACGAGAACGCGGTCCGAGAGATCCGCCGCATCAAGGCCCGCGTCGAGGCCGAGCGGCTTCCGCGCGGGGCCGACAAGGCGCTGCATACCAAGCTGGGCCCGGGCGGGCTGGCCGACGTCGAGTGGACGGTGCAGCTGCTTCAGCTCTGCCACTCCCACGACACCCCGGGTCTGAACACCACCCGCACCCGTCAGGCACTGTCCGCGGCGGTCGATGCAGGGCTGATCACCGCCGCCGACGCCGAGATCCTCGACGACGCGTGGGTCGAGGCGACGCGGGTGCGCAACGGGATCGTGCTGGTGCGCGGCCGCGCGGGGGATTCGATACCGACCGATGTGAAGGAACGCGCGAGCATCGCCCTGTATCTCAACGCCCTCAACAGCGAGGAGTTCGTCGAGGAATACCGGCGGGGCGCACGGCGGGCCCGGGCCGTCGTGGAGCGGGTGTTCTACGGCTGGACGAACGACTCCGGCGGCCGCCGTCCGGAGCAGTGAGCGGGTGAGCGCCGACTCTCGGCGCTCACTGCTCCACGGCTCACCACGCTCACCACTGCTTGCCGCAGTACCGGCGAGCTAGGCCGAGCGGCCGAATATCCGCCCGGCCAGATCGATCCCGACGACCGCGCCGCTCTCGTCCCGCGAGAAGAATCCGCGCTGCCCCTTCATCTCGCCTTCGGTGACGATGTAGTCGTCGCCCTCCTCGGCGAGGAATCCCATGGCCGACGCCGGGATGTCCGGCGGCATGTCCGCCTCGGCGGCCGAGCGGATCTCCGGCTTGATCTCGACCGCGAGGGTCAGGCGCTTGCCGTCGTCGGCGATGTCGAGGTTCATCGCGTCGATCTCGTAGCGGCCGACGACGTCGCCGTTGCGCGCCGGATCGTAGGCGACCGGCTCCGGGTCGGCTTCGACGACGCCGAGGCAGTGTTCGAGGGCCCACTTCACGACGGCCTGGTTCAGCTGGTAGCCCTCGGGGCTGTTGCTCAGGGCCACGACGGCGAACTCGCGGTCGGGGACGACCAGCACCTCGGCGAACTGGCCGTTGCCGGAGCCGCCGTGGCCGAAGGTCGGGACGCCGGCGATGGTCTTGAGGAACCAGCCGAACCCGAGCGCGTCGCCGAGGCTCGAGCCGCGGAGCTCGGCGGAGGGCTCCCGCATGAGACGGCGGTCGGCGAGCGAGAGAACGGCTTCGTCGGCGGAGACCGATCCCTCGGCTTCCAGATGGAACCGGCCCCAGCGCAGCAAGTCCCGTGCGGTCGACACGGCCCCGCCGCCGGGGTTGTTGCCCCGCGCGCCGGCCGGATAGGCCTTCCACGGCGTGGCGGTCTGTAGCGCGCCGTCATCGGTGCGCTTGTGGCCGATCGCGAACTTGCGCCGGACCACCTCGTCGAGGTCGAAGACGGTGTCGTCCAGGGCCAGGGGCGCCAGGACCAGGTCCGCCACGGCCTTCTCGTAGGGCCGGCCGGTGACGTTCTCGATGACGCGGCCCAGGATGTTGTAACCGGCCTGGCTGTAGGAGGCACGCGCTCCCGGTTCGGCGACCAGGGAGAGCGTCCCCAGCTTCGCCACGAAGCCGGCCAGCGACCCGTCGCCCTCGTCGGTGTCGATGAGGTTCCAGTCCAGGCCGGCGGTGTGGTTCAGGAGGTTCCGGACGGTGATCCGGTCGGCGTGCTCGTCGTCGGCGAGGACGAGTTCGGGGACGTAGCGGCGGACGGGCGCGTCGAGGTCGACGCGGCCCGCGGCGACGAGGTTCAGGACCGCGGTGGCGGTGAAGGACTTCGTGGCGGAGGCGATGTGGAACAACGTGCCTTCGTCGACGGGGACGGGGTGGTCGACGTTCGTGACGCCGTGGGGGGCGTAGGTCTCAGAGCCCTGGTGGAGGATGCCGACGCTGATGCCGGGGACTTCGTAAGCCTTCGCCGCCTCGGAGACGAAGCTTCTCAATGCGCTTGCTAGCTCTGTGGCCATGGTCGCTTACCGTAACGGGCACTTGAACTAAGTACAAGTATGCTGATCCCATGTCTCGGGCGACCACTCTCACGGCGGATCAGATCGTTCGGGCCGCCGTGGCTCTGCTGGATGAAGAAGGCCTTGACGGGCTCAACATGCGGGCGCTCGGCAAGCGGCTCGATGCCGCCGCCACGGCCGTGTACTGGCATATCAAGACGAAGGACGAGCTGGTCCGGCTGGCCGCCGACGCTGTGTGGCAGGAGGCGGAACTGACGGCGGTTGGCGGCGGGGGCGGCGATGAGGGTGAGGGCTGGCGGGCTGCCGCGACGGCCAGTGCGCAGAGTTTGTGGGGAGTGGTGGGCCGACACCCGTGGCTGAGTCCGGCTTATGGGGCGTACGTGATCTATGGGCCCGGCAAGGCGCGGCATGACGACAATGAGCTGGCGATCTACGAGGCTGCGGGGTTCGGGGCGCGGGAGGCGTGGTCGGCGGCGGCGACGGTTCTCACTTATGTGATGGGGAGCGGGCTGCTGCCGGCACTACAGGCCGGGCTCGCGCGCCGGTTCACCGAGGGCGGCAAGGCCGCCGCCGACGCCTACGAGGCGATGGCGGATGACGCGTTGGAGGTCGCCAAGCAGTTTCCCAGGCTGCGGGCGCGGATCGATGCCGAGGCGGCCGAGTGGAGTGCGCCCGCGGGTAGCGGCTTCGATTTCGGGCTGAACGCGATTCTCGACGGCTTCGAGGTCGCGTTGGCGAGGGGTCGCGGCGGCGGTCCTGGCCAGGGCTGAGCGGCGCACAAAGAGCAAAAAGATGGGCCCCTGTGGAGGGGCCCATCTTTATTCAGTCACGGTGGCTAACCCTGTGGCGCTATCTCCGGCTGTCCTCGCTCGCCGCCGGCCTTGCCGCTTCTCGTCGGCGCCGTCGTGGCCGTGGTGGCCGTGCCGGCCGCCTTGGCCGCCTCGGAGCCCGTCCCGGTCCCGCCGGTCGCGCCGGTCCCGCTGCCGTTGCCAGTGCCGCCAGCGCCGCCGCTGTCCGGCTGCTTCGGCACCGCCGCCGCACCGTCCGTCGTCGGCGCCGGCGCGAACGCCGGGCGGCCCTGCAACACCCGCTGCAGGAAGAACCCGATGCCCAGCGTCACCAGGCCGCCGACCGCGTCGAGCACGTAGTGGTTCGCCGTGCCGAGGATCACCGCGAAGGTGCAGACCGGGTAGGCGATGCCCAGGGCCTTGACCCAGGGGCGCTTGGCCAGATGGGCGATCACCAGGGCGCACCAGGTGGACCAGCCGATGTGCAGGGAGGGCATGGCCGCGAACTCGTTCGTGCCCTTGCCCAGGCCGGCCACGCCGTCGGACGTCGCCGCCGTCTGACCCCAGGGGTTCAGCAGCTTGAACGTGTCGACGAAGTTGCCATGGTCCAGCAGGCGCGGCGGGGCCAGGCTGTAGAAGTAGAACCCGAACAGCGCGACCAGTGTCATCGTGCACATCACTGTGCGGATGGCCCGGTACCGGTCGGGGAATTTGATGTAGACCCAGATCAGTACCGCGATGGGCACGATGAAGTGCAGCGTCGCGTAGTAGACGTTCATCGAGAACGCCAGCCATCGGACGCCGTACACCCAGTGGTTGAAGCTCCGCTCGAAGTTCAGGCCGAGGTAGTGCTCCAGGTTCAGGATGTCCCAGCCGCGCTGCTGGGCCGACACCTCGTGGGCGGGGGCCTTCAGGCGCGTCAGGGTGTACAGGTAGTAGCCGATCGCGATGAACGCGACCTCGAGCCAGAGCTTGGGGCGGTTCGTCGGCCGGTACCTCTCCGGCAGCAGCGGCCCCGGGATCCAGCTACGTCGGCGCCGCACCCGCTGCTCAGGACCTGCGCCGGGGGATGCAGTGGCCGGTGCACCAGGGGGTGCGCCGGACGGTGTGCCGGGCGCTGATCCCGCGGGTGCCACCGACCCGCCGGGCGCGGTCGTCGCCCCGGCGGTGCTTTCCAGCGGCTGTGTCGTCGTCACGAGTTCACCCCCATGACAGCCAAGTCTGCCAGGGTGCACACCAGGCGTGCGTCATACCCCGGGTCCACATTCCGCATCACTCCATGGTAGGGGCTTGGCGGTGGTGAGAGACGGTTCGCCGGGCGTCGATGATCCCGGCGGGGACCGCCAGCCTATCCGGACGCGATGTTTCCCGCTCGTCCCATGGCAGGTCATCTTCTTTGGCTACGCTCCGCGCCAAGCATCTGTGCATCGGGTCACAACGGGCACAGGGTGATCAATCAGACACGCGAGGAGCTGCCACCCATGTCCATCCCCGTGTACATCCCCGCCAACGGCGGCCGGTGCGACCACCTGGACCAGCTCAGGGACGTCGAGCCGGACTCGGAGGACACCTGCCGCGACTGCCGGGCCGTCGGGGGCCGCTGGCTCCACCTGCGCGAGTGCTTGACCTGCGGCCATGTGGGTTGTTGCGACAACTCCCCGAACCGGCACGCGACCGCGCACTGGCGCACCACCGGCCACGCCCTGATCCGGTCCTACGAGACCGGCGAGATCTGGGCCTGGTGCTACCCCGACGAGGCGATGCTGCTGCCTGCCAACCTCTGAGCCCCGGACGCACCGAGCCCGACGGGCCGCCCCCAACCAGCGGGCCGCCCAGCCGCGCCGCCGTCGTGCCGCCGAGCCCCCGTGCCGGCGAGCCCTCCACGCGGTCGCGCGGCGCCGGGCCCGCAGCCGCCCACCGAGCAGCTGCCGGGTCCGCCGCCCCGACGCCCCACCCCTCCCGGACCGCCGCTGACGGCCGCTGCCGCCGCGTACCGCCGTCCGGGCCTCGGTCGTGCCCGAAGCCATGCCCCGGGACGCGGCGGGCCGCCAGAAGCCGGTCTGCGGCGCTCGGCACCGGGCCGCCGCCGCTCAGGTGGCCCGGGTCCAGGGCCCGGCATAGCGTGAAAAGACGGACGCCGCGGACAGCGGCACCGCCAGGCAAGGAGTTGAAAACGCATGGCCAAGAACAGCCCGGCCAAGGGGCAACACGGAATCGGCGCGCGCGGGCAGGGGAAGCTGCTCTACTTCCACACCCGTGTCAGCCAAGCGATCCGCCACTCCAAGGAACAGCTGTTCCGTAAGTACCGCAGACAACCCGAGTACCGGCAGGCCGACGGACATTGGGCCGGTATTCGCTGACGACGCCCGTGCCGCGCGGGGCGGCTCGGTGCTCGCTTCGGGCGGCTCAGCGCGGCTCCGGGCCGGTTCCGACTGCGACTTCGACCCAGCTCTGAAGCAGCTCGGAACCAGCTCGGAACCAGCTCCGACCTAACTCTCGCTCCGACCACCCGATGCGCCCCTGGCCGTGATCGACATGATCTGCCAGGGGCGCATCGTGATGTCGCCGTCGCCGTCGCCGTGCTCCGAGCGCACCGTCGCCGTGGCCGGACCCGGCGTCAGCGCCACCAGGCGCAGTTCGGGGCCGTCGCCGCCGACATCGCGGCAGCTCGTCAGCACGATGCCTCGCCCCGTGACCTCGATGCCGCCGGCCGGGACTTCCGGAACGCCCTCAGGGTCCTGTCCTGTGCCGGGAACCGCGGTGAACGGGTGCCGGAACCTCTCGGCGGCCTCCAGCAGGCCCGACTCGTGCCATTCGCCCTCGTAGAGGAACAGCGCCAGCTCCACCGTCCGCAGCCCGCGGCACTGCGCGCCCGGCGTCGCCATTTGCGGCCCCGCCGGCTCCTCCCGCCACGCGTTCTCGTTCCGGGACAGCAGCCCGACCGAGCGCAGCAGGGTCAGCGCCAGCGTCCGGCCGTCGTCGACGAGTTCGTACTCGCTGACGTGGTCCAGCAGCACAGCCAACCCGCCGGCCGCGACCCAGCCGTGGGCCGGGAACGTCGGGACGGGGCGCTCGCCGGATCCGCCCTCGGCGTGCCGGGCGCGGTCCACGACCGCGAACTGGCCCTCGGCGTGGGAGTGGGTCGCCGGGCGGGGCAGCGGCAGGTGCAGGCGGACCCGGTGGTCGTCGCATTGGTTGTCGAAGCTGATCGTGAGGCGGACGAACGGCTCGCCGGCCCGCAGCTCCACGCCGGTCCTGACCTCGGTGGTGGCGGTCGCGCCGGACCGGCGGCCGGCCTCGGCGTCGCCGTGCCGGGGCCAGCGGTACCAGCGCACCGACTCCAGCGCGCCGGTCAGCGGCCCGCTCCAGCGGACCCGGTTCCAGACCTCGTCCGGCGTGTCGACGTGGTGGTCGTGGGTCGGAGGCGCGTAGTTGTACTCGTCACCGAGATCGCCGCCGTCGACGACGGCGCCGAGGCCGGCGGCGTGGGTGCCGTCGGCGGTTCGCACGTCCAGCAGGCCGTCGGAGCGGAGCGCCACGTGGATCAGGCCGTTGTCGAGGTCCGACAGGGAGCCGCGTCCGGCGGCGATGGCGGCGGGGGCTGATGTCGGTGCTGGTACTGCTGCCAGCGCCGGTGCCGTTCCGGCCGCGGGTGCTTCGGATCCGTCAGCCGCCGGGACCGCCGTGACCGCCGTGACCGCCGCCAGGCCCAGCGCGCCCACCTCCACGCGCGCGGCCACGGTGTTCCTGGCCTGCGTCCGCACCCTGATGCGCCAGAGCTCGAAGCCGGTGGCGACGGCCGCGTCCCGGACGTCGGCGACGTCGAAGACCAGGTCGGAGGCGGACGCCAGGTCGAAGACGATGGTCTGGGTGTCCGCCTCGATCGCCCAGGCGGTGATCTGGAGGCCGTAGAGCTCGCGGCCGTGGATCTTGCGCAGGTAGCGGTCCAGCTCGGCGGCCGGGACCAGCTCGTCCGCGTAAGAGGTCTGCTCGGTGTCGAGGACCTGGCACGGCACCGCCTCGCCGGAGGCGGCCACCAGCGTCCGGCCGGCCGGCAGCGTCAGGGTCACCACCTCGGCGCGGCGGCGCGGCGACGGGTTGAACAGGAGGTGCCCGCTGTCCGGGACGGTCGCGGCGACCGGCGACAGTACCAGGTCCACGACCCCGCGCCCCAGGTCGTCGGCCTCGGCGATGCGGGCGGCGACCTGATCGGCGGTCGCGTCCACACCGCAGCCGGTCACACTGTCGTGGCACGCCGAGTCGACCAGCCGCTCCCACGCCAGGTTCAGGAACGGCCGGCTGGCGAACGGGTGGCCGTAGAGCGCGACCAGCGGCTCGGCGTAGCGCTCGACCAGGCGCTCAGCACGGCTCAGGGCCTGCTTCAGCCCGATCCGCGCGGACAGGACGCCGGGCAGGATGTTGGCGCGGGCGTGGGAGCGCAGCTCGCCGTGGATCTCGGTGACGCTGGAGCCGGTGGCGATGGCGTGGCCGGGGGTGGTGCCCGGCAGCCCGCTGAAGAACCCGGCCAGCGTGTCCAGCCGCATCCGGATCTCCTGCTGCTCCGGAGGTGCCGCCTCGTCCAGCGCCACCGACCGTGACGCCGCCTCGACCAGATCCGCCTCTACCTGCGCCGATCCGTCCTGCGCCGCTTCGATCAGCGCCAGCTCGTCCCGTTCCGCCGACCGTGACGCCGCCTCGACCAGCTCCGCCAGATCGTCCACCGGCGCCGAGTGGTCCGTCCCGTACATCCCGAGCAGCCGGCCCTCCGGCTGCCAGTGTCGCAGGGCCCGCGCGTGCTCGGCCGCGCGCCGCCGCACCACCGCCGGGTCGGCCTCGGCGAACACCCCGGCCGCGCCGCCGTAGCCGCCCTCCGGCAGATACTGCGTCCGCACCGCCGTCCCGTCCGGCGCCACCCACCAGAACCAGGTCCCGTCGACCGCCTCCGGCACGCCGCGCCACACGCACGCGTGCTTGATCCCGGCGATCGCCAGGATCTGCGGCAGCTGGGCGCAGTGCCCGAACTGGTCCGGCAGGTAGCCGACCCGCATCGCCCCGCCGAGGTCGTCGGCCCGCCGCAGCCCGAATTCCAGGTTCCGCAGCAGGTTCTCCCCGGAGCACAGGAACGAGTCGGCCAGGACCCGCCACGGCCCCACCGCCAGCTGCCCGCGCCCCACGAGGTCCCGGACCAGCCCGTCCTGCTCCGGTCGGATCGCCAGGTAGTCGT
Source organism: Catenulispora yoronensis (assembly GCF_039531695.1). NCBI lineage: Bacteria > Bacillati > Actinomycetota > Actinomycetes > Catenulisporales > Catenulisporaceae > Catenulispora > Catenulispora yoronensis. The sequence continues at coordinate 29,415 of NZ_BAAAQN010000014.1, forward strand.
CGACCGCCGCGGTCTGCCCGTCCAGCGTGAACCGGGCCCGCGGGTCGTCGGCCAGTTGGGCCAGCAGCCGGTCCAGGACCGTCACCAGCCGCAGCCGGAACCGCTGGAACGGCTGGTACCACTCCCGGTCCCAGTGCGTGTGCGGGACGATCACCAGCTCCGCGGGCCCGGGCCCGCGGACGGTCATGCCGGCTTCCCGAGCGCGGCCAGGACCTTCAGCCCGGTGCGGATGTCGGCGACGCCCTCGGCCGGGCCGCTCAACGGCGCCGTGCCCGCCGTCACCAGAGAGTGGAAAGCCAGCAGCTCCCGCTCGAACCCGGAGTCGGCGCCGAAGAAATAGGGATTGGCGAACGCCAGGTCGCTGGTGCCGTGTTCGGTGTGCACGCGTACGCGCTCCTCGTATTCCGGATAGTCGGGAAGGAAGTGCCACCGCACCGTGTACCGGCCGTGGGGGAGCGGGCCGGAGAACTCCAGCGACCCCGGCTCGCCGTCCCGCGCGCCCCACGACGTCGCGGCGTCGACCTCCAGCTCCGGCACTCCCGCCAGCAGCCGGATCAGGGCGAGGTCGTGGCACGCGCTGTCCAGCAGCACGCGGTACTCCCAGTGGACCCGGGGCCCGGCGGGGGCCGCGGGCGCCGCGGCGGCCGGGACCCAGTCCGTGGCCGGGAACCGCTCCGGCGGATGCAGGACGTTGACGTCGATGTGGCGGACGGCCTTCGGGTCCAAGGCCGCGAGCGCCGCGGTGACCGCCGGGTCGTACTGCTTCATGTAGCCGAGCATCAGCCTGCCGATGCCATTCGCGTCTGCTTCGGCCACCAGCGCCGCCTCCTCCACCGTGTGGCCCAGCGGCTTCTCGCAGAACACCGGATACCCGTGGCGCAGCGCCTCAGCAGCGAGCCTGGCGTGCGAACCGGAAGTCAGCAGCAGTACGGCGTCGAACTCGCCGCCGTCGAACAGCGAACGCGTGTCCCGGAAGATCCCGGTACCCGGCAGCCCGAACTCGCGCGCGACCTCGTCGGCGTATCCGGGCTGCGAATCGCAGAGCGCTGTGACGGCGAACCACCGGTCCAACTTGGCCAGCAACGGCAGATGGACATGCCGCGCCACCCGGCCGAGTCCGACGACGGCGACCCGCACCGGCGAGCCCGGTCGCTCCGGTTGTCCTAGCTGCTCCGGTTGCTCCGGTTGCCCTAGCTGCTCCGGCTGCCCTAGCTGCTCCGGTCGCCCCGATGGCCCTGATTGCCCCGACGACCCCGGCCATCCTTCCGGCATCACAGCCCCAGCGCGGACAGTACCGCGCGATTGTGCCGCAGATCGCCGATGATCCCTCCCAGGTCCTGACCGCCGTCCGGCGCGTCCTGCTCGACCACGATCCACCCCTCGTACGCCAGCGCCCGCAGCGCCTCCAGGAACGCCTCCAGATCCAGTGCCCCGTCGCCGAGCCGGCAGAATGTGCCGTCCGGCCGCGCGTCCTTCACATGCACCTGCCGGACCCGGTCGCCCCAGCGCCGCAGCGTCGCCAGCGGATCGCCGCCGGCCGCGATCAGGTGCCCGGTGTCCAGGCACAGCTCCAGCTCGGTCAGCTCCAACAGCCGGTCGATGTCGTCGGGGGTCTCGATGCTGGTGTCCAGGTGATGGTGGAACACCGGTTCCAGCCCGTGGTCGCGGCACCGCGACGCCGCCCGGTACGCCTGCCGCACCAGCAGACCCCACCCGGCCGCGTCCAACGGCCCCGACGGCGGGCACGCCAGCGTCGGCTTGGGCGCGAAGCTGCTCATGTCCGGGAACCGGTTGTTCGCGTGCAGCAGCCGCGCCGTGCCCTCCAGCGCCGACAGATCGTCGGCGAACCCCTGCTCCTGCCCGAACCGCAGATCGTGCCAGCCGCCGGCCAGCGCCGGCCCCGGCGGCGCCAGCACCTCGTCCAGATAGCCGAGCGGCCCCAGATCAGTACCCTCATACCCGCAGTCGACCGCGATCCGCGCGTACTCCGCCGCGCTGATGAACGGATCGCGCGCCGAATAGATCCCGAAGTTCACCGGCGCCGTCGCGATCTTCACCGGCCACGCCGTCGGCTCCGCCGGCTTGGTCACGCGCACAATGCCACCACCTCGTTCCGCCACGTCTCCAAGCGGTACATGCCCGTCTGCGACGCCGGGAACGTCCGCCGCCCCGCCGCGTCCGAGCGCACCACCACCCGCGTCTCGTCCGGACGCACCAGCACCAGCCCGTCCGCGTCCGAGGCCACCAGCTCGTCGCCGCACCGCAGCAGCAGCGGACCGGTCCGCGACGCCGACACCGCCGTGCGCCCGGCCCGGATGCCGTCCAGCAGCGCCGGGACCGAGCACTCCTCCGCCAGCACCCAGGTCACCGGCTCCCCCAGCCCGGCCGGAGTGCCGCCGGGGGCGTGGAAATCGCTGCCGCCGACCGGGATCACCCCGGCCGGATGCCGCCGGGCCCAGGCCAGCGGCTCGCCCCAGGACCGGTCCAGCCACGACCAGTGCCAGAGCTCGGCGATCGAGGGCTGCGTCGTCAGATGGTGCCGCCACGCGCAATCCCCGGCCAGCGGATGGTTCACCGAGAACAACGCCCCGGCCTTGTCGGCCTGCTTCATCCACTCCGACGCCGGACGCCGGAAATCGATCCACTTCGGCGCGCCCCACACATTGGCGTGCCCCAGCTCGGTGGTGACCTCCTGGCCGGGGATCAGCGTCACCCCGCTACCGGCCGACCGCTTCTCCAGAAAGGGATAGTGGCTGATCGTGTTGTGGTCCGTGACCGCCAGGAAGTCCAGCCCGGCCTCGGCCGCCAGCCACGCCAGCGCCCTGATACCGAGCGCACCGTCGCTGTGCTGGCTGTGCGCGTGCAGGTCACCGGCGAACCAGCGCTTGCCGTCGACCGCCGGCAGCTCCCGCGCGGGCGGCCGCCGGGGCGGGTTGAAGTCCGCGCCCGAGAGGTCGGGCACCGGCTCCGGGACCCGGTCGTCCAGCGTGATCTCCAGCGAATACCGCACCCCGTCCGGCGGCACCCGGTGCAGCCCCAGCCACACCGCCCACTCCCCGGGCATGATGTCCCCGGCCAGATAGCCCGGCGTCGACCGCGCCACCCCCACCCGGAACTCCGCCCGCGCCCCGCCGGACCAGCCCCGGAACCCCGCCGGCCCGGCACACCCCAGATCCAGGACGGCACCGCCGGACGTGTCGTACTCCAGGCGCACCTCGATCCCCGAGGTCCCCGGCGGCACCTCGAACGGCACCGTCCGCAGCTGCTGCCGCAGCCGGTCCTCCAACCACCACACGCCGTCCAGGCGCATCAGCCCACCAACTCCCCATCCGCGTAGAGCAGAGTCCGGTCCTGGCGGGGCAACGCCCACAGCGCCGCCCCGGGTTCCGGCTCCTCCTCCTCGCTCACCACCGCCTGCACCGCGGTGCCGGCGACGTCCAGGGTGAGCAGCAGCGAGCTGCCGAGATTCTCGACGACCGCTACCGTGCCCCCAAACGCCCCCGCGACCGGATCCGGCGATACGCGGAAGTACTCCGGGCGCGCCCCAAGGACCACCTCGGCGCCCTCGGCCACGCGCCCGACGGTCCCGTCGGGGAGGGCGATCTCGGAATCTGCGACCAGAACGCATCCGTCACGGACAATCCCCTCCAGCAGGTTCATCGGCGTCGAGCCGATGAAGGAAGCCACAAACGTGTTGGCCGGCCGCCGGTACACCTCGCGAGGCGTGCCCAGCTGCCGGATCCGGCCCGACTGCATCACCGCTATCCGGTCGGCGAGCGCCAGCGCCTCGGCCTGGTCGTGCGTGACGAAGACCGTGGTGGTGGCCAGCTCCCGTTGCAGCCGCTTGAGGAACGTCCGCGCCTCAAGCCTGAGACGAGCATCAAGGTTCGACAAGGGTTCGTCAAAGAGAAATACCGACGGATTAGCCGCCGTGGCGCGCGCCAGCGCCACCCGCTGCTGCTGGCCGCCGGACAGCGCGCCGGGCCGCCGGTCCAGCAAGCCGGCGGTGCTCGCGGTGCCGGTCAGGCCGAGTTCGGAGGCGGCGGCCAGCACCGCCTCGCGCTGCCGGGGCTTGGGGACGCCGCGCACCCGCAGCGGATAGGCGATGTTGTCGGTGACGGTCATGTGCGGGAACAGGGCGTAGTCCTGGAAGACCATGGCCACTCCGCGCTTGCCCGGTGGGGTGTTGGTGACGTCGGCCTCCCCGATGTGCACCGCGCCGCCGGTCGGCGCCTCCAGACCCGCGAGCGTACGCAGCAGCGTGGTCTTGCCGCAGCCGGACGGTCCGAGCAGCGCGAAGAATTCACCGTCCGGAATCGTCAGGTTCAGGCGGTCCAGCGCGGTGACGCCGCCGGCGGCGTCGGGGAAGGTCTTCGTCAGGTCGACGGTCTTGATCTGTGCCATTGAGCGCGCTCCTCGTGGCGGCTGCCTGGTCGACGCCCGATCCGGTCACCGCTTGATCCCGCCGTGGAACCGGAAACCGTAGCGATGACTGACGAAAAGGTACAAGACGATCACCGGGATCGAGTAAAGAAGGGAGAAAGCCGAGATCAACGCCAGGTTCGGCTGTCCGCCCTCGGTGTAGAACGTGTACAGCACGACGGAGGCCGGATACTTGTCCGGGCTGCGGACCAGGATGTACGGAATCAGGAAGCTGCTCCACACGTTGACCACCGCCCACACCGTCACGGTGGCCAGTCCGGGCCGGATCATCGGCAGCACGATGTGCCGGACGATCTGGAACGGCGAGGCCCCGAACACCCGCGCGGACTCCTCGTAGGACTTCGGCGTGTTGTCGGTGAAGTCCTTCAGGATGAAGATGGCCGCCGGGATCAGGCCGCCGGTGAACACCAAGATCACGCCGAGCCGGGAGTCGATCAGGTGCAGCTTGAACGCCAGCTGGAACAGCGGCACCATCGCCGCCGTGCCGGTCACGATCGAGGAGAGCAGCAGCAGCGCGTACAGGATCCCGTCGCGGCCCGGTACCCGCACCCGGCTGAGCGCGTACGCCGCCGCCGCTGCGAACCCCACTGTCAGCAGAGCCGTACCCCCTGCCAGCAGTAGAGAGTTCCACAGCGACGGCAGCGCATAGGGATCCTTCAGCAGGACTGAGAAGTTGTGAAGAGTAAACGAGCTGATGCTTACGTTCAGTGTCGGATGCGCGTTGAACGGTGCGGACGCCAACCACAGCATGGGTAGGGCGAAAAACCCCAATAGGACTGACAAGAACGTGTAACGACCGATCCTTGCCGCGACGGCGCCGGGTGTGGAATCTCTCACGCCGCACGCTCCAGCCGCCGCTCGCGCAGCAGTCGCAGATACACCAGCGCCACCACCAGGTTGATCACCAGCATCAGCAGCGCGATCGCCGCGCCCAGGCCCATCTGCCCGTCGAACAGCGCGGTCTGGTAGATGTACACCGGCAGGATCTGCGAGCGGGCGTCCGCGCCGCCGGTGATCTGGTAGGGCGTGAAGTCGTTGAACGTCCACAGCGAGATCAGCAGCAGGTTGGTCAGGACGTGGCCGCGGATGTGCGGGAACACCACGTCGCGCAACTGCTGCCACTGGTTCGCGCCGAACATCCGCGCCGTGGCCAGCTGCGACGGCGGGACCCCGGTGAGGGCGGCGCTGTAGAGCAGCATCGAGAACGCGGTGCCGCGCCAGATGTTGAACACGATGATGACCGCCATCGGGTGCTCGACGATCCACGCGGTGCCCTGGGTGTGCAGCAGGGTGTTGACGGTCCCGGAATCCCGGTCCAGCAGCCCCGACCACAGGAACGCCACCACCGAGCTGGGCAGGATCCAGGCCAGCAGCACCAGCGCCTCGACCAGCCGCTTGAGCCGGCCGGAGGCGTCGCGCAGCAGCCAGGCGATGGTGAAGCCGAGCAGCGCCTGGCCGATCACCGCCGAGCCGAGGACGTACTCGAAGGTCAGCCACAGCGAGTGATGGAAGGCCGGGTCCTGGACCACGTTCTTGTAGTTGTCGATGCCGACGCTGCGCGGGTGGCGCGCGGCGAAGCCGGTCAGGCGGTAGTTGGTGGTTCCCAGATAGAGCGTCCACAGGGCGGGGAAGACGAGGAACGCGAGGACGACGAGCAGGGCGGGCGCGGCGATGGCCGCCGCGCGCGCCCTGCCCAGTCCGGCGGGATCCTCAACTGCCGCCGGCGATGCTGGCCGCGCCAACGAGCGCCTCCAAGCCCTTCTCGTAGGTGGCCGCCGCCTCGTCCGGGCTCTTGCCGCCCACCACGTCCGCGACCGCCTTCTGCACCAGCGCCGACACGTCGTTGTAGGCCGCCAGCGACGGCCGGAACGAGGTGATCGGCAGCACCTTGTCGTTGACGAACTTCAGCATCGGGTCGGCGGCCAGCACCTGGGTGTTCACGTCGGTGCGGGCGGTGATCTTCGCGGCGCCGCCGATCCGGGAGACGGTCTCGGCGTTGGAGTTCATGAACGCCAGGAAGTCCCAGGCCGCCTGCGGATACTTGGTCTTGGGGTTGACCGACCAGTCCGAGCCGCCGGAATAGGACACGAAGTCCTGCTTCCGGATGCCGGATCCGGGGGTCTGCGCGGGAATCAGCGCGTAGCCGACGCCGGCGTCGCGGTCGGCCATCGGCGCGGTGCCGCCCTGCGGATTAACAACCGCGCGCCACATGTAGTCGGACTCGGCGTACATGCCGATCTTCCCGGCGGCGAACTCGCTGAACGACTTGTCGCGGCCTTTGGCGTCCTGTTGCAGGACCGCGTCGCCGTAACCGCCGCCGTAGACCTTCTGGTAGAAGCCGAGAGCGTCGGTGAAGGACTTGCCGGGCTTCTGCCACTTGCCGTCGGCGTAGAGGGAGCCGCCTGCGCCGGCCAGCAGCGGCAGGAAGCCCTGGATCGTGGTGGCCTCGCCCATGGGGACGCCGCCGTCCCACTGGATCGGGGTGACGCCCGACAGGGCCTTGAGTTTGTCCGCGGCGTCGTAGATGTCCTGCCAGCTCTTGGGCTGCCAGTCGGTGGGCAGCCCGGCCTGGGCGAACAGCTTCTTGTTGAAGAAGATGACCCGGCCGTCGGTGCCGTTCGGAACGCCATAGCGCTTGCCCTGGTACTCGCCGAGAGCCTGGACCGCGTTGGTGATCTGTTTCCAGCCGTCCCAGTCGTCGACCTGCGTGCCGGCGACGTCGGCGAGCGGCTTGAGGTAGCCGGCGTCGGCGAACTCGCCGACCCAGATGCCGTCGAGGGCGAAGACGTCGTCGCCGGTGCCGGACTGAAGGTCCAGGGCGAGCTTGGACTTGTAGGCGTTGTCGTCCACGCCGTTGGCCCGGAACGTGACGGTGGCGGTGATGCCCTTGGCGGCCTCGGCCTTGATGAAGTCCGGGATCAGGGACTTCTGGATCCAGTCCGCCTCCGCGCCGTTCTTGCCGCCGCTGATGTCGTTGGCGGTGATCACCAGCGTGGGGTTCTTGGGCTGGTTGGCGGAGTTGACGTCGGCGCCGCTCGGCGAGGACTTGGAACTGGAGCAGCCGGCGGCCAGGGTCGCGGCCGCCGCGGCGACGGCTATGAAGGTTCTGAGAGGGCGGGGTCTGGGGTGGCGGGGTCTGGGGTGGCCGGAACGTTTTGGACGCACGGAACGTGCTCCCATCGATGCCTCCGCTGGTGTCGGTCGTGCCGGTCGGTGCCTTTCGTCGGGGCGGCGGGCCGTTGGCGGGCCGGGCGGTCCTTGGGATTCCTGCTTCTCGATCAGTGTTCTGTGAGAGTCGGTGCTCTGTGACAGCAAGTGCGCTGCAACGGTCAGTGCTCTGTGACGGTCACTGCTCTGTGACGGTCACTTCCAGGCTGTACCGGGACGCGCGGTAGATGTGGCTGCCGAACTCCACCGCCCGTCCACTGTCGTCGAACGCCGTGCGCTCCATGGTCAACAGGGCCGCGCCGCGCCGTTCCTCCAGCAGCGTCGCCTGCTCCTGGTCCGCGGTGCACGCGCCGATCCGCTGCCGTGCCACACAGATACGTATTCCCGCCTTGCGCAGCACTTCATACAAACCTGTGGTCTCCAGTAATTCGACGCCCAGCGCCGGCACCGGATCGGGCAGCCAGTTGCGCATCAGCGCCAGCGGCTCGCCCTGCGAACGGCGCAGCCGCACCACCTTCGTGACCTGCGTGCCGCCCGGCACGCCCAGAGCCGCGGCGGCCTCCGGCTCCGCCGGCACTCGCGCCAGCAGCAGCACATCGGTGCCGGGCGCGCGCCCGGACCGGGCCAGATCGTCGTGCAGACTCGTGAGCTCCATCTCGCGCCGCACAGGCATCGGCAGGATCTGCGTGCCCACGCCGCGGCGCCGCACGATCATGCCCCGGTCCACCAGATGCCCGATCGCCTGCCGCACCGTGGGCCGCGACAGCCCCAGCGCCTCGGCGATCTGCACCTCGGAATCAAGCTGATCGCCCGGAGCGAGCTCGCCGGCCCGGATGGCCTCGGCGATCTGCTCGGCGACCTGGAAGTAGAGCGGAATCGGGGAGGAGCGGTCCACCTCGATCCGCGGTCGGATCCCCATGCTCGTCAGTATGCTGCGGTCACTTTGTCCGGACAACAGGTTGACCGAAGAACTCCACGCTGCTAAGCACCTAACGGGAGGGAGCATGACAGACCACGACATCACCCCGGAAACGGCCGGCTGGCACTACGCGGGACTGCGCACCGTCACCCTCGCCGGCCCCCACCACTTCACCACCGCCGCCGACGAAGCCCTGATCCTGCCGCTGTCCGGATCCTGCGTCGTCCACTGCGGCCCGCACACCCAGACCCTCACCGGCCGCCCCGATCCCCTCAGCGGCCCGACCGACTTCGCCTACATACCCCGCGACAGCACCGTCACCCTCATCCCCACCACGACCCCCAGCCGCCTGGCCATCCCCACGGCGCGCGCTGAAGCCCTTCTGCCCTTCCGCTACTCACCCTGCGAGGCCGCCCCGATCGAAACACGCGGCGCGGGCACCGCCACGCGCACCATCCGCAACCTCTGTGTCCCGGAGACGTTCGAGACCGACCGGCTCATGGTCGTCGAAGTCCTGACTCCCGGGGGCAACTGGTCCTCCTGGCCGCCGCACAAGCACGACGAGCACACTGAATCGGGCGAGACGCCCAAGGAGGAGATCTATTACTACGAAGGCGGCCCGGCCTACCAGCGCGTGTACTCCTCAGCGGCGGGCGAGATCGACATCCTCCGCGAGGTGGGCACCGGCGATGTGGTCCTCATCCCGCACGGCTACCACGGCCCGACCATGGCCATGCCGGGCTACGACCTGTACTACCTGAACGTGCTGGCCGGCCCCGATCGGGGTCCCGGCCGGTCGATGGCGTACAGCGACGACCCGCGGCACGCGTGGGTGCGCGGGACGTGGGGGGCCTGAGGAGGCCCCGGTCGAGGGCTCGGACGCTCAGATGATGCGGATCTCGTCGTTGGAGTGGTCGTGGCCGCAGTTGTCGCCTTCGTAGTGGTAGTCGCGGCGGCCCAGCTGGACCACGCGGAACGACTTGTGCTCCACGATGCGCTGGAGGTGGCGGATGCCGCTGGCGCCCGCGACGACCACCGAGACGATGGCGGCCAGCAGGGTGACGCCGATGACCGCGAAGCCGCCGGTGACATGACCGAAGACGATCATGAAAAGCGCGACCAGGATCGAGATCGGGACCGCCACCAGGAGCAGGACCGCCAGGACGGTCAGGACGATCAACGGCTTGGCCGACGGGCCGCGGTCGCTGTCGTAGCGGATCGTCTGTTTGGCCATGGCTCATCCCTCTCGGCTGCGGCACGCGAGACGCGTTGTATCGCGTCTACATGGTACCAACGCGGAGGGCGCCTCCGCTGTTCCGGGGGTGCCTTTCCGGTTCCGTCACACTGGTGGGGTGATCTCGGACGTTCTGAGCTGGCTGTCCTGCCCGCATTGCGCCACCGCCATGATCGCGGACGCCGGTCCCGGCTCCCGCATCCTGTGCGAGGAGGGCCACGCTTTCGACGTCGCCCGGCCCGGCTATGTCTCGCTCCTCACCGGCTCCGGAGGCGCCGGCACGGCGGACACCGCCGCGATGGTCGCCGACCGCGTGGACTTCCTGGCGGCCGGCCACTACGCCCCGATCGCGGACCTGATCGCCGAGCTCGCCCGCGAAGCCGACGCCCGGGTGCCGGACGACGCCTGCGTCGTCGACCTCGGCGCGGGCACCGGCTACTACCTCGCCCGGGTTCTGGATTCCATCGAGTCGGCCGCGGGGGAGTCCGGTACCGCTCCGCGCGTCGGTGTCGCCCTCGACATCTCCAAGCACGCAGCGCGCCACGCCGCCAAAGCCCACCCCCGCATCGGTGCCATCGTCGCCGACGCCTGGGCGGGCCTGCCGCTGCGTGGGCGGGCAGCGTCCGTGGTGCTCAACGTCTTCGCGCCGCGCAACGCGCGGGAGATGCGGAGGGTGGTGCATCCGGCCGGGCGCGCCGTGGTGGTGGTGCCGGAGCCGGAGCACCTGGGGGAGCTGATCGCGGAGTACGGGCTGATGGCCGTCGACGAGCGGAAGGGCGACCGGTTGCGGGAGCAGTTCGGCGGACGGTTCGAGGTCGTCGACGAGGTGCCACTGGGGCGGCGGCTGGAGCTGTCCGCGCGGGAGGTTGCTCAAGTGATCGGGATGGGGCCGAACGCGTGGCACGCGGAGGTCGGACGCGTTGTGGAGGGCGCAGAGGTGACGGTGGCGGTGCGTGCCTACGTCCTGGCGCCTAGGTGAGCGTGCCAATATGACGGCCATGCAGATTGCCATGACGAAGGCCATCCAGGCCGGGACGGTCCACTTCGCGGGGAACGACGGGGCCGAGATCGAGGCCTACCTGGCGGTGCCGCAGGACGACGCCCCGCGCGGCGGTGTCGTGCTGATCCACCACCTGCCGGGCTACGACGAGTCGACGCGGGAGCTTGCGCGGACCTTCGCCGTGCACGGCTACAACGCGGTCGTGCCGAACCTCTACAGCCGCGAAGGCGGGCCCGGCATCTCGCACGAGGACGCGGCGGCGGCGGTGCGCGCCGACGGCGGCGTCGCGGACGAGCGGCTGGTCGCCGATATCGGCGCGGCGGCGACCTACCTGCGGTCGCTGGAGACGTCCAACGGCAAGATCGGCGCCATCGGCTACTGCTCCGGCGGCCGCCAGGCGCTGCTCGCGGCGTGCAGCCTGGACCTCCAGGCCGCCGTCGACAACTACGGCGCCTTCGTCATGTCCGACACTCCCGCGGGCATCGGCCTGCGCGCCACCTCGTTGGAGTCGCTTCTGCCCGGCCTGTCCTGCCCGCTGCTCGGCAACTTCGGCGCGGACGACAGCCACCCGTCGCCGGAGGAGACCGCGCGGCTCGGCGAGGCGTTGGACAAGCTCGGCAAGACCTACGACTTCAAGACCTACGAGGGCGCCGGACACGGCTTCTTCAACGTCAACCGGGTCAACTACCGCGCCGAGGCGGCGATGGACGCCTGGGACCGCATCTTCACCTTCTACAAGCAGTACCTGTCGTAGTCGTAGTCGCGGTTGTAGTCGTAGTCAGCCGGTGGCGGTGTCCGTTCATAGCCCGTCGAACAGGGCACTGACCGACTCGCCGTTGTGGATCCGTCGCATCGCCTCGGCCAGGGCCGGGGCGATCGACAGCACTTTGAGCTTCTCGGTGCTCTCGGTGTCCGCCTGGGCCGAGATCGGCACGGTGTTGGTGCACACGATCTCCACGACGTCCGGCTGGTCCGCCAGCCGCTTCAACGCCCCTGACGCGAACAGCCCGTGCGTGCAGGCCACCCGCACCTTGCGCGCCCCGAGCTCCCGCAGCCGGTCCAGCAGCTCGATCACGGTGCTGCCCTTGGCGATCTCGTCGTCCAGCACGATCACGTCCCGCCCGGACACGTCCCCGATGACCGAGCTGATGGCCACCGTGTCCCCGGCGAACCGCTGCTTCGCCCCGGCCGCGACCGGCACGCCCAGCAGCCGCGCGAACGCCGCCGCCTCCTTCGCGTTGCCCAGGTCGGGGGAGACGACGGTGGTGTTCGTCAGGTCGTGGCGCCGGAAGTGCCGCGCCAGCTCGCGGAGGGCGTGCAGATGGTCCACGGGCACCGAGAAGAAGCCGTGGACCTGCGGCGAGTGCAGCGTCATCGCCAGTACCCGGTCCGCACCGGCGGCCACCAGCAGATCGGCCACCAGGCGGCCGCCGAGCGAGATGCGCGGCGCGTCCTTCTTGTCGCTGCGGGCATAGGCGTAGTGCGGGATCACGACGGTGATCCGGGCCGCCGACGCACCCCGGGCCGCGTCGCACATCAGCAGCAGCTCCACGAGGTGCTCCTGCACCGGCGCGACGAGCGGCTGCACCAGGAACACGTCGCGCTCCCGGCAGTTCGCCTGCAACTGCACTTCCAGGCAGTCGTTGGCGAACCGGCTGACGCGCACCGGGTTCAGCGGCGTCTCCAAATGGGCACAGATCTCGGCAGCCAGCGCCGGATGGGCGCTTCCGCTGAACACGGCGATGTCGCGCATGCCTGCATGGTAGCGATCATCCGGCGGGCCGATGGGACGCATCCACGGCCCGGACGCAGGAAGGGTGTTATCAGGATCCTGGTTCGGGCGGAAAGACCTGGTATCAGGAGCCTGGTTCGGAGGTGCTGCCGGGCTCGGCGTTGCCGCCGGGCGTGGCGCCGGCCGCACTGCTGGCGCCGCCAGCCTCGCTGCCCACCGACTCCGGCACCTTCCCGTCCGGCGTCATCGCGTCGACCACCCCCGGCAAGGTCTGCGCCATCGTCTGCGCCGCCTGTTCGTTCGTCATCCCCATCGTGTTGGCGAACTTCGAGATGGTGTCCGGCCCCAGAGCCTCACTCAGCTGCTCACCCGTCACCGGTTCGTTCGGCCGGTCCGCCGACACCCACGACTTCGCCTGGTCGCCGAGTCCGCCGCCCTTGAGCTGACCCATCAGCTTCGACAACCCGCCGCCGGCCATCAGGGAACTGATCATCGGGCCGAGCTTGGCGAGCATGTCGGCGTTCACCAGCCCGCCCAGCCCGCCGGCGCCGCCGCCCGACGCCGACCGGCCGTCCTGCGAGCCGTCGGCGCCCTGCTGCTTGCTGCCGCCCAGCACGCTGTTCAGCAAAGAGCCGATGTCGAATCCGGCCATGGCACGCACTCCTGACGCTCGGGACGCACCCGCCCCGCGGCCCGCGCCGCCGGTCCCCACCCCAGCCTCGGCGCCGCCGCGGCGCGTCGCCAGTCGGCGCCCCGGCCCGGCGCCGCGCGGACTAACCGCCCGGGTTCGCCCGCCGATCGTCTTTCAGCAGGTCGGCGGCCTTCTCGCCGATCACGATCGACGGCGCGTTCGTGTGACCCCGGATGATCGACGGCATCACCGAGGCGTCGGCGACCCGCAGCCCCTCCACACCTCGCACCCGCAACGCCGGATCGACCACCGACCCCGCGTCCAGACCCATGCGGCACGTTCCCACCGGGTGGTAGAGCGTCTGGGCATAACGCCGGACGGACGTCTCGTACAACTCCTCGCCGGACATGCCCGGCAGCAGCATGTAGCCGTCGCCGTACGGTGCCAGCTGCGGTGTCGCGGCGATCTTCTCGCACAGCGCCACACCCCGGATCAGCGTCTCGTAGTCCCGGCCGTCCGGATCCGACAAATACGCCGGATCGATGGTCGGCGAGGCGGACGGATCGATCGAGGCGAGAGTGATCGAGCCTTGCGACAGCGGCTTCTGCAGGACGGCGCTGATCGTGTACCCGTGCTCCTTCGGCCGCGTCAGACCCTCGTCCAGGAAAGCGACCGGCGCGAACAGCACCTCAAGATCTGGCTGCTCCAACGCCTCGTCCGTCCTGGTGAACAAGTACGCCTCACCGACGTTCGACGACAACGGACCCTCGCGCCGGGCCAGATAGCGCGCGAAACCGGCCGGCGTACGCCCGCTTATCAGAGTCTTGGAATCCTTGACCCGCACCACGATCCCGGCAGCCAGATGATCCCGCAGATTGCGCCCGACCTCGGGCGAATCCGCGACCACCGCGATCCCGCGCTGCCGCAGATGATCACCCGGACCCACCCCCGACAGCATCAACAACTGCGGGGTGTTCACCGTGCCGCCGCACAGAACCACCTCACGCCGTACCGCCAACGTGCCGATACGGCGACCGTCGAGATAGCGCACACCAGTGGCCCGCTGATTGTGGAACACCACCCGCGTGGCCAGCGCCCCGGTGTGCACGACCAGATTCGGCCGATGCCGCGCCGGCTTCAGATACGCGTCCGCGGTCGACCAGCGGCGGCCGTCGTGCTGCGTCACCGCTGTTTGCACACCCGGCAACCCCAGCACGTCGCAGGCCTCAAGGAAACGCGACGTCAGCGGATGCGGCGACCGCTGATCCTCGACATGCACCGGACCGCTGTCGCCGTGGCCGGCGCTCGCCGAGGCGTCGACGGCGCTCGCCGCCGCCGTGAACGACTCGATCCGCCGCAGCGTCGCGAACACCTCGTCGGGACCCCAGGCCGGCCCGGCGGCCTTGGCCCACTCCTCGTAGTCCGCCGGGAACCCGCGGACCCACATCATCGCGTTGATCGACGAGGAGCCGCCGAGCATCCGGCCGCGCGGCCAGTAGATCCGGCGCCCGCCGAGCTTCGGCTGCTGGACCGTGCGATAAGCCCAGTCCACCTTGGTCTCGAACAGCTCCGAGAAGGCCGCCGGGATGTGGATCAGTGGATTGCGGTCGGCCGGACCGGCCTCCAGGAGCGCCACCCGGCAGCCCGGGTCCTCCGAGAGCCGCGCCGCGACCGCCGCGCCCGCCGAGCCGGCTCCGACGACCACATAGTCGTAGACGCTCGCGGTGTCGGTCCTCGCGTTGCCAGCGGCCATGCCCTCACGTTAGTCCCGGGATGTACCAATGAGTAGACCTTCGGGCAGCAGGCCTTCCGGCACGCTCTCCAACGCGTGCAGGATCGCCTGGGCCAGGTCGTACGCGGCCTGCGCGGACAACTCCACCGCGATCCGTGCCGACGGTCCCCGCTCCGGGTTGCGCAGATCGATGTTCAGGGTGTGCTCATCGGTGGCATGGGTCGGATGGTCGTAGTAGACGCTCGCCTCGGTCACCCGGATCCACGTCTCAGGGCCCTTCGCACTTCCGTTCACCGCGAGCTTGAACGTTTGGTAAGTACACATCGCAGTCGAATCCTCGCAATCGGTAGTGTGAACACTAGTAGTAGACATAAGATGACGCTCTGCATCCGACTGCCGAGCGTAGGGGGGATCCCTGTGTTCCATCTCGCGATACGACAGAAACGCCGCCCGGATCATGGCGAGGGGTCCGCGGACCCCGCCGGCCCCGACTTATCAGCCTTATCGGGCGACCTCGCAGCCCTGTCCGGCGCTCTGTCCGGTGCTCTGTCCGGCGACCTGTCGGCCGTCGACCGCACCGCCCGCCCCGCGGGCCTGCCCCTGCTGATCACCCCCCGATTATCCAGCCCCGAAGCCCTCCTCGCCGAAGCCGAAGAGTTCCTCAACGACTGCTACACCGAGCTCGGACTCGCCTCCGAACTCCCCGAGCGCCTCCGGGCGGTGACCGCCGAGATCGAGACCGACGGCACCTACGACCACACCTTCGCCGAACTCGAATACGGCGTCCGGGTCGCGTGGCGCAACTCCTCCCGCTGCATAGGCCGCCTGTACTGGCGTTCGCTGAAGCTGCGCGACCGCCGCGAGGCCACCACCCCCGTCCGCATCGCCGCCGAATGCGTCAGCCATCTGCGCGAGGCCACCAACGGCGGCCGCATCCGCCCGACCATCACCGTCTTCGCCCCGGAGCGGCCCGGCCGCCCCGCGCCGCGCATCCACAACGAGCAGCTCATCCGGTACGCCGGATACCGCGTCGAGGACGACGAAGTGGTCGGCGACCCGCGCAACATCGCGCTCACCGAAGCCGTCCGGGCCCTCGGCTGGTACGGGCACAGCACAGCGTTCGACGTGCTGCCGCTGGTGATCGAGGCGTTCGGCTACCGGCCCTACGTCCACGTGCTGCCGAGGGACTGTGTGTTGGAAGTTCCGCTGTCCCACCCCCGCCATTCCTGGTTCGCCGAACTCGGCCTGCGCTGGCACGCCGTGCCCGCGGTCAGCGACATGTGCCTGGAGATCGGCGGCCTGCACTACCCCTGCGCGCCCTTCAACGGCTGGTACATGGGCACCGAGATCGGATCCCGGAACCTCGCCGACGCCGACCGCTACGACCTGCTGCCGACCGTCGCCGCCAACCTCGGCCTGGACACCGGCAACGAACGCACCCTGTGGCGGGACCGCGCACTCGTCGAACTGAACCTCGCCGTACTGCATTCGTATGAAGCGGCCGGCGTCACCATCGCCGACCACCATACCGAGTCGCACCGGTTCCTGAAACACCTCGACAAGGAGCAGCGGGCTGGCCGGGCCTGCCCGGCCGAATGGTCGTGGATCGTGCCGCCGCTGTCGAGCGGGTCGACCGCCGTCTTCCACCGCTACTACGACGAACAGCCCCAGGCCGGACCCAATTTCGTGCGGCATTAGCGAGCACACGGCAGACTTGTCGTCGACGTGACGGCGGCCCGAAGCCGTCCCGCACCGCGAACGGAGCCCACCATGAAGGCGGTCCGCTTCGACCGGTTCGGGGGACCGGACGTGCTCGAACTCGTCGACCTGCCGGACCCGCACCCCGGCCCCGGCCAGGTACGGATCGCCGTCCGCGCGGCCGGCGTCAACGCCAGCGACTGGAAGAAACGCAAAGGCCTGATGGACGAGGAACTGCCCCAGACCCTCGGCCACGAAGCGGCGGGAACCGTCGACGAACTCGGCGCCGGCGTCACCGACGTGGCGCTCGGCGACCGGGTGTTCGGCTTCACCCGCGACGGCGCGGCCCAGGCCGAGTCGGCGGTCCTCGCGCACTACGCGCCGATCCCCGCCGCACTCGGATTCGCCGCCGCCGCGGCCCTGCCCGCCGCCGTCGAGACCGCCACCCGGGCCTTGGACCAACTCGGCGTCACGAGCGGCTGCACACTGCTGGTCAACGGCGCCTCCGGCACCGTCGGCAGCGCCGCCGTCCAACTCGCAGTGGCGCGCGGGGCGCGGGTTATTGGTACCGCAAGCTCGGCCAACCACGACTACCTGCGCTCCCTTGGCGCGGAGCCAGTGACGTATGGCGATGGTCTGGTCGAACGCGTCCGCGCTCTCGCGCCCGATGGCGTCGACCTCGCGCTCGACGTCGCTGGCAGCGGCGTGCTCCCCGAACTGATCGAACTGACCGGACGCACGCCGAACGTCGTGACCATCGCAGACTTCGAAGGCGCGCGGGAGTACGGAGTTCTGTTCAGCCGCGGCGATTCGGGCCGGGCCCTCCACGTGATCGGAGAGATCGGCGACTTGATCGAGTCTGGAAGGTTTGCGGTACCCGCCGTTCAGACCTTTCCGCTGGCCTCGGTCGGTGAAGCACATCAGGAAGCTGAGAAAGGCGGCGGGCGTCGGAAACTGGTTCTGGTCGTCGATTGAAAGGCTGATAGCGTCCCAGAACGTGAGCATTCACGGGAGGCACATAGAGGTCCGCGGGACTCGTTTGTACGTGTACGAACTCGGCGACGTTGATGCTCCAGCCTTGCTCTACCTGCATGGCGGACCCGGGATGGGCTGCCACAACTTCGTGCAGTGGCAGGGACAGACGCTTGCGCGCGGGGTGCGGCTCGTCACGTTCGACCAGCGCGGATTCCACCAATCGGACGCCCTCGGGCCCGACGAGCCGCTGTCCGAGGACATCATCGTCGAAGACTGCGAAGCGCTTCGAGAGGCGCTGGGTATCGCGTCGTGGTTCGTGATCGGCCACTCCTACGGCGGACGGCTCGCCACCAGATACGCCGCCCGGTATCCCGCGAGCGTGCGCGGTGTGATCTTCGAGAACCCGTCGTGGGACGTGGCGAGTACCCGGCGTTTCCGGCTGCCGGTCGTCGCGACCCTCTTCGAGCGGCATGGTCGGCCGGAAGAGGCTCAGGCGTGCCGGGACGACGCGGCGAGCACGGAGCTGTTCGCTGACGACCCGATGCGCACCGAGCTGCTCGGCCGCCTCGGCCCGCTCGGCGAGAGGTGGTTCCTGCACCCGGATTCCGACCGCGGGCTGCTGGACCACGAGCTCGTCGAGAGGCTGCATGACGAGGCCGACGACCGTGCGGCGGAACTGCTGTTCCAAAGCCCGTTGCTGCTGGAGAACCTGACGGCCTTGCTCGCCGGTCTGACGGTGCCGAGCCGGCTGGTTCTCGGCGAGGCGGATCTGGTGACGGCACCGGACCAGGTCGCGATCTTCGAAGCCGCGTTCGGGGCGGACCGCGTCGTGCGGGTCGCCGGGGCGGGGCACGTCATTCAGGGCGAGCAGCCGGCGGTATACGCGGAACTCGTCCTCGATCTCGTCGACGCGATGGCTCAGCAGCGCTGACTGGACCGAATTGCCTTGCAGCCTCCAGCCAACCTCGTGCGTGTCTCACTTCGTTAGCAAACATGACGCCTGCTGAGGCGTCCTTCGACGACGGGGATACATGCGAAGGCCGGAGGCGGCGTTATGAGTGGCGGGGATCTAAAACAGGATATTGCGACGGGGCCGCGAGCGCGGGAGCTGCTGGCCGGGGGGATGCCCGGCTTCGTGGCCGCTCCGATCGCGACGGTGACTGGGCGGGCGGTGGCCGCCGAGGATCGGTACCACCGACGGGCGCGGATGGCGGTCGGCATCGGGGTCGTGGTGGCGGCGGTTTTCGGGGCGCTGCTGATCGGGCCGATCTTCGGGCGGTGGCCGGCGTCGGATCATGTGAGGCAGCCGGCGATCGCGGCCGGCGGGCGGGCGGAGTCGGCGTTGGACGCGCGGCTTCAGGCTTTGGCGCGGGTGGAGGGGGAGCTGAAGGCTGCTCACGCGGGCGCCACGACGGGGGTCGGTGTGCCAGGGATCGACTATGCGACGGGTGTGCAGTCGCCGGTCTCGGATGCTGATCAGCTCACCGTGATCGTGTATCGCGTTCCGGGCAGGGATTCGACGTTGGAGCGTGATGCGGAGGCGGCGGCGAGGCCGTTCTACGTCGTGTTTCGGGACAGTGTTCTGAATGCGGCCGAGGTGTCGGCCTTGGGCGCGCGGCTGGCGGCTGATCGGGACTTCTGGCAGAAACAGGGTCTTGATTTTGTCGGCAGGGTGGAGGTCGACGGGACTATCACAATCTCCTGCCATGATCCTGGCCGGGTTGTGCCTGCGGTCGAGCGGTACTACGGGTACGACGGCAGGGTTTTCGTGGGGAATTAGGTGGACCCGGACCGGGACCCGGTCCCCCACCCGGACCCGAGCGCACCGCTCCCGGGCAGGCCTCACCCAGGCCCGGGAGCGGTGCGCGTTCAGGGGCCGGGGCCGCCTCCTGCGGACGGTCAGTCGTCCAGGCTGCCCATGGTGAGGTTGACCGTCGTGCCGGTCATCCCTCCGGCGCGGTCCGAGGCCAGGAACGCGGCGACGGTCGCGACCTCGTCGAGGTGCATGACCCGGCGGGGGTGCGTGTCGGCGGCGAGGAAGCCCTGGAACTGCTCCCAGGTGATGCCGAGGACGTCGGCCTTGGCGTCGTAGACGTCCCGCATCGACTCGGCCTCGGGCATGCCGTGCGGGCGTACGCCGACCACCCGGATCCCCTTCGGGGCCAGCTCGGCCGACAGGTCGCGGGTCAGCGCCTCCTTCGCCGCCTGGGCGGGGCCGTAGCCGCCGTTGAGCGTCGTGCCCTTGCGTGACAGCAACGCGGTGACGGTCATGATGACGCCCGAGCCCTGCGGGATCATGTGCCGGGCGGCGAGGCGCGCGGTGTGGAAGTACGAGCTGGTGTAGGCCAGCACCGGGCGCATGAACAGCTCCGGGCCGATTTCGGTGACGGGCTTGCCGAGGATGTCGCCGTCGGGGATGCCGACCGCGTTGAACGAGATGTCGACGCGGCCGTCGCGGTCCACGACGTCCTGGAGATGCCGGCCGATGGCGGCCTCGTCGAGAGCGTCGACCTCGGCGGCCTCGGCCTGGCCGCCATTGGCGGTGATGTCCTTGACGACGGCCCGCGCCGCCTCAAGGGACCGCCCGGTGACATGCACGCGAGCGCCCTCCGCGGCGAACGCACGGGCCACCGCGCCGCCGATCGCGCCGGCGCCGCCGTAGACGATGGCGACCTTGTCCTGGAGCAACATGGTGTTTCCTTTCGGGTTTTTTGGCTCGCCGATGGCCCATGGCCGGGCTTCGGGCTTTGGGCCTGGGCATCGGGCTTCGGGCTTCGGGTCTCGGGCTTCGCGCATCGATCACTGGGCATTGGGCAACGGCGATCTGCCATCTGCCATCTGCCGTCTGCCATCGATCGCTGACGATGCAGAACCCTCCGGTCGTGGAAACTGGGCGTCCGCGGAGCGCCCAGTTCGGGGATCGGGCGGTGTCCCTATCGGAGTGGGAGTGACAGTGCTGACAAATGACCTGCTGGCCCGAGCCCGCGGAGGCGACGGTGATGACTTTCGCGAGCTGACGGAGCCGTACCGGAGGGAGCTCCAGGTCCACTGCTACCGAATGCTCGGCTCGTTCCAGGACGCCGAGGACGTGCTCCAGGACACGCTGCTGTCGGCGTGGCAAGGACTGTCCGGCTACGAGGAGCGCGCCTCACTGCGGACGTGGCTGTACCGGATCGCCACCAACCGCTGCCTCAACGCCCGCCGCGCCGCCGCCCGCCGCCCCGCCGCCCCCTGGGACTTCGGCGCGTATCAGCCCCCTGAACCCACCCGCCTCGGCGAGGTGACCTGGCTGGAACCGTACCCGGACACCCACCTCGGCCCCCCGGTCCCCGGCCCCGAAACCCGCTACGAGCAAAGCGAATCCATGTCCCTGGCCTTCATCACCGCACTCCAGACCCTGCCACCCCGCCAAGTGGCGACCCTGATCCTCCGCGACGTCCTGGGCTTCCCCGCCACCGAGGTCGCCACCATGCTCGACACCACCACCGAGTCCGTGACCAGCGCCCTGAAACGCGCCCGCGCCACCCTCGCCCACCGCCCACCCACCCCCGAACCAGCCCCCAACTCCCCCGAAGAGTCCGCCCTGGTATCCCGCTTCATCACCGCCTACGAAGCCGCCGACCTACCCGCCGTCATAGCCCTCCTGACCGACGACGTCTTCATGTCAATGCCCCCCATCCCCCTCGAATACGAAGGCCGCACCCAAGTAGCCACCTTCTGCACCAACCTCTTCGCCTCCAACCGCCGCTTCCGCCTCCTCCCCACCCGCGCCAACCTCCGCCCCGCCCTCGCCACCTACCTGATCACCCCCAACAACCCACCCCGCGCCACAGGCCTGATCACCCTGACCCTGACCCACAAGGGAATCCGAGCCCTGACCCGCTTCGACACCACAGTCCTCGCCCCCTTCGGATTACCGCCCACTATCCCCTCAACTCAGGACTGATCCACGACGCGGGTCGATCCACGACGCGAGCGACCGGCGGCACAGGCCCGATCGACGGGTCCGAATGACCGGCGGCACAGGCCCGATCGGTGCGTCCGGATGGCTGGTGCGCGGGCCCGATCGGCGGGCCCGGGGGCTGGTGGCGCAGGCCCGATCGGCGGGTCCGGGGGTCCGGGGGACCGGTGGCGCAGGCCCATCGGCGGCATGTGCATGTTCGGCGGCGCAGGATGTCTTGCGGCACACGGGCGACCGTCGGAGTGCGGGCGGCCGACGGGGTGCGGGCGACCTGCGGTGCGTGGGCGGCGGGCGGGGTGGGGGCGCGATCTGCGGGGTGGGGGCGATTTGCGGCGCGCGGGTAATCGGCGCCGCGCGGGCGGCCGGCGGCTGGCAGGGGGCGATCTGCGGGGTGGGGCGGCGTGGGACTGACCGGCGGTGTGCGGGTGACCGGTGACATGGGCCGATCGGCGCCGCAGGGACAAATGGTGTCGGGTGTCGGGTGTCGTTTCGCTCGCTTGCGAGTGCTGCTTGCCCCTCCACGCGACCTCCATATGGAGCACGTAGAAAGTGGCCTCCGGCGTTGTCACGGCTTTCACCCGAATGGCGCAATGGCCTATCTCGCGAGCGCTGGACATACGCAAATACACTCCGCCAGCACCCGCCAAGCTGCTGCCAGCACCCGCCAAGCGCCCGCCTGGCTTCCGCCAACACTCGCCAGCACCCGCCAGACAGCCGCCGACCGCCTACCCGGCGCCGCCTGCTGACCATCGACTGCCGACTGCCGACTGCCGACTGCCGACTGCCGACTGCCGACAGCCTGCCGACCAGCCACAGCCTGCCAACCAGCCTCAGCCGACCGGCGACCGGCGACCGGCGACCGGCGACCGGCGACCGGCGACCGGCGACCTGCGAGTGGCGACCTGCGAGTGGCGACCTGCGAGCGGCTACCTGCGAGCGGCTACCTGCGAGCGGCTACCTGCGACCGGCCTCAGCCGACTGCTGGCCAGTCATTGCCAACCGTCGGCCGGCAGCCAGCGCGCGGCAACCGCCGACCGGCCCCTGCCAGCCGCCGACCGCCCGCGCCCGCCGCACACCGCGCACACGCGCGCCCCCACCTACAAATACAACCCCGTCCCCGCATCATCCCCACCAGCAGCCACCGGCTCGTTCCCATCCCGTGCCGCGATCAGCTCCGCCAGCGTCGCAGCGCCCGTGCCCAGTTTGGTCGCGTCCGCGTGTTCGTGGTTCATCCACGCTAGGGCTTCGGGGCGGGGGAGGGGGCCTACTTCGATTTGGGCGAGGCAGCGGCCTGGTCTTATGACCGCGGGGTGGAGGCTGGCCAGGTTTTCGTTGGTGGTGATGGCTACTAGGACGTCGCGGCCTTGGCCCAGGAGGCCGTCGGTGAGGTTGAGGAGGCGGGAGAGGGCTTGGCCGCTGGTGGCTTTGGCTTCGCCGCGGATGAGTTCGTCGCAGTCTTCGAGGAGGAGGAGGCGCCAGCGGCGTTTGTTTTCGTCTTCGTCGCCGTGGCCGTGGTACTCGACGCCCATTGCTACTTCCATCAGGTAGCCGGGGGAGTTGAAGAGGGCGTCGGGGTCGAGGACGTAGTCGACTTGGCACCATTCGCGCCA
The DNA here is from genome assembly GCF_039531695.1 of Catenulispora yoronensis. Lineage (NCBI taxonomy): Bacteria > Bacillati > Actinomycetota > Actinomycetes > Catenulisporales > Catenulisporaceae > Catenulispora > Catenulispora yoronensis. The sequence goes on from NZ_BAAAQN010000014.1 coordinate 52,518, forward strand.
TTCGCGGGCGAGGGTGCGCAGGGCTGTGGTTTTGCCGGTGCCGGGGGCTCCGTGGAGGAGGATCATGCGGCCGGTGGTCTCGGTGCGGCGGACGGCCATCAGTTTGTCGAGGGCGGTGGCGGCGGAGGCGGAGTAGTTTTTGCGGACCGCTTCCCAGGGTTCGGCGGTGATGGTGCGGACGGTGCGGTAGGGGCCTCGTTGGGGGGCCGCGTACCAGAAGCCGACGGAGACTTTTTCTTCTTCGGGTTCTTCTTCGGCCGCTACGCCGTCGGTGGCTTGTTCGAGGATCTTGGTGGCGAGTTCGGGGGTTTCGGCCACGACGGTCACCTCGCCGCCGCCGCTGGACCAGCGGACGGAGCGGGCGGTCCAGCCGGGTCCGGCGGTGAGGCAGGATTCGCGCTTGTCCTCGACCACGGAGCGCAGGACCTCGCCCTCGGCGGGCACCAGGGTGGCGTCCTCGCGCAGGGCGTCCAGGCGGGAGTGGCGCGCGTGGGGCTGCGCGCCGGTGGTGAAGGGGGTGAGGAGGAGGGCGTCCACGACGTCGTAGGGGGTGTCGGAATCGTCGACCGTGACCCGGAACGGGACCTTGCCCCAGGGATCGCTGGATTCGCGCCCGTTCGGGGCGGCCTCGTCGGGCAGGCCTTCGCGCACAGGCACCGGTCGCGTGGCAGGCCCCTGAGGGCGCTGGCGGGGCAGCGTCATGGACCCGATGATCCTCCTGTCCACGGGCCCGCCACAACACGTTTGCCGAGGTTCAGGCGTGCGTCCGCGTGTCGGACGCCACCTGTCCGGCCCGGCGTCAGGGGTTTTACGAGAGCTTTGCCGTACCCGGCGCATGATCGTATCGGGGCGCGGATACGATAAGCCGTCATGAGTTCGGCCGACCATTACCCGCAGTGGGGGACGCCCCAGGGGCCGCAGACGCCGCCCGCGCCGCGGATGCCCGAGAACCCGTCCGATGGTTCGCAGGACGGCGCGTCCACGCCGTTCGCGGGGGCGTTCGGCCAGCCCGATCAGTCAGGCCAGTCCGGCCAGTCGCAGGCAGCGCCGGCACCAGGAGCGCAGCCGCAGGCACCGGTACCTGGAACGCAGATGGGGACGTCGTACGAGGCCGAGGCGCCGTTGCCGCCGATGATGCAGTCGCCGTACGGCATGCCGTTGGCTGATGGCTCGGCGGCTGGCCAGCCCGCTTTCGGCTCCGGCCGCAACACCAACGGTCCCGGCCGCAACACCAACGGCTCCGGCCGCAACACCAACGGCCCCGCCGCCCCGGCCCCCGACCGCCGTCGCAAAACCCTCATAGCCTCCGCCCTCGCCGCCGTGGCCGTCCTCGGCATAGGCGGCGCCGCGATCGCGTTCACCGGCGGCGGTTCCTCGAAGAACCCCTCGGGCTCGGCCCTCGCCGCCACCGAGTCGTCCAGCGGTGCCGTCGGCGCGGCCGACTTCCCCGGCGCCGCGATCTCCGTCTCCGGCAAGCCCAACGGCGACACCCTCCCCGGCGGCGGCGCCGTCTCCAGCGCCGCGATCCCCGGCGGCCCCGGTGCCGCCACTGGTTCCTCGGGCTCGGCGCCCGGCAGTCCGGGTGCGGCCGGCACGACCGGTGCCACCGGCGCCAAGTCCACCGGCGGCACGTCGGCCAAGCCCGGCGCCACCAGTTCCAGCGTCAGCGGCGCGCCGGCCAAGCCCTCGTCCAAGGGCACCACCCCGGGCAGCCCCGCGACCACCGCGCCGGCCACCACCGCCAAGCCGAGCACCCCGGCCAGCAGCGCTCCCAAGACCACCGCCCCGCCGCCCTCCACCGACTGCACCTACCTGAACCTGCCGGCGGCGCAGATGCCCACCCTTCAGAAGGGCTCGACCAACGCCAACGCGGTCAAGCAGCTTCAGTGCTTGCTCAAGAAATCGATGCTGGGCATCAAGCCGCTCGCCATCGACGGCGCCTGGGGCGCCGACACCCAAAGCGCGTTGACGAGCTTCCAGTCCTGCAACAACGCCCCGACCGTGAAGTCGCCGGGCGGCACGCCGCCGTATCCGAAGATCGACGTGGACGGCGTCGCCGGGCCGCAGACCTGGGCCGACCTGTACTTCTGGGACAACCAGTACTTCAACAACGTCGCCTACTACTGCAACGGCACGCGCTGAGCCCGAGTACCAACACCAACCAAGCAACTAAAAGATCTGAGTCCTTCGCGACTCCGCCGACCTCGCCGACGGTGACGCCGTTCACAGCGTGATGGTAGGGATGGTCCCGTGCCCGTTGTCACCGAGATCTTCATCGGATTCCTCGTCGTCCTGGGCGCCGCCGGCGCCGTCGCCGCCGCCCGTCGCAACAGGGCGCTCACCGCGCTGGCGGCCGTGAAGCAGTGGGACCTGACCAAGAACGACCGCGAGATACCCGACACCTTCGGCGGCCCGCCGTTCACCATCGGTCACAAGCGCGTCGCCCGCCGGGTGCTGCGCGGCAGCCACAGCGGCCGCGCGGTCCTCGTGCTGGACTACGAATACCGCACCCCCGGCAGCGACGGCGACGACACCCACCACGCCTGGGTGGCCTGCGTCGACGACCTCCCGGTCGCGCTGCCCGCGCTGGAGGTGGTGGCCCGCTCCGGACGGCGTGAGCTCAGCAGCCGCAGCGGCGGGCAGCTGGCGATGCCGGAGTTCGTCATCGGCGATCCGGCGTTCGACCGCCGGTATCACGTCTACGCCGCGAACCTCCAGCTCGCTGCGGACCTGCTCGGACCGCAGGTCCTGCGGCTCATCGCCTCCTGGCCCGACTTCTCCTGGCGGGTGGAGGGCACCCGGTTGCTGACCTGGGGCTCGGGAACGCTCAAGCCGCACTGGATCGAGACCAATCTCAACATGTTGGTGTCACTCGTGGAGGCAGTGCCCGAGCGCGTGTGGCAGACGGCACGCGGATAGCCATCCGCCGACACCGCGCGGAAGACGTCCACTATGGGATGATCAGGTGTCATGACGGCGCAACACCTCCTATTCCTCCTGGGCGTCCCCTTCTTCTCAGTGGTCGTCTCCGCCCTCGCGCGGCGTTTCGCGCTCAACGGGCCCCTCGTGCTGGTCGTCATCGGCATCGTGGTGTCCATCGCACCCTTCATCCCGGATTACGACCTCGAACCCGAATTCGTCCTGATGATCCTGCTGCCGCCCCTGCTCTACCAGGCGGCGGTCGAGACCTCGGTGCCGTCGCTGCGGCAGAACTGGCAGGCCGTGCTGATCCTGTCGGTGGCGATGGTCCTGGTCACCACCATGCTCACCGGCTTCGCGATGCACCTGTTGATCCCCGAGATGCCGCTGCCGGTGGCCTTCGTGCTCGGTGCGGTGCTCGGCCCGCCGGACACCGTCGCGGCCATCTCCATCGCCAGACGGCTGGGGCTGCCGCGCCGGACCGTCGACGTCCTGGTCGGGGAGGGGCTGTTCAACGACGCCACCGCCCTGACCGCCTTCCGGATCGCGCTGGCCGCCGCGGTCGGGGAGACCGTGACGTTCATCGACGCCATCGGCCGGTTCCTGCTCTCCGCGGCCGGCGGCATCCTGATCGGCGCGGTGGTGGCGATGGTCTGGGATCCGATCCGGTTCCGGATGCGCGACCCGCGCGCCGAGAGCTCGATCTCGCTGATACTGCCGTTCGTCGTCTACATCACCGCCGAGGCCGTGCACGTGTCCGGCGTGATGGGCGTGGTCATCCTCGGCCTCTACCTCGGCCATCGACGGGTCCGCGCCGGCTACGCGACCCGCATGCTGGACACCGCGGTGTGGGACGTGATCGTCGAGATCCTCGAAGCCACGGTGTTCGCCCTGATCGGATTGCAGCTGATCCCGATCCTGCGCGACGTGGACCACTGGAGCGGCTTCCAGCTGATCGGCTACGGCCTGGCGGCGTTCGCGATCGTGGTGGTGGCGCGGTTCGGCGGCGTGTTCACCTTCGGCTTCCTGGGCCACCAGTTCACCCGGCGGTTCCGCGGCACGCCGCCCAACCGGTCGACGGAATCCCAAGCGGTCAGAACGCTTTTCGTCGTGAGCTGGGCCGGCATGCGCGGCGTGGTGTCGCTGGCCGCCGTGCTTTCGATCCCCATGACGACCAACACCGGCGAACCGCTCCCCGAACGCGAACTGGTGCAGTTCCTCACCTTGTTCGTGGTGCTGGCGACGCTCATCGTGCAGGGCTTGACGCTGCCTCCCCTGATCCGCCGGCTCGGCATCACCGCCGTGGAGGAGGAGAAGGAGGACGCGTTCGCCTATTGCAGCGCGATGGGCACGGCGGCCAATGCCGGCCTCGCGCGCCTGGACGAACTGGAGGCGCAACTCCCGGACCCGGCCGTGGACCGCATGCGGGACCAGGCGTTGTGGCGCGGCGAGAAGGCGCGGCGGTATGCGCAGCAGGTCGCGTCCGGCGGCCCGAGCGCTCGCGCCGCGGCTGTCGACGACGCGCGGCGCTCGATGCTGGACGCCGAACGCGCCGCGGTCGAGCATCTGCGGGACTCGCGGGAGATCAACGACGACGTGTACCGGCGCGTTCTGAACCAGCTGGACTTGGAGGAAGCTTTTCTCGAACGGCGCTGAGGTTGTTGAGGTATGGGGAAAAGCAAGTGGGGCTGATCGGGAGAACCCGGTCAGCCCCTACCTTTTGCCATCAATCACACCTGCTCGGCAGTCGAGCTCTGTTCAGCAGCCAAGCTCAGCGGCCGACTCTCAGCAGCCGACTCTCAGTGCCCGAACATCATCGTGCACAGCTTGACTACCACCAGCACCGTCGCCACCGCCAGATACGTCCGCAGCACCGCCAGGCTCACCCGCCGCGCGAGCGAGAACTGGACCTGCCCGAGCTCGGCCAGTGCCGGCGTCCGCCACTCGTCGCGGCCCGACCGGTCGACGACCTCGGCGACATAGCCCGGAGCCCGCCGCGCGATGAGCGCCTTGGCCCCCATCCCGGCGCCCAGCCCCAGCGCCGCCAGCGCGCACACCGCCAGGATCGCCTCGATCTGGCCGGCCGTGATGTTCGGGTCCAGCACCGAGCCGGTCAGCACCAGCGACAGCGCCACCAGCACCGCGATCACTCCCGCGGTGAACACCGTGGTCCGCCGTCCGTTGACCCACGGCCCCAGCACCGCCTTGTCGGTGCACAGCAGCAGCAGGTACACCGACGCCGACGGCAGCAGCACCCCGGCCAGCGCCTGCACGCCGACCGTCAGCACGCCCTGCACGTGGTCGCTGGCCACCAGCACGATGGTCGCGGCCAGCGCGATCACGCCGACGTAGACCGCGTAGAAGCCCTTGGCCTGCTTCACGCCGCGGTGCAGCGAGTGGTTGATCTTCAGGCAGTCGCCCATCGCGTAGGCGGTGGACAGCGACACAGCGAAGGCCCCGATGATCGAGGCGTCCAGCAGTGCCACCGCGAACAGGTCGCCGAGCACCCGGCCGCCGTAGGCGGACAGGCCGCGGGCCACGTCGGCGGCGTCGGTGAACGGCCCCGGCAGGTGCGCCGCGGCGACCGCGCCCAGCCCGATCGTCGCCGCCGCGCCGACCACGACCACGACGATCCCGATCGACAGGTCCGCCTTCTCGTACTTCATGAAGCGCGGCGTGATGCGCTTGTCGATGACGTAGCTCTGCTGGAAGAACAGCTGCCAGGGCGCCACCGTGGTGCCGACGATGCCGATCACCAGCAGCATCACCGCGGCCATCTGGCCGGAGCCGCCGGGCAGCGCCGGGGTGGTGAAGCCGTGCGCCATCGCGCCGGCCGAGGGGTGCGCCATGATCGAGATCGGGATCAGCAGCAGCGAGCCGGCGCACAGCGCCAGCGCGATCCGCTCGAAGCGCTGGAACGAGCCGGTCATCGCGGCCGCCACCACGACCAGCGCCGCCATGACCACTGACGGGACCTTGGGCAGTCCGAGATAGCCGGTGGCCAGCGTGATGCCGATGAACTCGGTCACCAGTGTCAGAGCATTGAGAATGAACAGGTCGATGACGCTGAACGCGCCCCAGAACCTGCCGAACCGCTCGAAGATCAGCCGGGCGTGCCCGACGCCGGTCACCGCGCCGAGCCGCAGCACCATCTCCTGGTTCACGTACAGCACCGGGACCAGCAGCAGCAGTGTCCACAGCAGGCGGGTGCCGTACTGGTGCCCGGCCTGGCCGTAGGTGGCGAAGGCGCCGGCGTCGTTGTCGCCGACCATCACGATCAGGCCGGGGCCGACGACGGCCAGCAGGGTCTTGAGCTTCGCCGACAGCCCGCGGCCGGTGCCGTGGTCGTCGAGGTTGATGGTGCCGAATGCACCCTTGATGTCGCCGACGTGGGCGTCATCGAGCACTGCGCCGGTGCGCAGGCCGGGGACGTCGCTGTTCAGCGTGGCCGTGGTCATGTGGAAACACCCCCTGCTGCCGGTTGTGGCGGCTGGTCGGGCGGCGCGACGGACCCGCCCGGGGCGCGTCCGGGCACGCCGAGGCGGCCCGGGCGGGCCCGGGGTGGGAGCGGAATGCTGATCGGGTCAGCGCGCGCCGAGGGAGGAACGGAGGACTGGGTCGTGCGCGATGCGGGGCCGACTGTGGCCCGAACTACTGCCTGGGTTCATCGCAACCACCTCCCTGGCCGCCGCGGCGCCGCGGCGCCTGGTCCCTGGTCGCGTCCACACACCCGACATGGACACGATCGTGCGACACCCCTGGGAGGCAAACCCGGAAAACCTCTGCCGTTCACTCGCCGTTCACCATTGCACGACGCTGGCAGGATCGGTCCGGCCACCTCTCTCGTCAGAGCTTCGGCACTTCACGGCGTAGCGTCAGCTGCGCAGCCACTTGGGATCACCCCTTAAGCCGAGGAGATCTGTCCTGATCCGGAGGGTCTCTCGACCGATGGGATCAGTGGCCTTTGTCCGTGAAGACGCCTCACCGAACGAGGTGTCCTAACGGAATATGAGGATCCTCTTGCCCTGTGGCGTGTGTCAACTCGGGATGTCACAGATGAGTAACGATGCGGATACGGCGGCAACTTCGTGGGTAACCCCGGACGTTCGACTCGGATGGGTCGGCGCCGGGCGCGGCGCGGCCGCGATTGTGGGCGTGGGCTGCGATATTCGGTGGATGCTGGAGACCACTGAAGAACTCGCCGCTTTGCAGTCCCTGCTCGACCAGAGCATTGCCGCGGCGGGGCCCCACCTGCGGGGAATCATCACGGAAAAGCGTCGGCTCGACGCCGCGTCCCTGGTCGGGCGGCTGTCGGGGATGCGGCTGATCACGGTGGCGACGGCGACCGCCGACGGCCGCCCGCTGACCGGGCCGTTCGACGGATATTTCCTCCGCGGTTCCTGGTGGTTCAGCTCGGGTCCGGACGCCGTCCGGATCCGGCATCTGCGGGCCCGTCCGGCGGTGAGCGCGACATATCTGCCGGGGGAGGAGATGTCGGTGACGGTGCACGGCCGGGCGGAGTTGTTCGACCTGCACGGACCGGAGTGCGCGGATCTGCGGCAGGCGATGCTGGATTTCTATCTGCCGAAACAGGGGCCGGCATTCCAGGAGTGGATGGACGGCCTGGTCGGCGGGGTCGGCGTGCGTATTGTCGCGAGTAAGATGTTCACCTTCTCCGCATCCCCGGAGTCCTGAACGCTTGCCTGGCGCATAGCATGCGAGCGTGTTGAGAGAGCCTGTAGCCACCGCACGATTACTACTGACTCCGCTAAGCGCCGCGGACGCCGAGGAGATGGTTCCGGTATTGGCCGCTCCGGAACTTTATGCGTTCATCGGCGGGGAACCGCCGACGCCGGACGCCTTACGCGCGCGCTACGCGCGTCAGGCCGCGGGCGGCCCGGCCGACGGATCGCAGGAGTGGCACAACTGGATCGTGCGGCGCGCCGAGGACGGTGTCGCCGTCGGCACCGTGCAGGCCACGGTCGTCGACGCCGGCCGCGCGGCCGACGTGGCTTGGGTCGTGGGGGCTGAGTTCCAGGGACGCGGGTATGCGGCGGAGGCGGCCGGCGGGATGGTCGCCTGGTTGCGGGAGCACGGCGTGGCCGAGGTGCGGGCGCACATCCATCCTGACCATGCGGCCTCCGCGCGAGTGGCCGGCCGGGTCGGGTTGGCGGCCACCGGCGTGCTGGACGACGACGGCGAGCAGCTGTGGCGGGACGGCCCGGCCGGGAAGGCCGCGCCCACGGAGAAGACCGAGCGGATGGAGACGAACCGGTGATCGAGCTGAAGACGCCGCGAGAGATCGACAAGATGGCGGTGACCGGCCGGTTCGTCGGCGAGACCCTGGCCGAGCTGGCCGAGCTGGCCCGGCCCGGCGTGAACCTGATGGACCTGGAGCAGCGGGCCCGGCGGCTGGTCAACGAGCGCGGCGCGGAGTCCTGCTACTGGGATTACGCCCCCTCGTTCGGCCGCGGGCCGTTCCGCAACGTCATCTGCCTGTCGGTGAACGACGCGGTGCTGCACGGCCTGCCGCACAAGTACACGCTCAAGGACGGCGACGTGCTGACCCTGGACTTCGCGGTGTCGATCGACGGCTGGGTCGCCGACGCGGCGCGCACGACGATCGTGGGCACGCCCCGCGAGGAGGACGTGCGGCTGGTGGAGTCGACGCGCGAGGCGCTGGCGGCGGGCATCGCGGCGGCCGGGCCGGGGGCGAAGCTCGGTGACGTCTCGGCCGCGATCGGCGCGGTGGCCGAGCGCCACGGCTATCCGGTCAACATGCAGTTCGGCGGGCACGGCCTGGGCCACACCATGCACGAGGACCCGCACGTCCCGAACGACGGCCGGGCCGGCCGCGGGCTGGTGCTGCGTCCGGGGCTGACGCTGGCGCTGGAGCCGTGGTGGTCGGCGTCGACGAACCAGATCTTCACCGATCCGGACGGCTGGACGCTGAAGTTCACGGACGGTTCGCGCGGGGCGCATTCGGAGCACACCATCGCGATCACGGACGACGGTGCGCGGGTGCTGACGTCGGCAGAGTGAGCTGATGGCTGGTTGATTGCTGATCGCCCTGGGCCCCGCGTTCGCGGGGTTCCAGGACGGTTCAGGCCGCGCAGGCCGCCGGGGCCGGGCTCTGCGCCGAGCGGCCGCGCAGGACCCCGACGCCGGTCCTCAGGTAGTAGGACCAGTAGCCGAGGTGCTCGCCGTAGTGGCGGCGCACCCGATCGGCGTCGAGCGGACGGCCGTAGAGCTCCATCGCCGCGTCCTGGAACTGGGCCATCCCCAGCGGCACGTGGTCCATCCGGCCCAGGCCGCGCAGCATGATCGCTGAGGCCGTCCAGTCGCCGGCGCCCTTGATCGAGCGGAGCGTGGCGTAGGCGTCCTTGTAGGACGCCTTCCGCAGGAAGTCCTCGCCGATTTCCTGGAGCCCGCGCATCATGTTGCCCAGATAGGCGGCCTTGCGCTCGTTGCGGACCAGCGAGAACCACTCCGCGTCGCTCAGTTCGGCGAGGACGGCGACTTCCGGGAAGGCCTGGAACCGGACTCCGTCGACGGTCGTGGCCGGGCCGAGGGCCTGGATGCGGCGCTTCATGCCGAGCGCGTGCGACTTCGGCGTCCGCTGCGAGACCAGCGCCCAGGTCGCGATCTCGGGGAGCGTCAGGAAGCGGACATGGTGCAGGCCGCGCAGCTGGTCCACCAGGTCGGCGTAGGCGGGATCGTCGGCCTCGGCCAGGGCGTAGAACTCGGTGAGGTCGTCGGACAGGCTCAGGTAGCGGTCGATCGCGGTCCGGGTCCGCTGCTCGACGCCGGCGTCGATCGGGGTGTCGGCGGACAGCCGGTAGGCGAGGCCGGCCGGGGTCGGGGTGACCTCGAAGACGACCGCGCGGCCGTCGACGGCCAGGGCCTTGGCGATGCTGTCGTCGGTGAGGATCTGGTCGCCCTTGCAGGCGCCGAACCCGCTGAGGAAGCGGATCGAGGTCCGCAGGTCGAACGGCTGGGCGGCCGGCAGCTCGCCGGTCTTGGTGGCCTCGATGTCCTTGACTGTGTCTGCGATTTCCGCGATGCGTGTCATGTCTTCGACGCTAGACCCCATATAGGTCAGATCATGTCCTAGTTCTGTGCCATCGTGGAACTCGTGACCGACACCCCCGCGCGGCTGCTCCGGCTGCTGTCCTTGCTCCAGACCGGGCGCGAGTGGCCGGGCTCCGTCCTGGCCGAGCGTCTGGAGGTCACCCCGCGCACGATCCGGCGGGACGTCGACCGGCTCCGCGGCCTCGGCTACCCGGTCGAGGCGACGCAGGGGGCGGCCGGCGGCTACCGGCTCGGGTCCGGGCAGGCGATGCCGCCGTTGCTGCTGGACGACGACGAGGCGGTGGCGATCGCGGTGGGCCTGCGGACATCGGCCAGCCACGCCGTCGAGGGCATCGAGGAGGCGTCGGTCCGGGCGCTGGCCAAACTTCAGCAGATCCTGCCCTCGCGGCTGCGGTACCGGGTCGACGCCCTGGTCGGGGCCACGGCGCCGATCCCGGCCGGGGACACGCCGCTGGTGGACATCGCGGACCTCACGGAGATCGCGGGAGCCGTCACCGCACGCCAGACGCTGCGGTTCGGCTACCTCGCGGCGGACGGGAGCCAGACGCGGCGGCATGTGGAGCCGTACCGGCTGGTACCGACCCGACGGCGCTGGTACCTGGTCGCGTACGACCCGGACCGCGCCGACTGGAGGGTGTTCCGGCTGGACCGGGTGGCGGCGCCGATGGCGACCGGGATGCGGTTTCCGGAGCGGGAGACGCCGTTCGAGGACGCGGTGGCGTATGTGAACGATCGGATTGCGGGGTTGAAGGCGGGGACGTGATGGAGGGGCGGGGGTTGCGGTGCGGCGCGGTACGGCCCAGCTTGCGGCTGCGGCTGCGGCTGCGGCTGCGGCTGCGACTGCGACTGCCACTGCCACTGCTACGGCGACTGCTACTGCCACGGCGGCTGCGGCTGCGGCTGCCACGGCGACTGCCACTGCGAGTGCGTTGCGGTGGTGGCGATGGTGGCGGTGCTGGCGAAGTCGGGTCCCGGCGCTCGCGGCTATGCGGCGTTTCGCGCGGCGATCTCGGTGATGAGTTCCTCGTCGGTCGCGTACGGCCGCTCCATCAGCAGGTCAGCGAGTTGCAGCCAGCGCTCGGTGTGCCCGTCGAGGACCGTGCGGATCAAGTCCACGACCGGCCGGACCAGCGGTCGCTCCAGGGCGTCCTCAAGGCTCGCCAGCTCGGCGAGTGGCACGTCCGTCATCTCGATCGGGGAGTTCCAGGCGGCCTCGATCAGCGGCTCCGCGTCGCCGGAGGCCATCGACGCGCGCACAGAGGGCTCCATGTCGGCGAGCGTCCCCACGCGCTCCTGCTCCAGTGCCCACACGGCCTCCACCCCGGCCACCTCGGCGAGCAGCACGTAGGCCGCCATCCGGCCCGGTTCGTCGAACTCGTTGTTCGCGGCGCGCAGGACCCGCAGTATCCACTCCGGATCGTCCGCCGTGCAGCGGAGCGCCTTCAGGGCCATCGCCGGATCGAAGCTCACGGTTTCGACGATCCACTCCTTCAACCCGCGGTCGCGCGGCATGACGGCGAAGACCTCGGTGACGACGTCGGGCCCGACCAGCTCGCGTTCGAGGATCGCGAGCAGGACCTCCGTCCGCTGCGTCACCTCGATCAGGCGGGCCAGGACCGAGTCCGGGGTGGCCTCGTTGGCCGCCAGCTGTTCGCGCTGCGGGGCGGTGCCGCGAGCGATGATGCAGTCCGTCAGCGGACGGCACAGGGGAGGGTTGCCGGCCGCGCGGGTGATCGTGCGCTTCATGCGCTTGGTGACCAGGGCCCGGTCGGCGACGTCGCGCGCGGCCATCGCCAGGAGCACGTTGGCCGCGTGGAAGTCGCTGCGGATCAGGGAGCTGTAGTCCACCGAGGACCAGTGCTGGTGGCCGGCGAAGGGGTCGGGATCGGCGAGGAGCTCGGGCACGGTGCCGGCGTAGGAGTTCACGCGGGCTATCACGCGGGCCCAGCGCTTCGGGTCATTGCCGAGCCGTTCGCTCGCGTCCCGCGCGATGAGCGCCCGGACGTTGTCCGAGGCGCGGGCCTCGCCGGGCCGCCACATGTCGGTGCCGTCGCAGTCGGCCAGCGACACGGCGAGGGCGGCCGGCCGGGTGTGCTCCAGGATCTCGGCGGGTGAGAGGCTCCCGGTCCGCAGCCCGAGCCAGGCGGCTTGGCGCGCGGCGGTGTATCCGCCGGCGGATTCGGGGCGCGCGCCGGCGACGAGTTCGCGGTAGCGATCCAGCGTCATGGCCTCCTCGCCCTTTCCCGGATCGAGAATGAGCCGGCGGTTGAGCACATGCATCTTGCTCACGGCGGTGACGCGCCGGAACCCGAGGATCATGAATCTGATGGGGTACTTGCGCCGCGCCCACAGCTCGCGCTTGCCTTTCGCCTCGCGGCGGAGGCCGTGGGCGTCCAGGGTCTTGATGACGTGTCCCGCGTCGCGCGCACCGAGCCGGCGGGCGTGCGGCAGCAGAGCCAGGACCAGCTCCGGATCGTCGGCCTCGGCGACCTCGGCCAGCAGCCGCGACGTCGGCGCGCCGTCCGCGAGGGCCTCCAGGAGGGACCGCTTGACCAGCGGCGGGATGATCGGACGGCCGTCCGGGCCGCGCCGGTGCCGCAGGATCATGGTGCGGGCCCAGCCGGCCGCGTGGACGTCCGGACAGGCGAAGACACCCGCGTCGGCGTCCGGGTCGCACCGGGCCAGGATGCGGTTCACGGTGCCGGTCGGCATGTCGCCGCGATTGACCATCACATGCCGGAACAGCACGCCCAAAGCGCGGCCAGGGCCCTCGACGAGGAGATACTCGCGGACCGGCAGGCTGAGCCAGCCCTGTACGCCGTCCACCGCCGCGGCGACATCGGCCGCGGGCAGGGCCGCCAGCACCGGCCGGACGTCGGCGGGCCGGGCCGAGCCGAGGAGCGAGACGAACCGGGTCAGGGCCGCCGCACGCTCCGGACTCACCGGCTCGGCGCCGAAGAGGGGGTCGTCGAAGACGCCGTCGGTCATGCGCATCGTGTGTCCCCCCACTGGCTCAACGTATACCGGGCCGCGAGGTTCGAGGGGCACACCTGGGGGTGGCGTGCTTTATTGACACCGCCGCATTGACACCGCCACCGGAGCGGCGGGATCATTGAACCGAACGTTCGGTCGGTTGAGAGGTGGGTGCCGTGACGGCCGAGGCATCGGCAAGGACGGAGAGCGTGCAGGCCCGGTTCGAGGAGCTGATCGCCGCCGACGAGCGGATCGAGCCGCGGGACTGGATGCCGGAGGCGTACCGGAAGACGCTGGTCCGGCAGATCGCGCAGCATGCGCACTCCGAGATCATCGGGATGCAGCCGGAGGGCAACTGGATCACCCGGGCCCCGTCGCTGCGGCGCAAGGCGATCCTGTTGGCGAAGGTGCAGGACGAGGCCGGCCACGGGCTGTATCTCTACGCGGCCGCCGAGACGCTCGGTGTGGACCGCGCGGACCTGCTCGACGCGCTGCACAGCGGCCGGCAGAAGTACTCCTCGATCTTCAACTACCCCACGCTGACCTGGGCCGACATCGGTGCGATCGGCTGGCTGGTGGACGGGGCGGCGATCATCAACCAGATCCCGTTGCAGCGCTGCTCCTACGGGCCCTATGCGCGGGCGATGGTGCGGATCTGCAAGGAGGAGTCGTTCCATCAGCGGCAGGGCTTCGAGCTGTTGTACGACCTGGCGCACGGTACGGCCGAGCAGCACGCGATGGCGCAGGACGCGCTGAACCGCTGGTGGTGGCCGTCGCTGATGATGTTCGGGCCGCCGGACGCGGAGTCGGCGCACTCGGCGCAGTCGATGGCGTGGCGGATCAAGCGACACTCGAACGACGAGCTGCGGCAGCGGTTCGTCGACATCAGCGTGCCGCAGGCCGAGGCGCTCGGCCTCACCATTCCGGACCCCGACCTGCGGTGGAACGAGGAGCGGGGGCACCACGACTTCGGCGTCATCGACTGGACGGAGTTCCAGGAGGTGCTGGCCGGGAACGGGCCGTGCAACCGGCAGCGGGTCGCGGCGCGGGTGCGGGCGCATGAGGACGGCGAGTGGGTGCGGCAGGCGGCGCTGGCGTACGCGGCCAAGCACAGCGCGGACGGGCGTGACGGCGAGAGGAACGTGGCGGCGGCATGAGCACAGGTCTGCCTCTGTGGGAGGTCTTCATCCGAGGGCGGCGCGGGCTGTCGCATCAGCATGTCGGGAGCGTGCACGCGTCGGACGCGGAGATGGCGCTGCGCAATGCGCGCGATCTCTATACGCGGCGCGGCGAGGGCGTCTCCATCTGGGTGGTGCCGGCGGCGCAGGTCTCCGCTTCGTCGCCCGACGAGAAGGAGCCGTTCTTCGACCCGGCCGCGGACAAGACGTATCGGCATCCGACGTTCTATCGGATCCCGGAAGGCGTGAAGAACCTGTGACTACGCCGGTGGCGCAGTATGCGCTTCAGCTGGGAGACGACGCGCTGATCCTGTCGCAGCGGTTGTCGGAGTGGTGCGCGCATGCTCCGGAGCTGGAAGAGGACGTCGCGCTGGCGAACCTCGCGCTGGACCTGTTGGGCCAGGCGCGGACGCTGCTCACTTACGCGGGTTCGCTGGAGGGACGCGGGCGTTCGGAGGACGACCTGGCTTTCCTGCGCACGGAGCGGGAATTCCGCAACGTGCTGCTGGTGGAGCAGCCCAATGGGGACTTCGCGATGACGATCGCGCGGCAGTTGTACTTCGCGACGTACCAGTACGAGCTCTATGCGGCGCTGTGCGAGTCGACGGACGCGGAGCTGGCGGGACTGGCCGCCAAGGCGGTGAAGGAAGTCGCCTACCACCGGGACCACGCGGTGCAGTGGACGCTGCGGCTGGGTGACGGCACCGAGGAGAGCCGCCGGCGGATGCAGGAAGGCGTGGATCAGCTGTGGCCCTATACGGCGGAGCTGTTCGAGGCCGACGCGGTGGCGCTGGAGTTGGCGGGTTCGGGCGCCGCGGTGGACCCGCGGACGCTGCGGCCCGCGTGGGAGGCGTCGGTCGCGGAGGTGATCGAGGCGGCGACGTTGACGATGCCGAGCGGGGATTGGCAGCCGCGGGGCGGTCGGGCCGGGAAGCACACGGAGGCGTTCGGGCTCCTGCTGGGCGAGATGCAGGCGCTGCATCGGCAGTTTCCCGGGGCTGCTTGGTAGGCGGCGGTGGGGCCGAGGGTCGAGGCAAGAGCGAGTCGGAAGCCAGGCAGGAGCGAGGTGGGAGCGAGGTGGTGAGGATGGCGACGCGGACGATCGAGGCGTCGGACTTGGCGCTGCTCGAAGCCGCCGCTTCGGCGGTGCCCGATCCGGAGCTGCCGGTGGTGACGCTCGGCGATCTGGGGATCGTGCGGGGCGTGGCGGTGGCCGACGACGGCGCGGTCGAGGTGCGGCTGACGCCGACGTTCGTCGGATGTCCGGCGACGGAGGTCATCGCCGCTGATGTGCGGGCGGCGGTCGAGGCGCGGTTGGTGACGCTCGGCGGTGCTGGTGCTGGTGCTGGTGCTGGTTCTGGTTCTGGTGCCGGTGCTGGTGCCGACACTTCTGGCGATGCGGGCAGCACGGGCAGCGCCGGCGCGGTCGCGGACCTCGCCCACGTCGAAGTCCGCACCCGCATGGAGATGTCGCCGGCGTGGAGCACCGACTGGATCAGCGACGACGGCCGGCGGAAGCTGGCCGAGCACGGGATCGCGCCCCCGCGCGGTGGCCGGGCGAGCGGGATCGTGGCGGTGACGATCGGGCGGCGCGCGGGCCTGGGCGAGGCCTCGCCGCTTGCCGGCGCGTCGCCTCAGCCCCCGACCCCCTGCCCCCGCTGCGGCAGCACCAGCACCCGCCTCATCAGCGCGTTCGGCAGCACGCCGTGCCAGTCGTTGCGAGCCTGTCGGGCGTGCGGGGAGCCCTTCGGGGCGATGAAGGCGCTGTGATCATGTCTGTCCTGTCGACCCTTGTGAGAGTGTTGTGACCCTTCTTCCTGTTGTCGGGTTGGACCGGCTGACCGACGACGCTGTGCGTGTCGTCTTCGAGGTGCCCGCGGAGCTGCGCGGCGGGTACGGCTTCGCGCCGGGGCAGCATGTGACGGTGCGGGTCGAGCTCGACGGGGCGGAGGCCCGGCGGGCTTATTCGTTGTGCGCCGCACCCTACGGGGACTCCGGGCGGGCGACGTTGAGCATCGCGGTCAAGGAGCTGGGGCCCGGGGGGTTCGGGCAGATCGCCGCGAGCAAGCTCGCGGTGGGGGATCTGGTCGACGTGCTGCCGCCGGCCGGGCGCTTCGTGTTGCAGGCGGGTGGCGAACACGTGGGGATCGTCGCCGGAAGCGGGGTGACGCCGGTGCTGGCCATGGCCGAAGTGGCGTTGGCGCGCGGGGATCGCTTTACCCTGATCTACGGGAATCGTAGCGCTTCATCCGTCATGTTCCTGGAGGAGCTTGCCGATCTCAAGGATCGCTACTCCGAACGGCTGATGGTGCTGCACGTGCTGTCGCGGGAGCCGCGGGAAGCGCCGCTGCTGACCGGGCGAGTGGACGCCGAGCGGCTGCCAGGCCTGCTGGAAGCGGCGTCGCCGGGTCCTGATGCGCACTACTACCTGTGCGGGCCGATGGCGATGGTCGACATGGCCAAGGAGGTGCTGGCGGAGCGGGGCGTGGGGCGCGGGCATGTGCACTTCGAGCTGTTCCACGCCGAGGACGCGCCGCCGCCGGCCGCCTACGCGGAGACGGCGAAGGTGCTGGCCGAGGGCGATGTGGACGTCACCGTCACGCTCGGCGGCCGGCGGACGCAGCTGGCGATGTCCAGGGACGACGACTCGGTGCTGGCCGCCGTGCTGAAGGCCCGTCCCGACACCCCGTACTCGTGCACCGGCGGAGTGTGCGGGACCTGCCGGGCGAAGATCGTCGTCGGCGAGGTCGCGATGGCACATGACTACGCCCTGGAGCCGGAGGAGAAGGCCGAGGGATTCGTCCTCGCGTGCCAGTCGCGTCCGCTCACACCGGCTGTGGAACTGGACTTCGACGCGTAGGCAGGACAGGGCCGGCAGGCCGCCGGGATGGCGGCTGCGATCAGCCGGCGTGGATCTCGACAGTACGGCCGTCGGGGTCGGTCAGCAGATGGCGGCCGGGGACGAGCGGAGGTGTCGCGGCGGCCCCGTTGAGAGCCATGCCCAGCCGCAAGGCTCCGGTCCGGCGGTCCGCGCCGCCCGGGTAGATCTCGAAGACGACGCCGCCGGTGAGGACCGCGGCGTAATGCCGGGGCCCCCGACTGTGCTGTTCGGCGGTGAAGTCCAACCCGAGGTCGCTGTAGAAGCGGTGGCACTCCTCCATCCGCGGCGAGTACAGGACCAGCAAGGTCGCGTGAATCGCGTTCGAGGTCGTCATCGGGCTCCTGGCCTGGCGTGAGGTGGCCGCGCGGGTCGGGCTCCACAGTCTAGGAAACCCGCGACCTAGGAAACCCGCGACAAATACTCCTCGACACTGCGCGCGATCCCCGAGTCCTCAGCAGGTCCGGCCACGGCCCGCCATCCGTTGTCCCTCCGCCATCCGCCGCGCGGCTCGGCGCCGAGCCAGGATCCTGTCGCGGACACGCTGTCCGCCGGGGCCGGGCCGGTGCCGTGGCCGGCGGCCTGGACGGCCGTTCCGGGGGCGGCCGGGGTCGTGGGCGGTGTCGGGCTGCCCTGGCCGGCGCCCGGCTGCCAGAGGCCGTCCATGCCGCCGTAGGCGTCGAAGCGGATGTTGGCCAGGGGGATGTTCAGCTCCTGGAGGCGGGCGATGGTCGCGCGGACCATCGGTACGGAGCCTGACACGTACACGTCGCACCCCTCCCAGTGGTTGTGGAAGTCGCCGTGGCGGGCCACCACCTCGGGGAGCATGCCGCGTTCGCCGGGCGCGTGGGGGTCGTGGGAGATCGGGGTGACCAGGGAGAGCCAGTGGAAGCGCTCCACCAGCCCGGTGAGGGCCGGCATGTCGTAGAGCTCCTGGTCGCGCCGGGCGCCGAAGAAGAGGCGGACCCGGCGGTTGGTGTTCCACTGGGCCATGTCCTCCAGGATCGCCTTGATCGGCGCCAGGCCGGTGCCGCCGGCTATGCACAGGACGTCGCGGGCCGAGACCGTGCTGCAGAACATCGTTCCCATCGGCGGCCCCAGGCGGACGGTGTCGCCGACGCGGGTGTGGTTCACCAGCGCGTTGGACACCCAGCCGGCGGGGACGGCGCGGACGTGCAGGGTCAGGGTGTTGTCGGCGCGGGGCGCGCTGGCTATGGAGTAGTGCCGCCAGACGCGGGGCCAGCGCTGGGTCTCCAGGGAGAGGTACTGTCCCGGGCGGAACTCGTAGGGGGCGTCCGGCTCCAGGGTCAGGACGGCGATGTCGCGGGTGCGCAGCTCGTGCTTCACCACGCGGGCCGTCCACCAGGCCGGGGTCAGGTGCGAGTCCTGTTCGGCGGCCTCGATCATGGTCCCGGCCACCAGTTGGTAGGCGGCCAGCCAGGCCTGGTCCATGTCCGGGGTCCAGCCCGGCCCGGCGTAGCGCTTCAGGGCCGAGATCAGGCAGCGCCAGATCACGTCGTAGTGCTCCGGGCGCGCGCCGTACTTGCGGTGGTCGCGGCCCAGCTGGCGCAGGTAGTCGGCGAGCGTGTCCGGACGGTCGGCCTCGGCCACCACCCGGACCAGGGCCTGGAACAGGCGGTCGCGCTGGGCGTCCATCATCGGCGGGAACATGTCCCGCATCTCCGGATGCTCGGTGAAGACCAGCGCGTAGAAGTGCGCGACGACCCGGTCCGGGATCGCCCCGACCAGGGCGAAGCTGTCCCGGATCAGACCCGGGACGCGCTCCGGGTCCAGATCGGTTCCGCCTGCGGCCTGCTGCCCCATACTCCGCGCCCCCCAGCCTTCCACCAGGCTCCGTGACCCGACCGTCACGGAGTGCATACCCAGTGCAAGCGATTACGTTAGGCTCCGGTCGCGTCGCGGAACGTTGAAGTCCGCTGGAAGTCCGGTCCATTTACGGAGGAAATGTCCGCTATCGCGCGGGGAAAAACCCTGGAAGTCCGCCAGGAGTCCGGGCGCCGCGGGGTGCGAGGGCGGCGCTGCGGGTGCGAGGGCGGGGTGTGAGGGCGGGGTGCGGGGCGGGGCCCGCACCGGGGTTCGTCACGGGGCCTCACGGGGCGGCGCGGTGCATCGCGGGTGCGGCGCGGGTTCGGGCCGGGGCGGCGCTAACGCGAGGGTTCTTGGCGCATGAGGGTCACGCGGCGGCTCAGTATGGCCTCCGCGGTCGCGCGTCCGTCCGGCCAGCGCCGGACCGCGATCCAGTCGTCGGTGAGGGGTCGTCTCAAGGGGTCGGCCGCCATGGAGAGCAGCAGGTTGGGGCCGTAGGTGGCGCGCAGCGGGCCGCTTCCGGCCTCGGCGTCGCACCCGCCGTCGCCGGCCTCGGTGACCAGTGCCGGTATGAGGTCGGCACCGGCGGCTTCCTGCAGGATCGCGAAGGCCTTCTGGTGGCCCGCGGTCCAGCCCAGCGCCCGGAGCCGCTGCGAGCCCATCGGAGCTGCTTGTGACACGTATGCTGTCCCAGCTTTCACTGTTCTGTCCGGTTCAACTAGTCCGGGGACGCAGGTCCGTCGCCTGTCCCGGTATCTACCGAAATCCTGGAAGATCGCTTCATGGTACGTACGCCTGTCAGGCGTTGTCGCCAGAGTTTTCGGCCAGCTCAGTCCGGAGGGGAAGGTCCTTCCGCGGGCTCGGGGGGACTGTCCCTCTGAGCTGCCACCCGCTGCCTCAGCGCCAGCCTCGCCAACCACAACTTCCGCGAGGGCCACACTTGTTCCACCGCCGCGTTCAGCGCCGCGCCGAGCAGCGTGGCCATGGCGGTGACGTACAGCCACACCAGGATCGCCACGGCCGCGGCGAGCCCTCCGTACAGCGAGTTCGACGCGTTCGTCCCGGAGAACGTGGACGAGACGTAGTCCCGCAGCAGCGCCGATCCGCCGAGCCACAGCAGCAGCGCCAGGACGGTGCCCGGCAGGTCCTGCGACCACGGCGTGCGCACCGGCACCGCCAGGTGGTACAGGGTGTTGAGGAAGGCCGCCAGCACCGTCAGCACCACCGGCCAGTACGCGGCGTGGATCAGCCCCTCGATCCCCGGGAACGCGCTGACCAGCAGGTCCGGCCCGATCACCAGCAGCGGCAGCGCCACCGAGCCCAGGACCAGGCCCAGCAGGTACATCCCGAAGGCCAGGAACCGGGTGCGGACGATGCCCCGGCGCCCGGACAGGCCGTAGGCGATGGTGATGGTGTCGACGTACACGTTCATGGCCCGCGACCCGGCCCACAGCGCCAGCAGGAACCCGATGGAGATCAGGTCCGGATGGCCGTTGGTGAGCAGGTTGGTCAGCAGGCCGTCGAGCTTCTCGATGCCCGGCGCGGACAGCATGGTGCCGGCGCCGTTGAGGATGTGGCCCTTGATCTCGGCGATCTTCGTGGCGCCGATCCAGCCGTTGAGGTAGCCCAGGGTGCCGGCCAGCCCGATCGCCAGCGGCGGCAGCGACAGCAGCGCGAAGAACGCCGCCTCGGCGGCCAGCCCGGTGATCCGGTACCGCATGCAGATGGCGAAGGTGATCTTGACGACCCGCCACCAGTTCCGGGCCTGCGCGCGCAAGCGTTCGCGCGGCGACGGCCGGGCGGCGGTCTCCGGGGCGGCGGCGTCGGCGCCGGCGGGCAGGTCGAGCACTGGGCGCATGCGCTGGTCCTCGGGGCCGACGACGGGACGGAGGGGAGGTTCGCTGGACAATCTGTCGTTGTTACCGGTTGGTAGGCGAGTGGGGCGATCGGGTACTACGTTAACGGCAGCAGGCCCCAGTACCCGCATCCCGCCGAACGGAGATGAGCCGAACAATGTCCGAAGGCACGCTGACCGGCCCCGCCGACGAGCCCCTGAACCAGGCCCGGCCGCTGGCCGGATACAACGCCTACGGCGCGGACCCGGCCCTCGTCGGCGCCGTGACCCGGCTGTTCGGGGAAAACTCCGCCACCCACGGCGAACTCCTCGGGCTCGGGGCGCTCGCCGGCTCCTTCCAGGCCCGCGAATGGGGCCGGCTCGCCGAGGCGCACCATCCCGTCCTGGTCACCCACGACCGCTACGGCCGGCGCGTCGACGAGGTCGAGTTCCACCCGGCCTGGCACGAGCTGATGACCGTCGCGGTCGGCCACGGCCTCGGCGCCGCCCCCTGGCAGGAGGACCCGGCGAGCCCGCGGCACACCGCCCGCGCCGCCAAGATGCTGGTCTGGGGCCAGACCGACGGCGGCCACCTGTGCCCGGTCTCGATGACGTACGCCGCCGTCCCGGCCCTGCAAGCCGATCCCGGCCTCGCCGCGCTGTGGACGCCGCGCCTGGCGTCGAAGACCTATGACTTCGGGCTGCGCGACCCGGCCGCCAAGGCCGGCTGCCTGGCCGGCATGGGCATGACGGAGAAGCAGGGCGGCTCCGACGTGCGCGCCAACACCACCGCCGCGACCCCGGTCCCCGGCGCCGACGGCGAGTACACGCTCGTCGGCCACAAGTGGTTCACCTCCGCGCCGATGTGCGACGTCTTCCTCGTGCTGGCCCAGGCGCCCGGCGGCCTGACCTGCTTCCTGATCCCGCGCGTGCTGCCCGACGGGACCCGCAACTCCTTCCGCCTCCAGCGGCTGAAGGACAAGCTCGGCAATCGCGCCAACGCCTCCTCCGAGGTCGAGTTCCACCACACCCGCGCCTGGCGGGTCGGCGACGAGGGCCGCGGGGTGGCCACCATCATCGAGATGGTCGCCATGACCCGGCTCGACTGCGTCACCGGCTCGGCCTCGCTGATGCGCGCGGCGCTGGCCGAGGCCGTCAACCACACCCGGTCCCGGAAGGCGTTCGGCAAGCTGCTCGCCGACCAGCCGCTGATGCGCACCGTGCTGGCCGACCTGGCGCTGGAGTCGGAGGCGGCGACCCTGACCGCGCTGCATCTGGCCTCGGCCACCGACGCCGCGACCGGAGCGGCCGCCGACGAGCAGTCGCGCCGGTTCCGCCGGATCGGGCTCGCCGTCGCCAAGTACTGGGTGACCAAGCGCTGCGCGCCGTTCGCCGCCGAAGCGCTGGAGTGCCTCGGCGGCAACGGATACGTCGAGGAATCGGGCATGCCGCGCCTGTACCGCGAAGCGCCGCTGAACTCGATCTGGGAGGGCTCGGGCAACGTCAACGCCCTGGACGTGCTGCGCGCGCTGGCCAAGGAGGCCGGGGTGTGGGACGCGTTCCTCGCCGAGGTCGGCGCGGCGCGGGGCGCCGACGCGCGGTTCGACGCCGCGTTCAAGGAGCTCCAGGACGAGCTCGGGACGGTCGACGAGGCCGGCGCGCGCCGCTTCGTGGAGCGGATGGCGCTGGTGCTTCAGGGGTCGTTGATGCTGCGGTTCGCGCCCGCGCCGGTCGCGGACGCGTTCGTGGCCTCCCGGCTCGGCGGGGACTGGGGCCGGACGTTCGGGACGCTGCCGCGCGGCCTGGAGGTCGGTGCGATCGTGGACCGGGCGCTGGCGCTGTGAGCGGCGGGACAGGTCCGTGAGCAGGCGCCCGGTATCGTCGTCCCATGTCCGCCGAGAGTCCGCCGAACCCCCGACCGCGCTCCGGCCCGCGCCGTGACGAGGCCGCGCGCCTGGCGGTGCTGCACGCCGCCGACGACCTGCTGGCGGAGAACGGCTTCGGGGCCCTGACCATCGAGGCGATCGCGCGGCGGGCCGGCGTCGCCAAGCAGACGATCTACCGGTGGTGGCCCTCGAAGGTCGAGATCCTCATCGACACGCTGATCGAGGACAGCGGCAAGCAGCTGCCGATCCCGGCGGGGGAGCCGACGGTCGCGAGTATCCGCGCCTACCTGCGCGACTTCGCGGACTTCCTCAGTACGGATCCGGCCGGGAAAGTACTGCTGGTGCTGCTCGCCCAGGCGCAGCACGACGAGGCCACGGCCGAGAGCTTCCACAAGCGCTATCTGGGGCCGCGCCGCGAGGCGGAGCTCGACATGATGGTGAGAGGCATCACCGGCGGGGGAATCTCGCCCCGGGTCGACCCCGAGGTGGCGCTCGACACGCTGCTGGGGCCGCTCGTCTACCGCGCCCTCATCGGCGCGGCGATTCCCGCCAGCTTGGTCGACGCGCTGGTCGACGAAGTGCTGGGCGCGTCGGCCTAGGGCGGCTCAGAAACCGGCCGCGACCAGGTCCGCGTACTCGGGGTTCTTCTTGATGTAGGCGGCTATGAACGGGCACCACGGCGCCACCTTCAGCCCCTGCTCCCGGGCGCCGTCCAAGGCGGCCTTCGCCAGCTTGCCGCCGATGCCGCGGCCCTCGAAGCGGGGCTCGACGCCGGTGTGCGGCAGGACCGCTATGCCGTCCTGCACGCGGTAGGTCAGCACCCCGGCCAGCTCGGCGCCCAGGCGCGCCTCGTACCGGCGGTTTTCCCGGTTGTCGGTCACGGTCACTTCGTCGCTCACTACCCACTCCCGGCTCGATCTACGATCTTCAGTAGTGTTCGCATCAGCGTAACCAGACCGATGTTTATGCCCCGTCGGGCGAGCAGGAGGCGATTGTGACCGTGGACGGCGAGGGCCTGCGGATCCACCCCGAGGTGATCGAGGCGCTGGAATCGGACACGCCGGTGGTGGCGCTGGAGTCCACGATCATCAGCCACGGGCTGCCGCGGCCGGACAACCTGCGCATCGCCCGCGAGATCGAGCAGACGGTGCGGGACCACGGCGCGGTCCCGGCCACCATCGCGGTGGTCGGCGGCAAGCCCTGCGTCGGGCTGTCCGACGACGAGCTGCGGCTGATCGCCGAGTCCGACGACGTCGTCAAGCTCGGCGTGCGCGACCTGGGCGTGGCCGTGGCCAAGGGCCTGCACGGCGCCACCACCGTGGCCGCCACCGCCTCGCTGGCGGCGCAGGCCGACATCGACGTGTTCGCCACCGGCGGCCTGGGCGGTGTGCACCGGCTGGCGCGCGACACCTGGGACGAGTCGGCGGACCTGACCGCGCTGTCCCGGGTCCCGATGGCCGTGGTCTGCGCCGGGGTGAAGTCGATCCTGGACGTGCCGGCCACCCTGGAGCGGCTGGAGACGCTCAACGTCCCGGTCTTCGGCTACCGCACCACCCGGTTCCCCGGCTTCTACCTGGCCGACTCAGGGCACGCGCTGGAGTGGAGCTTCGACTTCGCGGAGGAGATCGCCGACGCGGTGCTCGCGCACTGGCAGCTGGCCTGGCCGGCGGTGTCCTCCGGGGCGCTGATCGCCAACCCGATCCCGGTCGAGGACCAGCTCGACCCGGAGCTGCACGACCGGATCCTGAACGAGGCGCTGGCCGCCGCCGAGAAGCAGGGCGTGGCCGGCAAGGACGTGACGCCGTTCCTGCTGGAGTACTTCCACCGCGAGACCGACGGCGCGTCGCTGCGGGCCAACGTGCTGCTGGTGAAGCGGAACGCCGAGCTGGCGGCCCGGATCGCGGCGGCGATCATCGACGCCGCGCCGGCCCGCTAAGGTCCGCGCGTGGCCGCCGTGGAGCCGGACGGCCGGTGGGCGCCGCCGCCGGCCGGCCCGCCCGGGACGGCCGCCCCGATCGTCGTCGTCGGCGACCTGATGGTGGACGTGCTGGCCCAGCTCGGCGGGCCGCTGGTGGCCGCCTCGGACAGCCCGGGGCGGATCTCCATGCGCGGCGGCGGCTCGGCCGCCAACACCGCCTGCTGGCTGGCCGCCACCGGGCACGAGGCGCTGTTCGTGGGCTGCGTCGGCGACGACCTGCCGGGGCGCGAGGCCGCCGAGGCACTGCGCGCCACCGGGGTCCGGGCGCTGCTGAAGGTCGACGCGTCCCGGCCCACCGGCACCGTCGTCGTGCTCGTCGACCCGGCCGGGGAGCGGACCATGGTCCCGGACCCCGGGGCCAACTGCGCGCTGACCCCGGTGGATCTGCCGCGCGCCGAGTTCCAGCCCGGCCGGCACCTGCACCTGTCCGGGTACACGGTGCTGAACCCGGACACCCGGGCGGCCGGCATCGCCGCGCTGGACCTGGCGCGGCGGCACGGGATGACGACCTCGGTCGACGTGGCCTCGGCCGGGCCGCTGGCCGCCGTCGGACCGGACCGGTTCCTGGACTGGATCGGCAACCCGTACATGCTGATCGCCAACCGGGACGAGGCGGCGGTGCTGACCGGGATCGACGACGACCCGGTCGCCGCGACGCGGGCCCTGACCGAGCTGTGCGACCAGGTGGTGGTCAAGCTCGGCGCGGACGGCGTGGTGCGGCACGACGCGCTGTTCGACCGGACGATCCGGGTGGCGGCCGAGCCGCTGGGGCCGGGCGAGCTGGTGGACACCACCGGCGCCGGCGACGCGTTCGCCGCCGGGTACCTGGCGGCGTGGATGCGGGACGCGGACCCGGAGGAGGCGCTGGCGGCCGGGTGCCGGCTGGCGGCGCGGGTGATCCGGAAGGTCGGGGGACGGCCCTAGGCAGTGGCGCGCCGCGCCGGATCCACATCGGGCACTGCGAACCTCGGATTGCGCCCCGCCCCCACCACGCGCAGCACGAAGCCGGCGGTCTCCTCCGCCTGGCGGGCGCTGTCCAGGCCTCCGACGACGGCGGTGTGCGCGCCGAGGTCGGCGACGAGCTGCGCGGCCGTCTCCAGGGCGGACGGCTCGTCCCCGCAGACCGCCACGACCGGTGCCGCCTGTGGCGCTCCGGTGTAGGGCCAGGAGGCCCCGGCGAACAGATGCAGGGCTTTGACCACGTGCGCTCCCGCCGCCAGCCGAGCCACCATCTCGGCGGCGGAGCCCGATTCCATCTTGTGCGGACCGGTGCGCAGGACCGGGACGGTGCAGTCGAGCACGGTCCGGCCGGCGAGTGCGCCCCGGGGGCCTCCGACCAGGCCGATGGCGGTTTCGAGGCCTTCCCAGGCCACTGCGATCACGACGACGTCGACGCTGCGTGCGAAATCGCCCACGTCGACCGCGCGCGCTGCGGGACCGATCTTCTGTGCGGCATCACCCGCACGCCCCGGATCGCGGCCGGTCACCACGATCGCGTGTCCCACCGCGGCCCACGCCCGGCCCATCGCCACGGCGAAGCCGCCGGTGCCCAGTATCCCGATGTTCGTCATGAGGGCGACGCTACGAGCCGATCTCCTACCATCCGGTAGGACGACCTGTGCGAGACTCGGTTCGTGCCCGAGGAACAGTGCCCGATCTTCGTCGTCGACTGCCATGTGCGGGCAGCGGCGGAACTCGTCAGCCACGCCTGGGACCCGGTGGTCCTCACGGCCCTCCGGCTCGGGCCGACGCGCCGCAAAGACTTAGTGGCGGGCATCGCGGGGGCGAGCGACAAGGTGCTCTATCAGTCCCTCCAGCGCCTGCTGGCGCGCGGGCTGGTCGCCAGATCCCGCCCGGCCGGGCCGACCGCTGGTGCCGCCGGCGCGATCTACCAGCTCACCGCCCTCGGTGAGTCCTTCGCGGACGGGCCGCTGTCCGCCCTGGCTCGATGGGCCGCCGAGCACCACGCGGCGCTCGTCGACTCCTGAGACGGCCTGCGGGGCCGCTCACCGCCCCCGCAGCCACCCCAGCACCCCGATGAGCGTCAGCACCACGCCGACCAGCGTCACGCTCCCGCCGATGACCAGCGCGCCGTCGTAGGTGTCGGGCATGGCCAGCGCCCGCATCGTGTACCGGCCCGTCCACAGCAGCCCGGCGACGAACATCACCACGCCGGCGATCGTCACCTGCTCAGTGCCCTGTGCTCTGCCCTGCTTCACGACCGCCCCCATGTCAGCGTTAGCTCCCTGACAAGTGTGCGCCCTGCCACCGACACCGGGCCACGCGGGTCGGGTGAATCTCAGACCACCAGTCGCAGACGCCGCCCCGCCGCCCGGATCCGCACGGTCTGGCCCCAGGTGAGGGTCAGCCGGTCGCTCTCGATCCCGTCGCCGAACACCACCAGGGACTCGCCCTCGATCCGCACCGCCAGCTCCTCCCCGGCGGGCAGCAGCCCCTCGGTCAGGTCGGCGCCGGTCGTCGGCGACGGCCACGCCTCCCGCACGAACCAGCCGAGCTCGGGATCGGTCGGCGCGGGCAGGCTGACCTGGCGGGCCCGCTGCCGGGCGATGGACAGCAGCCACCCGGTGGCGCCGGTCCCGGAGCCGACCAGCAGCCCCGAGGAGGAGTGGTGCTCCTCGGCGCCGTCGGGCGTGGTGATGAGGTAGCGGGCCGACTGGTGGCCGGAGTGCCCGAGGTAGACCTCGTTGAGCGCCAGCAGCGACTCCCCGTCGTCGGTGGCCGCCGAGACCATGGTGCGGGCCTCGAACCGGGCCTTGCCCGCGCCGACCCGGCCGAGCAAACCCTCGAAGTCGCCGGGGGAGTGGCGGACCAGGACCCCCATGTTGCTGCCGGGGGTGGGATCGATGCCGATCACCGGCTGGCCGTCCAGGTACTTGGCGGTGTTGGCCACCAGCCCGTCCTGGCCGACCACGACCACCACGTCCTCCGGCTCGAACAGGAAGCGCGGCAAGTCGGCCCGCTCGACCGTGCCGCGGCGCCACTCCTTGGGGATGCTTGCGGAGACGGCCTGCACGGCCGCGCCGAGCGACTCGTGCCGCTTCTTCACCGACGACAGCGACACGCCGCGGCGCTTCTGGACGAACTCGGCCTGCCCCCACGTCCCCTGCTCGGCGACGATCTCGTCGCGCTCGCTGTGCCGGTGCACGAGGACCACGCGCGGCGCCACGGACATCGCGCCGCTACTCCCCGCCCGCGAGGCCGGCGGCGCCCGGCGCGCCGCCCGCCAGCTTGTTCAGCAGCCCGGTCAGCACGTCCGGCGTCAGGTTCACGGTCCCGATCTCCGGCAGCTGCCCGGCGAACTCGCGCAGCGCCAGCGCGAACAGCACGTCGCGGTCCAGGCCCGCGTAGGCGGCCAGCTTCGCCGCCTCGTTCTCGGCCTGCGCCGCGCCCATCGCGCGCGCGTCCTCGACGTTCGCGGAGCTGCGCACCCGCAGCGCGTCGGCGTCCGCCTGGGCCACGGTGCGCGTGCGCTCGGCGTTCGCGGTCGTCGCGATCCGGGCCCGCTCGGCCTCGCCCTCGGCGGCGATCCGGGCCCGGTCGGCGTCGCCCTCGGCGGCGATGCGCGCCGCGGCCGACTGCTCCGTGGCCCGCCGCCGCGCGTTCGCGCCCTCCTGCGCCACCAGCTGCTCCTCGCGGGTGGCCAGCTCGATCCGGCTCTGGAGCTCGTTCTCGCTGATCGCCCGCTCGCGCTCGACGGCCAGCGCGCGGCGCTCGAACCCGGCCCGGTCCGCCTCCTGCTGGATCAGCTCCCTGGTGGGGGTGCGCAGCGCCCGCTCGACGTCGGCCTCCGGCTTCACCGCCACCACCCGGACCCCGACCACGCCGATCCCGGTCTCGGCCAGCCGCTCGTCGGCGGCCAGGCCGCCGGCCACCCGCTCCCGTACCGCGGCGGTCCCGGTGGCCAGCGCCTCGGCCAGCTCCATGGTGGCGATCAGGGTCAGCGCGTGCTGCTGCGCCAGCTCGGTGAGCAGCACCGCGACCTGCTCCAGCGGCGTGGCCCGCCACTGGCCGGTCCCGAGGTCCACGGCGAAGTCCAGCCGCCGGGTGGCCACCGCCGGGTCGACGAAGCGGTAGGTCATCGAGGCCTGCACCGTGACGTCCTGGAAGTCCTTGGTCCGGCCGTGGAACAGCATCGGCAGCTCCCGGTCGTCCACCGGCACCTCGGCCAGCACCGCGGTCAGCGGCCGGAACCAGAACGCCTGTCCGGTGCCCTCGTGCGCGACCTGGCCGCGGCGCAGGTGCACCACGTGGTTGGTCGGGCTGCCCCGGAAGTGGCTGAGGAACAGCCGCCTCGTGATGTCCGCCATCGAAGATCCCCCCAAGCATTCTCGAACGCCTGCTCGGCGCCGGCCCCCGGCGCGCGCTCGAACGCTGCGAAGGTAGCGGGTCCGCGCCATTATCGTCAAGATGACGAGATATCCCCGGCCGGCCGTGCCGTCCCACGTGCGGCCGTCGCACCTTCGACCGTCGGTCGGTTCAACGTCCGAATAGTCCCGCCCATGGGTATCGGGCCGCCCCGCGCCGGGCCCGCGACGTGCGCTTCTTCGGGGCCTGATCATTCCGACGGGTGACATCGGCCCGACTATCGGCTAAGAATCCTCAAGTCCCGGCCGCCTCCGGCCGACGACAACAACATGAGCATTCCTACACACATGACCGGGACCGTCGCGCCCGTCGAAACCCTTCCCGCGCCAGCCCCGTCTCCGGTGGCCAACACCCTCGCCGCGGCCGCGGCCGGCTCCCTGCCCGACTCCTACCTGTCCCTGCGCGCCGGCACCCAGGCCCGCGGCCTGCACGGCCAGCTGGTCCAGCAGCTCGGCCGGATGATCGTGGCCGGCGAGCTCGGCGCCGACCGGCCGCTGGTGCCCGAGGAGATCGGCCGCCGCTTCGAGGTGTCCCGCACGGTGGTCCGCGAGTCCCTGCGGGTGCTGGAGGCCAAGGGCATGGTGACGGCGCGGCCCAACGTCGGCACCCGGATCCGCCCGGTCCCGGAGTGGAACCTGCTGGACCCGGACGTCATCGAGTGGCGCGCGGCCGGTGTGGCCGGCCTGGACCAGTGCCGCGAGCTGGCCGAGCTGCGCTGCGCCTTCGAGCCGCTGGCCGCGCAGCTGGCCGCCGGCCGGCTCGGCGAGGCCGCCGGCGCCCGGCTGGCCGAGCTGGCCGCCGCGCTGAAGCAGGCCGCCGCCAACGGCGACCAGGCCGGCTACGCCAAGGCCGACGGCGAGTTCCACGCGCTGCTGGTCGCCGAGTGCCCGAACCGGATGGTGGAGCACCTGGCCCGGGTGGTCTCCGGCGCCGCCGAGAGCGCCGGGATGCGTCGCCGCTCCTGCGGCCCGATGACCGACGCGGCGGCCGCCGGGCACCAGCGGCTGGCCGACGAGGTGGTGGCCGGCGACGGCCAGGCCGCGGCCGGTGTGATGCGCGCCATGCTGGCGGCCCAGCTGGAGGAGCAGGCGACCGCGTACGGGCTGCCCGGCCAGCGCGGACAGTGAGCGTCATATCCCGGTTCCGTGACCGGGAGTCGGTAAAGTGGTGCGGGGCACCGCCCCAGGAGGCGCGCGCGGACCGCGCGCGCCCGGCGGTGCCCGCCGATCATCGGGTATCCGGTGCCGGGGGAATACATCGGCGTGCCACAATGCTATGTCGCGTGCGATACGGAACGACCGGGTGCGACCGGCCGGGTCCGTGACGCGATCGGAATCTTCCACACGAACCCGGCACAGAGCAAGACGGCCCCGGAACCTTCGGGACCGTACCCCGGCTCACGTCGGAAGCGGGTGGTTGCCATCCAGTAGCGAGAGGGTTTTCGTGTCGGCCAGCACTTCCCGTCCACTGCCCGCCGAGATCGCCGAGTCCGCCCACCTCGTGGCGCTCATCGAGCGGGGCAGGGCGCAGGGACACATCGCCGCAGACGAGGTGCGGCAAGCCTTCGAAGAGGCGGACATCCCGATGGCCAAGGCCAAGAGCGTCATGCGGGCCCTGACCACCGTTCTCCACGAAGAGGGCGTTGACCTGACCGTCAACGCCGCCCAGTCGGCCGGGGTCGCCCGCAAGCGGGTCGCCGCGGCCGCCAAGACCGCGGCCAAGAAGACGACCACGGCCACCACCGGCGGGGCCGCCGCGGCCAAGCCCGCGGCCAAGAAGACCGCCGCCAAGCCGGCCGGCGCCGAGGGCGCCGAGGGCGAGGCGTCGGGCGCCGCGAAGCCGGCGGTGAAGAAGGCGGTGGCCAAGAAGGCCGCGGCCAAGCCCGAGGCCGCCGAGGCCGAGGGTGCCGGTCCGGCCAAGAAGGCCGCCGCGAAGAAGGGGGCCCCGGCCAAGAAGGCCGCCGCCCCCGGTGCGAAGAAGTCCGAGGACGAGGACGGCGAAGACGTCGAAATCGAGGAGGACATCGATCTGGAGCTCGACCTCGAGGACGAGGACGGCCCGGACCTGGAGACCGCCGAGGACGCCGAGGAGGGCGACGAGGCCGCCGAGGCCGAAGGCGCCGCCGCTCCCGGCGAGGACAAGGAAGAGGGGTTCGTCCTCAGCGACGACGAGGACGACGCCCCGGCCCAGCAGGTCGCCTCGGCCGGCGCCACCGCCGACCCGGTGAAGGACTACCTGAAGCAGATCGGCAAGGTTCCGCTGCTCAACGCCGAACAGGAGGTCGAACTCGCCAAGCGGATCGAGGCCGGCCTGTTCGCCGAGGAGAAGCTCAACGCCGACGAGCCGCTGTCCCCGGAGTTCCGGCGCGAGCTGGACATCATCGCCGAGGACGGCCGCCGGGCCAAGAACCACCTGCTGGAGGCCAACCTCCGCCTGGTGGTCTCGCTGGCCAAGCGCTACACCGGCCGCGGCATGCTGTTCCTGGACCTGATCCAGGAGGGCAACCTGGGCCTGATCCGCGCGGTGGAGAAGTTCGACTACACCAAGGGCTACAAGTTCTCCACCTACGCGACCTGGTGGATCCGCCAGGCGATCACCCGCGCCATGGCCGACCAGGCCCGGACCATCCGGATCCCGGTCCACATGGTCGAGGTCATCAACAAGCTGGCCCGCGTCCAGCGCCAGATGCTCCAGGACCTGGGCCGCGAGCCCACCCCGGAGGAGCTGGCCAAGGAGCTCGACATGACGCCGGAGAAGGTCGTCGAGGTCCAGAAGTACGGCCGCGAGCCCATCTCCCTGCACACCCCGCTGGGTGAGGACGGCGACAGCGAGTTCGGCGACCTCATCGAGGACAGCGAGGCGGTCGTCCCGGCCGACGCGGTGTCCTTCACGCTGCTGCAGGAGCAGCTGCACTCGGTGCTGGACACCCTGAGCGAGCGCGAGGCGGGCGTGGTGTCCATGCGTTTCGGCCTGACCGACGGTCAGCCCAAGACGCTGGACGAGATCGGCAAGGTCTACGGGGTCACGCGCGAGCGGATCCGGCAGATCGAGTCCAAGACGATGTCCAAGCTGCGCCACCCGTCCCGGTCGCAGGTGCTCCGGGACTACCTGGACTAGCCACTCGGATCGGCGGCGGGTCCGGCGGCGCCGGACAGGGCGGCGGTCACATCGTGAGATGCGGCCGCCGCTGTTTTTCGCAGCGTGCGCTGTCTTGCGCGCACTCGCCCCGGACAGCACAGAACCCCGGCTCCACGCGGAGCCGGGGTTCTCGCAAGTTCAGCAGTAGTCGTTATATGACGCTCGGCATTGAGCCTGCTTAAAACCATGTCAGGACGGCCTGGAACACGCTGTGCCACCGGACGGCGACACTCCGTCGGCGCTTCTCGTCAACGCTCCTCGTCGGCGGCGACCTTCGGGGTGGCCTCCGTCAGCTTGTCGGAGAAGTCGTGTATCTCGATGGCCACCTTGGCCAGGCCGTCGTTGTACTTCTTGCCGTGGTGAGCGCAGAAGAGGAGCTCGCCGCCACCCAGGACGACGCGCACGTAAGCAGCGGCACCGCAGCGGTCGCAGCGGTCGGAGGCCTTCAGCGGCTCAGTGTCAGTCAGGACTGCAGTGGTCACGTCGCACCTGCTTTCTGTGTGGTACCCGGAACAACATCAAAGCAGGCGTTCCGTGTTCCCGCGCTAGTGATTCGGCGTCGAAAGCGTCACGTTCGCTGAGAGCGTACGAGGAAAGAGCCCTGATCCTCAGGAAACTGAACGATGAGTAGCGGCGACGGCACCCAGGGTGTCCGAACCGGCCCGCGCCGCCCGTCAGGGTGTTGCGCCGGTCACATGGACTCGCCGGGGGGAGCCGCCCGGTACGCTGGCCCTGCCGTCGCTACCATGGAGACGAAACTGTGTTCGAGTGGCGCGACGTGCCGTGACGGGACAATGAGACACGAGTCGATCCTGAGTCGACGACGAAAGGAAGGTCCGCAAGTGAGTGCGCAGGGCAGGCCCGCCCCGTCCGCCGACAAGGACGGCTCCTACACCGCGCGGCACCTCCTTGTCCTTGAGGGCCTGGACGCGGTCCGCAAACGTCCCGGGATGTACATCGGATCCAACGACGGCCGCGGCCTCATGCACTGCCTCTGGGAGATCATCGACAACTCCGTCGACGAGGCGCTGGCCGGGTTCGGCGACCGGATCGAGATCGTCCTGCACAAGGACGGCTCGGCCGAGGTCCGGGACGACGGCCGCGGCATCCCGGTGGACGTGGAGCCCAAGACCGGGCTGTCCGGGGTCGAGGTCGTGATGACGATGCTGCACGCCGGCGGCAAGTTCGGCGGCGGCTCCTACGCCGCCTCCGGCGGCCTGCACGGCGTCGGGGCCTCGGTGGTGAACGCGCTGAGCTCGCGCGTGGACATCGAGGTGGACCGGGCCGGCTCGGTGCACGCCATGTCCTTCCAGCGCGGCGTCCCCGGCGTGTTCGCCGGCGACGGGCCGGACTCCAAGTTCAAGCCCGAGTCCGGGCTGCGCAAGGTGGGCAAGGTCTCCCGGGCCAAGGGCGCGTCCCCGACCGGCACCCGGACCCGGTTCTGGCCGGACAAGCAGATCTTCCTCAAGGACGCCGAGTTCGTGCTGGAGGACCTGCACGCCCGGGCCCGGCAGACCGCGTTCCTGGTCCCGGGGCTGGCGATCTCGGTCGTCGACGAGCGGGACGGCGGCCACGCCGAGGAGGTGTTCCTGTTCGCCGGCGGCATCTCGGAGTTCGTGGAGTTCCTGGCCCCGGACCGCCCGATCACCGACGCCCTGCGCTTCACTGGCTCGGGCAAGTTCACCGAGACCGTGCCGGTGCTCGACGAGCAGGGCCACATGACCCCGGCCGACATCGAGCGCGAGCTGACCGTGGACGTGGCGCTGCGCTGGGGCACCGACTACGACACGGTGATCCGCTCGTTCGTGAACATCATCGCCACCCCCAAGGGCGGCACCCACCTGACCGGGTTCGGCAAGGGCCTGCTCAAGGCCGCCAACGAGCAGCTGCGGGCGGCCAAGCTGCTGAAGGTCAACGACGACGACGTGATCCGCGAGGACGTCTTCGAGGGCCTGAGCGCGGTGGTCACCGTGCGGCTGGCCGAGCCGCAGTTCGAGGGCCAGACCAAGGAGGTGCTGGGCACCCCGGCGGCCAACCGGATCGTGGCCCGGGTCGTGGAGAACGCCTTCAAGGAGTTCCTGACCTCGGCCAAGCGCAACGACAAGCCGATGGCCCGCGCGGTCCTGGAGAAGATCGCCAGCGCCGCGCGCACCCGGATCACCGCGCGCCAGCACAAGGAGGCGCAGCGCCGCAAGAACGCGCTGGAGACCTCGGCGCTGCCGGCCAAGCTGGCCGACTGCCGCAGCGACGACGTGGACCGCTCGGAGATGTTCATCATCGAGGGCGACTCGGCGATGGGCTCGGCCAAGGCCGCGCGCAACTCCGAGTTCCAGGCGCTGCTGCCGATCCGCGGCAAGATCCTCAACGTCCAGAAGTCCTCCATCGCGGACATGCTGAAGAACGCCGAGTGCGCGGCCATCATCCAGGTCGTCGGGGCCGGCTCCGGCCGGTCGTTCGACATCGACCAGGCCCGCTACGGCAAGGTGATCCTGATGGCCGACGCCGACGTCGACGGCTCGCACATCCGCTGCCTGCTGCTGACCCTGTTCCACCGCTACATGCGGCCGATGCTGGAGGCCGGGCGGGTCTACGCCGCGGTGCCGCCGCTGCACCGGATCGAGGTGATCGGGGCCGGCCGCTCGAAGAACGAGTTCATCTACACCTACTCCGACAACGAGATGAAGCGCACGGTCGCCGAGCTGCTGAAGAAGGGCAAGCGGATCAAGGAGCCGATCCAGCGCTACAAGGGCCTCGGCGAGATGGACGCCGACCAGCTGGCCGAGACCACGATGGACCCCCGCCACCGCACTCTGCGGCGGATCACCGTGGCCGACGCCGAGTCCGCCGACAAGGCCTTCGACCTGCTGATGGGCAATGACGTGGCACCGCGCCGGGAGTTCATCATCAACTCGGCCGCGGTCCTGGACCGGTCCCGGATCGACGCCTAGCGATGGCGACGGCGGGCCCCGCGGCCCCCACCACGGTGCTGCCGGCCGGACGCGGCGCCGTCTGCCGCGCGGTGATGGACTGGCTGGCCGACGCCGAGGCGCCGCGCACGCTGCTGGTGACCGGCCCGCCCGGCGCCGGGAAGACGTTCACCCTGGCCTGGGCCGCCTCGGAGCTGGCGGTCCTGGCCGAGGCGGCCGACGACGAGCGCTTCGCCTGGGTCTCGGCCCGCGGGCTGACCCCGAAGGTGCTGGCCTGGGTGCTGGCCGGTCAGCTGGGGGTCACGGTCGGGGCGGCGCAGGAGCTGGGCGCGGCGCTGGGGGCGCGGCTGCGGGGGAGTGCGGGTGCTGGTGCTGGTGCTGGTAGTGGCGCGGGCGCGGCGGCGCCGACCGGGTCGGGGTTCGGGCCGGGGGTGGCGGCCGGGGGCGGTGGGGTCGCGGTGGGGCTCGAGGGTGGGCTCGGGGTGCTGGAAGCGGCGGCCGCGGTGGCGGTGGGTGAGGGGGCGGATGGTGTGGCCCCGGACGGTGTGGCCTCGGACGGTGTGGCCCCGGACAGTGCGGCCCCGGACGGTGCGGTGGCCGGGAGTGCTTCGCTGAGCTCTGCTTTGGGGAACCTTGAGGACAGTGAGTTTCCGCCTCCGCTCGCCTCGGTGGCGGCGTTAGGCGCATCGATAAGCGCGTCGATAGGCAGCGCGGACGGCGTGGTCGCGGCAGACGCCGTCCGGCCGGCCTCCGCCGAGTTGCCGTTCGCGGCGCGGGCCAATCTGCCCGGGCGGTCGGCCACGTGGGATCTGCTGGCCAGCACCGCCGCCGCCACGTACGAGGTGGGCCGCTGGTCGCGGGTCACGATCCTGATCTCCGAGCTCGATCTCGCCGGGCATCTGCGGGACGGGTCGGCGCGGGACGCGGTGATCGCGGAGCTGGTGACGCCGTTGGTGGCGGTGCCGGGGGTGCGGGTGATCGTCGAGTCGCGGGGGTCGGACCTGCCGGGGGCGGCGACGGTCATCGACCTGGGGGAGCCGCGGTGGACCGACAAGGCTGAGTTCGCGGCCTGGCTGGACGACCTGGTGCCCTCCGGCGGCGCGGCGGCGCCCCAGGCGTATCCGAACCCCACCAAGGCCCGGGAGATCCTCAGCCTGGCCTCGAACCGCCACGCGGGGCTGCTCGCGGCCAGCGACGAGCGGCCGTGGAAGCTGGCGGCGGTGCCGTTCGACGTCGCGTTCCGCGAGGGCATCGCCGACCAGATCGTGCTGGAGCCCGCCAACCTGGTGCTGGTGCAGCAGCCGGCCCTGTCCACCGCCATCGACGCCCTCGGCACGGCGGTCGCCCCGGGCACCCGCGCCGCCTGGCGCGTGGCCGGCCAGGCGCTGACCAACGCGGTCGGCGTCCCCGAGCGCGCGGCGGTGCTGCACGGCGCCGCCCTCGCCGTCGGCGACCACGCCCTGGCCGAGGCGGTCGCGCCCTACACCCGCGGCACCCGGCCCTCCGACGGCGCCCCGGTCGGCGACCCCACGCCCTGGCTCACCCGCTGGGCCGGCTGGCGCCCGCTGCCGCCGGACACGCCGCGACCGATGCCGTGGCCGGGACCGGTGGCCGCCCTGGCGGTGACGGTGCCGGGCACCGAGGAGACCACCGCAGAGAGCAGCAACGCACCAGCCGACGCGCAGGCCGACCCGCAGGCCGATCCGCAAAGCGTTGACCGGGCCGGTTCCCCGGCCCTCATCGCCGAAGCAGAACCCTCCGAAGGCTCCGCACCCGGTCCCGACTCGATCGCCACCATCCCGCCGAGCGCACCGACTCCGCAATCTCCGCAGACTCCACAACCCCCACAGACTCCAGAACCTCCGCAGCCCGTGATCCTCGTCGCCATCGACGACCTCGCCCGCGCCTACCGCCTCGACCCCCGCGACGGTCGCATCCTCGCGCGGCCGGCGGCGCCGGTCATGGTCAAGGCACGGACCGCGGCCGTGGTCGACGCGGCGCCCAGTCTGGTGCTCACCGACACCAGCCGGCGGTTGGCGGCGCTCGGGCCCCGGGCGCCGCGCGGTGCGGTGGCGGCGGTGCGGGATGTGCTGCCCGACACGCATGTCACCGCCGTCGCGGTGGCGCGCGAGGCGCTCGTGTTCGGCGCCGGGGACGGCCGGGTGCACGTCTGGGACGCCGGGACCGAGGAGCTGATCGCCGACCCCGAGGACCAGCACTCCGGCGCCGTCACCGCGGTGGCCGCCATCTGGATGCCCGACGTGGACATCCTGTTCGCCCTGTCCGGCGGCCAGGACGGCACCTTCCGCCTCTGGGTGGTCCCCGCCGACGCCAGCCTGCTCCCGGTCGAGGACCGCGGCGTCCCGGTCACCGCCGTCACCGCCGCCATCACCGCGGTGGGCCCGGTCGCGGCCGTCGCGTGGGCCGACGGCAACGTCACCGTCTGGGACCTCGCCGAGGCGCGCACCGGGCGCCCGATCCCGCTGGGCTGGGTCCCGAAGGCGCTCGCCATGGGGGCCGACGGGCTGCTCGTGGCCGCCGGGGACGACGGCCTGATGGCGATCGACATCCACCTGGCGGAGTTCTTCGAGGCCTGAGCAGGCTACTCGGGGGCCAGCAGCCCCTCCCGCAGCGCCGCGAGGTCCTCGGCGGTCACCCCGTGCGCCAGCAGGTACGCCTCGGCGGTTCCCCACCGGGATCGCACATGCGCGAGCGCCCCGACGATCAGGTCGGCGGTGATCGTGTACTCGTACACGATGTCGCCCTTGTCGGCCCTCAGCATCGCGTCGGTCTCCATGTAGTCGGCGATGATCGCCTTCTCCTCGACCCCCAGCACGTCCAGCACCAGCGCCACCACCAGCCCGGTCCGGTCCTTGCCGGCGGTGCAGTGCACCAGCGCCGGCAGGGCGTCCGGCGCGGCCAGGGCGCGCACCGCGTCGGCGAACGCCGTCCCGCTGTCGTCCAGCCAGGACAGGTACAGCCCGAAGAACGTCAGTCCCGGGTCGTTCTCGGCCTCCAGGCTCGGCGGGGTGTTGATCCGGGCCACGTCCAGTGTTCCCAGCGCGTCCGGCCAGGCCCTGATCTCAAAGCCCTGCCGCAGGTCGATGACGGTGCGCAGGCCGATCGAGGCCAGCCATTCCCGGTCCGCGTCGGTCATGGCGTTGAGCCGCGCGCTGCGCAGCAGCCGCAGCGACCGCACTTCCCGGCCCGAATGCGTTCGGAGCCCTCCGACGTCCCGCGCGTTCCGTACTCCGACCAACGGAAGGTGTGTCATACCGATGATTCTCCACGGCGGTCAGCGGAGCTTCTCGATCGCCTCCACCCGCAGCTCCAGCGGCGAGCCCTCGATCTTCCCGCAGCTCTCCGGCCTCGGCACCGCCGCGTGCGCGCCGGCCACGGAGACCTCGTACGCCCGGCCATCCTCGGTCTCGACGGTCGCCGTCCAGGCCGGTTCCGGCTCGCCGGCGAGCTTGGCGACCGCCGTGACCACGACGGCGCCGGTCCGCCACTCCTCCAGCTCGGCGCGCACCGCGAGTTCCGCCGCCTGCCCCGGACGGGACCACGTCGACCGGCCCCGGCAGCCGTCGGCCACCACCTGGTCCCGGCGGGCCTCGGTCAGCACCCGGGTGGCCAGCGCGGCGTCCAGACGGCCGTAGAGGTAGCCGGAGGGCAGCAGCACGCCGGTCGGGGCGAATTTGTGTCCGCCGAGGTGCGTGATCTCCCAGACCGCGGGCGGTCCGGCGGCAGCGGAGGTGCGAGCGTCGGCGTCGAGCGCGTCCGCGGCGATCACGACCCGGCGGCCCAGCGTCGCGCAGCAGACGTCGCGCTTGCCGTTGGTGCAGACGCCGAGGATCGGCGTGTCCAGGAAGGTGTGCTCCAGCTCGGCGACCGCCGTCCGGTCCCCGGCGTCCAGCGCCGCGAAGTCGATCCTCAGCAGCTCGGCGGGGTCGCTCACCTCGCCGGTGGCCAGCCAGGTGCGCTCCGGGTGGGTGGACGCCGCGAACCAGCGGCGGCGCTCGGGGTCGTGGTCCGGCCTGCGGCCCTCGGGGCGCCGGATCAGGCACAGCCGCACCCCGGTCCCGGCGGTGCGGCCGTCCAGCTCGCCGCCGAGCGCCGGGTCCAGCCGGCTCTCCCGCGCGGCCACGCGCCCCCACGGCCCCGACTGCTCCAGCAGCAGCCAGGCGCTCTGGGTCGCCGCCGTCCCGGCCACCGGCTCGCCGAGGTCGCGGGAGAGCAGCGCGCACGCGTGGGGCTGAGGTGGCGGGAGTTGGTCATCGCGCATGCGTACGAAAGTACCGACTGCGGGAATCAGGTACACAGCTGGCCAACCTGTGGACCGCGCGCCACGATGGAGAAAGAGGAAGTTTCGGGGGCAGCCCTGAGGCAGGTGGACCATGTCCGAGAGCCAGCAGCCGCATCAGCAGCCCGACCAGCAGCCCGAACGGCGGCCTGACCAGCAGTCCGGTCAGCAGCCCGACCAGCGGTCCGAACCGCGGCCCGACCAACAGTCCGGTCAGCAGCCCGACCAGCAGTCCGACGACCGCCGAGCCGCTCCGGAAGCCCGGCGCTACGGCTTCCCCGTCGTCCACGCCCACGAGGTCTGCGCGGTCCGCACCGTCGCCCGCGAGGACTGGGACGGCTCGGCGCCGGGCCGGGTGCAGCTGCTCCGTTGGCGGGACGGCTCCGGCGCCCTGGTCCGGGACCTGCCGCTGGACCGGCTCTACGTCTGGGCCCGGGCCGGCCGGGTGAGCTTCGGCGACCAGGAGGGCCGCACCGTCGACCTGGTGCTGCTCGGCGAGCCGGAGACCGAGGGGCTGGGCCTGGGCACGCCGTGGCCGCGCACCCACAACCGCACCAGCACCTCCTCGAACCTGGCGCACGGCCTGGCCGAGGACCTGAGGAACGCGGTGACCCTCCCGGCCGCCTTCCCGCGCATGATGCGGGTCAGCGGCGAGCGCAACGCGGTGCTGGACGCGCTGGTCGGCTGGTGCCAGCGCGAGGTGCCGGGGATCCACATCCTGCGCGGTTGGCCGCGCGGTTCCGAGCGGCCCACACGCCACCAGATCGAGGGTCTGGCGCACAAGGGCCTGCTGGGCGACCACGGCTGGCTGCCGGACACGGTCGGGGCCCGGCCGGCCGGATGGTCACCGTTCGGTAACGATCGCAACGCGCACAGCGGGACCGCACGTCCTAGAGCTCATGAGCACCCTTCAGGAGCTTGAGCTCGCGGCCGGCAAGCCGAAAGAGGTCTACGGCGAGGACGCCAAGATCGTCTGCGACAACCTGGTCCGGATCTACAAGACCGACGGCATCGAGGTCCAGGCCCTGCAGGGCCTGGACCTGCTGGTGCGCGGCGGTGAGCTGGTCGCCATCGTCGGCGCCTCCGGCAGCGGCAAGTCCACGCTGCTGAACATCCTGTCCGGGCTCGACACCCCGACCGCCGGGGTGGCCCGGGTCGGCGGCTACGACCTGCTCACCATGAAGGGCCGGGACCGGCTGCGCTACCGGCGCGAGACGGTCGGCTTCATCTGGCAGCAGACCGCCCGGAACCTGCTGCCGTACCTGAACGCCGCCGACAACGTCGCGCTGCCGATGGGCTTCGCCGGCAAGAAGCGCCGGTTCGCCCGGCGCCGCGCCGACGAGCTGCTGGAGATGCTGGGCGTGGCCTACTGCGCCGACCGGCGCCCCGGGCAGATGTCCGGCGGCGAGCAGCAGCGGGTCTCGATCGCGGTGGCGCTGGCCAACGACCCGGAGGTGGTGTTCGCCGACGAGCCCACCGGGGAGCTGGACAGCACCACCAGCCAGCAGGTGTTCGACGCGCTGCGCACCGCCAACGCCGAGCTCGGCGTCAGCATCGTGGTGGTGAC
Source organism: Catenulispora yoronensis (assembly GCF_039531695.1). NCBI lineage: Bacteria > Bacillati > Actinomycetota > Actinomycetes > Catenulisporales > Catenulisporaceae > Catenulispora > Catenulispora yoronensis. Next base: position 93,401 of record NZ_BAAAQN010000014.1, read on the forward strand.
CCACGACCACGAGGTGACCGAGCAGGTGCAGCGCACCGTGGAGATCCGCGACGGCCGGACCAGCACCGAGGTGCTGCGCCGGGGCGGCGAGGGCGGCGGCGCCGCCGAGCAGTTCGCGGTCCTGGACCGGGCCGGCCGGGTGCAGCTGCCCCGGGAGTACATCGACGATCTGCGGATGCGGGACCGGGTGCGCCTGACCAAGGACCCGGACCACATCGGCCTGTGGCCGGACCTGGGCTCCGCCGCCCACGACCCGGCCCGGAAAGGGGACTGAGCGGTGCGGGACATGATCGAGGTCGAGGGCCTGACCCGGACCTTCGGCTCCGGCGACAACGCCGTGCACGCGGTGAACGACGTCTCGTTCACCGTGCCGGAGGGCCAGCTGTGCGCGGTGGTCGGCCGCTCCGGCTCGGGCAAGACCACGCTGCTGAACCTGATCGGCGGCCTGGACAAGCCGGACGGCGGCCGGATCGCGGTGGACGGCAAGCAGCTCGCCGGCCCGGGCCGCAGCCTGGGCGAGAAGGAGCTGGCGGCGCTGCGCCGGGACCTGTTCGGCTTCGTGTTCCAGTCCTTCGCGCTGATCCCGATCCTGTCCGCCGCCGAGAACGTCGGCATCCCGCTCCGGCTGCGCAAGACCGCGGTCGCCGAGCGCGAGGAGCGGGTCGAGCTGCTGCTGAACATGGTGGGCCTGGGCGGCCACACCAAACAGCGGCCCGGCGAGATGTCCGGCGGCCAGCAGCAGCGGGTGGCGCTGGCCCGGGCCCTGGCCAACTCGCCCCGGGTGCTGATCGCCGACGAGCCCACCGGCCAGCTGGACTCCGAGACCGGCCGCGCCGTGATGCGCCTGCTGCGCGCGGTGGTGGCGGCCGAGAACGTGACCGCACTGGTGGCCACCCACGACCCGCTGATGATGGAGCTGGCCGACCGGGTCATCACCATCGGCGACGGCCGCCTGGTGTCCGACACCGGCGCCGAGGGCGCACCCGGCCTGTCGGCCGCGGCGGGCGTGCCCGCGTAACACCCGCGGACCCCGGACCCCCTCGGCGGACCCCGAGGGCGGCTCCGGGACCGGCGCGACGACGTCCTTCCGTGGTCCGTCGCGCCGACGGGGGAGCACCGCCGACCCCGCGGCGGGAACCCCGGTCCTGCCTCACCGGACCGGGCGACACGGCCTGCCGCGGCCCCGCCCGCCGCGGCGGGCGGCGGTGCTCCCGCCTCTTGGGGAAGGGGCCTTGGCCACTCAGGCGGCCAAGGCCCCGGGCCAGGGCCGGACCCGGGCCCGGACCAGGGCCGGACAGAGTTCGGCCAATCAGACAGTCGTGGACCCGAGCCATGGTCGCCTGCTCAGGCGGCCAAGGCCCCGGGCCAGGGCCAAACAGAATTTGGCCAATCGGATAGTCGTGGACCCGAGCCATGGTCGCCTGCTCAGGCGGCCAAGGCTGGACAGTGTTCGCTGATTCAGGCGGCCATGGCACCGAGCCCAAGTCGGACCATGCTCGTTTGCTCCAGCGGCCAAGGCCCCGGGCCAGCGCCGGCTGGTGCTCGGCCACTCAGGAGGCCGAGGCCAGTCTCTGGTTTCACGGTTCGCGGCCGACCGGGTTCCGGCCCTGACTTCGTGGCCTGATCCCGAGAACGACAGAGCCCGGACCGGGATCAGTCTCCGGTCCGGGCTCTGCTCAGTCCTCTCGGCCGCTCTCGGCCGCTCTCAGCCGCCGTCGACCGGGCTCGTCACGAACGCCACCGGCACCTCCACCGGCGCCCCCGAGCCGTCGCGGCGCGGATCCACCGCGGGCAGGGCCACCGGGGTGCCGGTCTCGGAGCTGGCGTAGGCCGGGGCGTTGACCGCCCAGGCGGCGACCAGGCGGTGCTCGCCCTTCAGGAACCGCTGGCAGCGCACGCCGCCGGTGGCGCGGCCCTTCGTCGGGTACAGGTCGTAGGGCGTGGCCTTGATCGTGGTGGCGGTGTCGACCAGGGCGTCGTCGCTGCCGGCCAGGGTGACCACCAGGCCGTCGCGGCCGGGGTCGACCGCGCCGAAGTAGAGCACCGAGGCGTCCTGGTCCAGGCTGATGCCGGCCATGCCGCCGGCCGGGCAGCCCTGCGGGCGGACCAGGGCGGCGGCGTACTTCAGGATCTGGGCGTCGTCGGTGATGAAGACCAGCTCCTCCTCGCCGGTGCGCAGCTCGGTCGCGCCGATCAGGCTGTCGCCGTCCTTGAGGGTGATCACCTCGAAGGTGTCGCGGTTCTTCGGATAGTCCGGGACCACCCGCTTGACCACGCCCTGCACCGTGCCCAGGGCCAGGCCGGGGGAGTCCGGGGACAGCGAGCACAGGCACAGCAGGCGCTCGTCCTCCTCCAGCCGGACGAACTCGGTCGCCGGGGCGCCGCCGGCCAGGCTGGGCGCGGCGGCCGAGGCGGTCTGGGGCAGCACCGGCAGGTCGATCACCGGGAACCGGATCAGCCGGCCGGTGCTGGTGACCGCGCCGACCTCGCCCCTTATCGTCGAGGTCACCACCGAGGCGACGGAGTCGTTCTTGCCGCGCTCGCCGCCGGTGCCCAGCGCGGTGACGCCGGAGGCGGTGCGGGCCAGCAGGCCGGTGGCGGACAGCAGCACCCGCACCGGGTCGTCGGAGATCTCCAGCGGCTGGGCCTCGAACACCGGCAGCGCGCCCTCGACCAGGACGCTGCGCCGCGGCGTGGCGAACTGCTTGGAGATGGCGTTCAGCTCGTCGGAGACCACCTTGCGCAGCAGGGTGTCGGACTCCAGGATGGCCGTCAGGTCCTTGATCTCGCCGGTCAGCTTGTCGCGCTCGGACTCCAGCTCCATCGAGTCGAAGCGGGTCAGCCGGCGCAGCGGCGTGTCCAGGATGTACGTGGCCTGCTTGTCCGACAGCGCGAGGGCGGCCATCAGGTTGTCCTTGGCGGCCGCGGCGTCGTCGGACTCGCGGATGATCCGGATCACCCGGTCGATGTCGACCAGCGCGATCAGCAGGCCCTCGACCAGGTGCAGCCGGTTCTGGCGCTTGGTGCGGCGGTGCTCGGTGCGGCGGCGCACCACCTCGAACCGGTGGTCGAGGTAGACCTCCAGCATCTCCTTCAGGCCCAGGGTCAGCGGCTGCCCGTCGACCAGGGCCACGTTGTTGATGCCGAAGGACTCCTCCAGCGGCGTCAGCTTGTACAGCTGCTCCAGCACCGCCTCCGGGTTGAACCCGGCCTTGACCTCGATCACCAGCTTCAGGCCGTTGAACCGGTCGGACAGGTCCTTCAGGTCGGTGACGCCCTGCAGCCGCTTGCTCTGCACCAGCTCCTTGACCTTGGCGATGACCTTCTCCGGGCCGGTGTTGAAGGGCAGCTCGGTGACCACGATGCCCTCGCGGCGCGGGGTCACCTTCTCGATCGTGGCGGTGGCCCGCATCTTGAACACGCCGCGGCCGGACTCGTAGGCGTCCCGGATGCCCTGCTCGCCGATGATCTGCCCGCCGGTGGGCAGGTCCGGGCCCGGGACGAACCGCATCAAGTCGTCCAGGGTGGCGCTCGGGTGCTTGATCAGGTGCCGGGCCGCGGCCACCACCTCGCCGAGGTTGTGCGGCGGCATGTTGGTGGCCATCCCGACCGCGATCCCGGCCGCGCCGTTCACCAGCAGGTTCGGGAACGCCGCCGGCAGGACCTGCGGCTCCTGCTCCTGGCCGTCGTAGTTGGGCCCGAACTCGACCGTGTCCTCGTCGATGGACTCGGTCATTATCATCGCCGCCGGCGAGAGCCGGGCCTCGGTGTACCGCATGGCGGCCGGCGGGTCGTCCCCGCCCAGGGAACCGAAGTTGCCGTGCCCGTCGACCAGCGGGATCCGCATCGCCCAGGACTGCGCCATGCGCACCAGCGAGTCGTAGATCGCGGTGTCCGAGTGCGGGTGCAGCTTGCCCATCACGTCGCCGACGACCCGGGCGCTCTTGACGAACCCGCGGTCCGGCCGCAGGCCCATCTCGTTCATCTGGAACAGGATCCGCCGGTGCACCGGCTTGAGGCCGTCCCGGGCGTCGGGGAGGGCACGCGAATAGATGACCGAGTACGCGTACTCCCGGTACGAGTCGGAGAGCTCGTCGGCGACGTCGACGTCGATGATGCGTTCTTCGAAGTCCTCGTCGGGCTCGGGGGTCGTGCTGCGGCGTGCCATCTCTCGTGCGGCTCCTGCTCTACGCGCTGCGATGCGGGTGACGCCCTATTGTTGCGCGTCGCCCCGACAGTTCGGGTCAGCAGGGCTCGTCACGGACGCCGGGCGGTCGGTTCGAACGTCTATCCTCTTTGAATCTTGATGTCACGGGGAGGACATGTGAAGGCGAAGATATCGCTCGGGTTGGCAGTGGCGACGGTTTTTCTGGCCGGATGTTCGAGCTCTGCGAGCGGGGGATCGGGCCTCGGCGCGCTGGCGCCGTCGGGCCAAGGGCCGGCCGCGAACGCGGCGAACACCTCGGAAGGCACCTCGGCCGACACCTCGGCGGGCACGTCGGCGGCCACTTCAGCGGGCACCTCGGCCGGTGCGGACGGCGCGAGCCCGCCCGACGCCGGCGCCACTGCCACCACCGCCACCACCACCGGCTCGGCGTCGGGCGCCAAGCCGGTGGCCAAGCTGCTGGCGCCGTTGAAGCTGTCGGCGGGCGGCGGCTACCGGTTCAGCATCACGGACGGCCCGCATCCGCCCGCGGACTGGATCCAGGCCACCAGTCCGACCGACTCCGCCGGCGAGGAGGTCACCGTCCCGGTCGAACTGGTCGCGCTGGTCGACGAGGCGGCCAAGACCGGGGACCTGGACTCGCTGCGCAAGCTCTGCGCGAAGAACTGCTCCGGTCTGGCCACGGTCCTGCCGGCCAAGGACAAGTCCGGGCGCACCGGCTTCCAGCGGCTGTCCGAGCTGCTGGAGAAGGCGCATCCGGCCGGGGACGAGGCGAACCCGCTGAATTCCTGGTACTTCCCGGGCTTCACCGCGCCGAAGCACGACGCGACCGACCTGGACCAGAAGGACCTGAAGCTGTTCGGCGCCGCCAAGGCGGCGTCCTACCAGGGCCTGCGGACCGCGTTCGAACTCGTCGGCGACGGCCCGGACGGGAGCCTCGTCTGGAACGGGATCCTGCCGGCCGCGGGGTGAGGCGGTAGCGCCGCGGGGCGGGGTGCGCCGGCCGGTACGGCCGAAATCGGCGGATAACACCCCGTCCCGTCACGCTTCCGTGCGGCATGGGGCCCGCGCGCGGCCCGGCAGGTGTCAGGATGGACCCATGCCCAACTCGCAGTCGTCCTCCTCAGCCCGCTCCGCAGATCACGGTCTGCTCGCCGCGATCGAACGCAGCGGCTACTATCCGGCGCTCGTCGCGGAGGCGGTCCAGGACGCGGTCGGGTCCGAGGCCGTACTCGGCCACCTCGTGCACCAGGAGACCACCTTCGACGCCGACGAGGTGCGGCGGCACGTCACGGTGCTGGCGGTGACCCCGACCCGGCTGATCGCCGGGCACACCGACGAGTACGGTTCCGACGACCCGATGGCCCCGGTGCCCCCGGGGTCGCCGGAGTCCACGACCGGCGCCAAGGCCTACGCCACCACCTCGACCGAGACCGTGCCGCTGCACCGCATCTCCTCGGTGGTGGTCAGCCGGGTCGTGGAGGACCCGGCCAACCACAAGCCCGGCATCCCGCCGCGCGAGGTGGTGCTGACCATCGGCTGGGGCGTGGTGAGCCGGCTGGACCTGGAGCCGGCCAACTGCGGCGACCCGCACTGCGACGCCGACCACGGCTACACCGGCACCGCCACCGCCGACGACGTGATGATCCGGGTCTCGGCCGAGGCCGACGGCGCGGACGCGGTCAACGAGACCCTGGCCTTCGCCCGGGCGCTCACCGACGTGGTGACCGAGGCCGGCGCCCGCGGCGGGCGCTGAGGGCGCGCCGCGCGTGAGCGACTCCGACCTGGTCCTGCCCGCCTACGGCCGCGGCGCGCTGTCCGATCTGATGCCGGCGGTGCTGGCCGCGCTCGGCGTCGCCGGCTCCGCGAACCCGCTGGGCCTGGCCCCGACCCGCCGGGCCTGCGTCTTCCTGGTCGACGGCATGGGCGCCCGGCTCGTCGAGCGCAACGCCGACGCCGCGCCGTTCCTGGCCGCCGCGCTGCGCGCCGGCCGGTCGCTGACCGCCGGCTTCCCCTCCACCACCGCCGCCAGCATCGGCTCACTGGGCACCGGACTGCCCTCCGGCGCCAGCGGCATGCTCGGCTACCGGGTCCTGGTCCCCGGCACCCCGCACCTGATCAACCTGCTGCGCTGGGACGCCCCGGTCGACCCGCTCCAGTGGCAGCCGCGCGAGACCGTGTTCGAACACGCCACGCGCGAGGGCATCGAGGTCACCCAGGTCACCGCGGCCCGGTTCCAGGACTCCGGCCTGACCCGCTCGGTGCTGCGCGGCGGCACCTTCACCGGCGCCGAGTCCCTGGTCAGCCGGGTGGCCGGGGCGCTGGAGGTGCTCCAGGACGCGGCCGCCCGGGACGCCCGGGCCCTGGTCTACCTGTACTACGCCGACCTGGACGCCGCCGGGCACGTCAGCGGCGTGGCCTCGGAGACCTGGCGCGAACAGCTGGCCACCGTCGACGCCACGGTGCGCGAGCTGGCCGCGCGGCTGCCCGCCGGCACCACGCTGTACGTCACCGCCGACCACGGCATGGTCGACATCCCCGCCGACCGCCGGGTCGACGTGGACGAGGACCCCGAGCTCCAGGTCGGCGTCCGGCTGCTGGGCGGCGAGGGCCGGGCCCGGCACGTGTACGCCAAGCCCGGCGCGGCCCGCGACGTGCTGCAGATCTGGCGCGAGGCGCTGGAGGACGTGGCCGTGGTCCGGTCCCGCGAGGAGGCCGTCTACGAGGGCTGGTTCGGGCCGCCGGAGGACGTGGCCGACGCCGTCGCCCCGCGCATCGGCGACGTGGTGGCGGCGCTGCTCGACGACTGGGCCGTGGTCGCGACCCGCCGCGAGAAGCTGGAGTCCCGGCTGCTCGGCATGCACGGGTCGCTGTCCGCCTCCGAGCAGGAGGTGCCGCTGCTGGTGTTCGCGGCGCCGCAGGAGGTGTCGCCGGCGACGGTGGTACCGGAGGCGGCGTCGTCGGAGCCGGTGTCACCGCGGTAGACGGTCTCTCTAGATCAGTTGGGATTTCGATGCCAGGATTGCGCTCATGCGCCAACCCGGAACCTCCCCGCTGATCTGCGTGGACCAGCTCGCGGCCGACCTTGCTTGCGGCACCGCACCGATCCTCATCGACATTCGTTGGAAGCTCGGCGAGCCGAGTACGTACGGGTTCGGCGTCTATCGCGAGGGGCACGTCCCGGGCGCGCGCTATCTCAGTCTCGACGAGGATCTGGCCGAGCACCCCGAGGCTCCGGTCGGTCCGCGCGGCCGGCACCCGCTGCCGGACCCGGAGCGCTTCGCCGCCGCGATGCGCCGGGTCGGCGTGCGCAGCGACCTGCCGGTCGTCGTGTACGACGACGGCGACGGCACCCAGGCCGCCCGGGCCTGGTGGCTGCTGCGCCACCACGGCCATGCCGACGTGCGGGTGCTGGACGGCGGGTTCGCGGCCTGGCGGGCCGCCGGGCACGTCGTCGAGCAGGGCGAGCCGGAGGCGGACGCCGCCGAGGGCGACTTCCAGGCCCTGGTCCCGGGGATCTTCACCGTCGTCGACCACGACGGCGCCGCCGCCGTCGCCGAGTCCGGGGTGCTGCTCGACGCCCGGGCCGGCGCCCGGTACCGCGGCGAGGTGGAGCCCGTCGACCCGGCCGCCGGACACGTTCCCGGGGCGGCGTCCGCGCCGACCACGGACAACCTGGCCAAGGACGGCCGCTTCCTGCCGGCCGCCGCGCTGGCGCAGCGGTTCGAGGCGCTGGGCGTCACGCCGGAGCACGCTGCGGACGTCGCCGTGTACTGCGGTTCCGGCGTCACCGCGACCCACGAGATCCTGGCGATGGCGGTGGCCGGCATCGACCCGGAGGGCGTGGCGCTCTATGAGGGGTCGTGGAGCGGCTGGGCTTCGGACCCGGAGCGCACCGTGGCCACCGGCGAGTCCTGAGACGCAGATCACCGGATGATCGGACCGGGGTGGTTCCGCCCTCCGGCTCGGCGGTGCTAGCTTAGGCATGCCTTACTGAAGTAAGGCGTACCTTAGTGTGTGCTGACGAGCTGAAGGGGCGGGACACGGTGCTGTCGGACGCCTTCCCGAGTTTCCTGATCGGACTCCGTGAGGGATTGGAGGCCGGGCTGGTCGTCTCCATCCTGCTCGCCGCCCTCATCAAGGCCGGCCGCCGGGATCGGGTCGGCCCGGTCTGGTTCGGGATCGCCGCCGCCGCCGCGCTCAGCCTGTCCTTCGCCGCGGTGCTCACCTTCACCTCCGCGCACCTGCCGCCCAAGGCGCAGGACGTGTTCGGCGGCGTGCTCTCGCTGCTGGCCGTCGGCTTCGTCACCACGATGGTGTTCTGGATGCGCCGGGCCAGCGCCTCGATGTCCGGGGACATCAAGGCCAAACTGGCCGCCGCGCTCGGCTCCAGCACCGGCGTGCTGATCTTCACGGCGTTCGCCGCGGTGGCCCGCGAGGGCCTGGAGACCTCGCTGTTCCTGTGGACGACGGCGCAGACGGCGCATGAGAAAAGCGGGCCAGCCATCGGCGCGGTTTTCGGGATCGCAGTGGCGACGCTGCTGTGCTGGGGGCTCTACCACCGCGCGCTGAAGCTGAACCTCACCAAGTTCTTCAAGATCACCGGGCTGGTGCTGGTGGTCATCGCGGCCGGCGTGGTCGCCTACGGCCTGCAGGACCTCCAGGAGAGCGGCGTGGTCGGCGGCTTCACGTCCTACGCCTGGGACCTGAGCGCGCACATCGACCCCAACGCCTGGTACTCCACGGTGGTGGCCGGGACGCTGAACCTGACGCCGAAGATGACCTGGCTGTCGGTGGCCGGATACGTGGTCTACCTCGCCCCGGTGCTGTACTTCTACCTGCGGCCGGCTGTCGCGCCGCGGCCCAAGGTTTCCCAGACCGCCGAGGCGGCCCCGTCGACTCCGCGCCCCACCGCCGGGTCGGCGGACACCCCGGTCGCCTCGGCTTCGACGCCGGCCGCGACGCCGGCCCCGGTCCCGGCTTCGGCCTCCGTCCCGGCCGCTCCGGCCCCGGCTCCCGCCGCCCGCCGGCCCGCCCCGCGCTGGGCCATGGGCACTGCGGTGGTCGCGGTGCCCGCGGTCGCGGCGGTGGCCGTGATCGTGGCGGTCGGCCCGACGTCCTCGGCCCGGGCCGACCAGACCATCGAGGTCTCGGCGGCGTCCTGCGGCAAGGGCTTCGGGGATCTGGCCACCGGTGAGCACGTGTTCCAGATGAAGAACACCGGCGACGTGCCCGCCGAGGTCTACCTGCTGGACCCGTCGACCAACGCCGTCTACGGCGAGATCGAGGGCCTGGCCCCGGGCACCACCCGGCCGCTGACCGCGACGCTCGGCGCCGGGGCCTACGCCTGGCGCTGCGTGCCGAACGGCAAGGGCGCGGTGACCTCGGCGGTCAAGCGCGTGACCGGCGCCGGCACCTCCAGGACCGCGGTCGTGCCGATCGCCGAGAAGGACCTGGACGCGCCGCTGGAGCAGTACCGGTCCTACGTCACCGACCACCTGACCGAGCTGGCCGGTTACACCGCCAAGCTGAAGCAGGACGTGGACTCCGGCGATCTGGCGGCGGCCAAGAACGACTGGCTCACCGCGCATCTGTCCTACAACCGCCTCGGCGCCGCCTACGGCACCTTCGCGGACTGGGACGCCAAGATCGACGGTCGCGCCGACGGGCTGCCGGACAAGGAGAAGGACAAGGACTTCACCGGCTTCCACCGGCTGGAGTACGGCCTCTGGCACGGCGAGGCGGCGGCCGGGCTGGCGCCGGTCGCCGACCAACTGGACGCCGACGTGCACGGCTTGATCGACGCCTGGCCGAAGCAGGAGTTCGACCCGGCGGACCTGCCGCTGCGCGCCCACGAGATCCTGGAGAACACTCTTCAGTTCCAGCTCACCGGCGACGCCGACTACGGCTCGGGCAGCACGCTGGCCACCGCCGACGCCAACCTCGCCGGCACCCGGGTGGTGCTGAACGTGATCCGGCCGCTGGTGCAGGCCCGGGACCCGCGCGGGCTGGCGGACATCGACACCTGGCTGGACCGGTTCGGCGCGGCGGTCGGCGTCGCGAAGCAGCCGGACGGGACCTGGACGCCGGTCGACAAGCTGGCCGCCGCCGACCGCCAGAAGCTGAACGGGACGCTGGGCGAGCTGCTGGAGCAGCTGGCCGTGGTGCCGGACCTGCTGGAGATCCGCAAGGCGACGTGAGCGGCGGGAGCGAGCCTCCCCCGTACGCCGTTCCTGCCGATTCCGTAGACGAAAGCTGTGCTTTGAGATGACTGACCAGACCTCGAACCCGACCCCGGACGATGCCGCCGCTTCAGCGCCCGCCGCCGCCCCGGCCGCCGTGCCCGCCGCCGCTTCTGCCTCGGCCTCCGCCGCCGCCTCCGCTGCTTCCGCCTCCGCCGCCGCACCCGCGGCCCCGGTCGCCGCGGCTCCCGCGACCTGCCCCTTCGACCACGCGGGCTTCGCCCGCCGGTCGATGCTCAAGGGCGTCGCGGCCGGCGTCACCGGCGCCGCGGTCGTCGGCGCCACCGGGTTCGCGATGAACAAGGCGGCCGCCGACGCCGCGCCGACCGCGTCCTCCGGCGCGGTCACCGGCCGGGAGCTGCCGTTCCACGGCGCCCGGCAGCAGGGCGTCACCACCCCGGCGCAGAAGCACCTCACGCTCGCGGTGTTCGACGTCACCGCCGCCGACAAGGGCGAGCTGACCCAGCTGTTCCAGACCCTCACCGAGCGGGTCCGGTTCCTGACCGCCGGCGGGACCCCGCCGGACCTCGGCGTCGGCTCGCCGCCCTCGGACAGCGGGATCCTCGGCCCGACGGTGCCCTCGGACGGCCTGACCATCACCCTGGGCGTCGGCGCCTCGCTGTTCGACGGCCGGTTCGGCCTGGCCGACCGGAAGCCGGCCCGGCTGACGCCGATGAAGACCTTCCCGAACGACAACCTGAACGCCGCCGAGTGCCACGGCGACCTGTCGCTCCAGATCTGCGCGGACAGCCAGGACACCGTGGTGCACGCGATCCGCGACATAGCCAAGCACACCCGCGCCGGGATGCAGCTGAAGTACCGGATCGACGGCTGGGCCAACGACCCGCGGCCGACCGGCGCCCAGCGCAACCTGCTCGGCTTCCACGACGGCATCGCCAACCCCGCCACCGAGCACGAGTTCGACTACCTGGTCTGGGTCGAGCCCGGCGCCCCCGAGCCGGCCTGGACCGCCGGCGGCACCTACCAGGTGGTGCGGCGGATCCGGATGCTGGTGGAGTTCTGGGACCGGGTCAGCCTGCTGGAGCAGGAGAAGATGATCGGCCGCCGCCGGGACACCGGAGCCCCGCTGGACGGCGCCGCGCAGACCGACATCCCGCAGTACGCCAAGGACCCCGACGGCGGGTCCATCCCGCTGGACGCCCACATCCGGCTGGCCAACCCGCGCACCGCCGAGACCGACCGGAACCGGATCCTGCGGCGCGGCTACAACTACGACCGCGGCTTCGACGCCGTCGGCGACCTGGACATGGGCCTGGCGTTCGTCTGCTACCAGCAGGACATCCAGCGCCAGTTCGAGTTCGTGCAGACCAAGCTCGTCGACGAGCCGCTGGTGGACTACATCTCGCCGGTCGGCGGCGGCTACTTCTTCGTCCTGCCGGGCGTGAAGGACGCCTCCGACTGGTTCGGCAGCGGCCTGCTGGCGTGATTGTCCGGACGGCGGCCCCGGCCGCGGAACCTCGGCGACGCCTCGCCGGCGCCTCGCGGATCCCTCGCGGATCGAAATCGATGATCCCCGCCTGATCCCATTCAGAAGTCGCTGCCCTAAAGTGGGGGCCATGGGACTGGCCTCTGAGGTGCGTCGCCTGCGCCTGGCCCGGGGCCTGACCCAGCGCGAGCTGGCCGAGCCCGCCTACACGCGGGCGTTCGTCGCGGCGATCGAGTCCGGGGCCCGGGTCCCGAGCGACGAGGCGCTGGCGCATCTGGCCGGACGCCTGGGCACCGGCGTCGACGACCTGCGGCACGGCCGCCCGCCCGGCACCGAGGCGCGGCTGCGGGCCCGCCTGGTGGAGGCACGGCTGGCGCTGTCGCACGGCCGCGCCGAGGAGAGCGCGGCCGAGCTGAAAGCCGTGCTGGAAGAGGCCTCCGCGTACCGGCTGACCGAGATCACCGGCTGGGCCCGGCTCCGCCTCGGCGAGATCCACACCCACCTCGGCGAGTCGCACAGCGCGCTGGCGGCCTTCGAGGAGATCCTCGCGGAGACCCCGGCCGAGCAAGTGCGGCTGCACGCGGCCGTCGTGGCCCGGGTCGCGTACTCGCGCTTCACCATCGGCGATCCGCAGCGCGCGATGGCGATACTTGAGACGGAATTGAGGGCGCTGCGCGACCGCCCCGAGGCCGACGCGGACGCCGAGCTGCGGATCGCCTCCGGCCTGATGTACGTCTACAACGAGCTCGACTGGAACGATCGCGCACGCCAGGTGGAGTGGGAGGCCGCGCCGCTCATTCCCCGCGTCGTCGACCAGGAGTGGGTGGCGCAGTTCTGCTCGACCGCCGCGCAGCTGCGCCGCATCGAGTCCGAGCTCGACGACGTGGACCGGCTGCTCACCGACGCGGTGCGGCGCTACACCGACCTGGGCATGCAGCGCGAGATCGGCATGTGCCACTGGGCGCGCGGCTACGTGCTGCGCCGCGCCGCGCGGCTGCCCGAGGCCGCCGCGCAGTTCCGGCGGGCGCGCGCGATCCTGCACGAGGTCGGCGCCATACAGGACGTCGCCGGCGCGACGATAGAACTCGCCGAGGTGCTGCGGCGCCAAGGCGAACTGGAGGAGGCCGGGACCCTGGCCGCCGAGGCCGGCGCGACCTCCGAGCGGACCGGGCACCGCGAGGGCATGGCGGAGGCCTCCCGGCTGCTGGGCCTGGTCTGCGGGCAGACCGGCCGCAACGCCGAGGCCGAGCACCATCTGGCGGTCGCGGCGGACCGGTACGAGGGCGCGGGACTGATGGCCGAGCTGGTCACCACCTGCGGCCTGCTGGCCGACCTGCTGCTGGCCACCGGGCGCGAGGCCGAGGCCCGGTCGATGCTGCGGCGGGGACTGCGCGGCGCGGAGACGTTGTGGTGAGGGGTTGTCGTGACGTCCGTCGGTGAGCGTCTGCATCGGTTGCGCACAGAGCGTGGAATGAGCCAGCGGGAGCTGGCCGAGCCGAGATACACGGCCGCGTTCGTGTCGTCGCTGGAAGCCGGGAAGCGGACCGCCTCCGTCGAGGCCCTGGAGTACTTCGCCCAGCGGCTGGCGATCGCCGTCGACGAACTGCGCACCGGCCGGGCCGCCGACCACTGGCTGCGGCTGGAGCTGGCGCTCGCCGTCGCCGAGGCCGCCGGAGCCCCCGGCGCGTTCCGGGAGCTGCTGGGCTCCGAAGGGCTCTCCGACGAGCAGCAGGCCTGGTGCCACGTCGGGATCGGGCACGCCGCCCTGGCCACCGCCGACCTGGCCGAGGCGGGCATCCAGTTCGAGTCCGCCGACCACCACCTGGTCGGCGCCGCGCCGCACCACCGCGCCCACGCCACCGTCGGCCGCGCGGCCGTCCTGCGCCGCCAGGGCGACGCCCGCTACGCGGTCTACCTGCTGACCGAGGCGCGCGACGAGCTCACCCGGACCGGCTACCCCGACCCCTCGGCCCTGCTGGCGCTGCACGTGCACCTGGCCGTGGCGCACAGCGACCTGGGCGACGACGTCCAGGCCGCCGAGGCGGCCGAGTCGGCGCTGCTCCTGGCCTCCGGGCCGCGCCCGATGACCATCGCCCGCGGCCATCTCGACACCGGACGCACCCTGCTGGCCGCCGGACGGCTGCCCGAGGCGGCGGTGGCCGTGGGCCAGGCCCGCGCGGCCTTCCGCGAGGCGACGCTGCACTCGCTGCTCGCGTGGTGCCACCGGGCCCGGGGCCTGCGGCGCAAGCGCGACTGGGACCGCGAGGGCGCCCTGACCGACCTGACGATGGCCGAGCGGCTGTTCGCCGAGTCCGGGCAGGACGACCGGCGCGTGGACACCGCCCTGGAGCTGGCCGAGCTGCGCCTGGCGATGGGGATCGCCGAGCCGGACCTGCCGGTCGCCGGGAACCCGGTGCAGCAGGCGCGCGCGGACCGGCTGCGGGCCCTGATGGCGTCCGACGGCGTGGCGAAGGAGCAGTTCCTCGTCGCCGCCATCGGCGGCTTCCGGGACCGGGGGCCGCGGCCGGAGCTGGCGCGCGCGGTGAACGAGCTCGCGGACCTGTTGGAGGCGGCGGGGCGCGGCGACGAGGCGCTGCGGGTGCTGCGGGCCGGCCTGGCCGACGTGCAGCGGCTCAACAGCCAGACCTGAGGCGCCCCGGAACGACAAAAGCAGCGGCGGACGCCGCTGCTGTCGCCTTCCGTGGCCGCCCCAGACCGGCCCGGTCAGTTCTTGGGGAAATGGGAGGCGGACCCCTGCCCCAGAGGGGTCCGCCTCTTTGAAGGAGCCCGGTGTCAGCAGGCTCCAGCATCGCTCCACGAGGCCCACGACTGCGGATCGCTGGGGATCGCGCCGGTCGAGTACCACGTGGACTTATAGAGGTGGCCGCCGTACGTCACCTTGTCGCCGGGGACATACGCGCGGGTGGAGCTCCACGCGGAGACGCCCGCGCAGTTACCGGTGCCGCCACCGCCGGAGACCGTCAGCACGAACGACGCGGTGTGCGTCGCCGAGCCGGCGCCGGCGATGGTCAGCGTGTAGGTGCCCGGCGCCGCGGTGGCGGCGACCGCCACCGTGAGGGTCGCCGAGCCGCCGGAGGTCACCGAGGCCGGGCTGACCGACGCGGTGACGCCGGTGGGCGCGCCGGAGACCGTGAGGTTCACGGTCTGGGCGGTCCCGGAGACCGTCGCGGTGGCGACGGTCGCCGTGGTGGAGGCCCCGGGTGCCACGGTGGCGGAGCCGGGGGACACGTTCACAGAGAAGTCGTTTCCAGGGTTGGTGGAGGTGACGGTCGCGGTGTAGGTGGCGGTGTGCGCCCCCGAGGCCGCGGTGCCGGTGACGGTGATCGCCTTCGAGCCGGTGGTGGCGCCCGAGGACGCGGTCAGAGTCAGGGTGCTGCTCTGGCCGGCCGTCACGGTGGACGGGTTGAAGGAGGCGGTCACGCCGCTGGGCAGACCCGACGCGGTCAGGGTGACCTGCTGGGCGCTGCCGGACGTGACCGACGTGGTCACGGTCGTGCTGACCGACTTGCCCTGGGCGACGCTGCCCGAGGCCGGATTGAGGGCCAGCGCGAAGTCGTTCGACGGTGCGGTGGAGCACTGCGCCTCACCGGACTGGGCCGCCACGCTCACCGCGTCCCAGGCCGCCTTGACGGAGCGGCACTCCTGGGAGTTCGCGCCGAAGAGGTTCACCGCGGCCTGGAGGGTGGCGGTGCGCACGTTGCGGTAGGTCCAGGTCGAGGTCTTCATGTTCAGCGCGGCCATGTAGATCTGGCCCGCGTGCTGGATGCCGACGCCGGTCACCGACGAGTTGTTGCAGGTCGGGCTGGCCGGGTCGGTGCCGTTGCCGGCCGAGCCCACCGCCACCAGGTAGAACCAGTGGTTGTTGGGTCCGGCGGCCGAGTGCACCTCGGTGCTCGGGATCGAGCTGCTGTAGCAGTTCGGGTCGCCGACCAGCGAGGGGTTGTACATGTAGCGGATCGGGCCGCTGCCGGTGAGGTTCACCTGCAGCCCGACCACGTAGTCCGGCGGATTGCTGGGGTTGTTCGCGTAGTGCTCGGTCAGGGCGCCGAAGATGTCGCCGGTGGACTCGTTGAGCCCGCCGTTCTCGTTGCCCGAGCCGGCGCCGCCGGGGGTGTACTGGAAGATCGAGTGGCCCATCTCGTGGCCGACCACGTCGATCGAGGTCGCCTGGCGCTGGTTGTCCTGGGTGTGGCCGAAGTGGCCGGACGTCCCGTCCCAGTAGGCGTTCACGTCGTTCAGCCCGACGTACAGCGGGAACTCCTGCCCGTTGCCGGACAGCCCGTTGCGGCCGAGCCAGTCGCGGAGCATGTTCGTTTCCTGCTCCACGGTGTAGTACGCGTCCACACACGCGGTGGTCAGGTCGGTCCCGGCGCCCGTGCCGCCGTTGCGGTAGGTCTGGTGCGTGCTCTCGTTACCGCAGGACAGACCGCTGCGCAGCGGGTCCTGGAGCAGGCCTCCGTTGGTGTCGATGGAGACCGTGCCGTCGAAGTACCCGCGGCCGGTGTCGGCGTGGACGTCGTCCTTCGTGTCGGCGATCGCGCCCGTTCCCGCGTCGACGTACACGTGCAGGTGGCTCGGGGCATTGCCCTTCGCCCCCACGGCCAGGACTTCCCACGCCAACACCGGCTTGGCGCCCGTGGCCAGCACCACCAGTTCGGGGGTGCTGACCGAGCTCACCGCGGTGAGCTGGGCGCTGGCGAGTGCGGCGGCCTTGGCGGCGTCCACCTTGGGGGTGGTGGACGCCACGGCCAGCGCGCCGCGGTGCGCGGAGGTGGTGCCGCGCAGATTGCCGGCGGCGTCGGTGACGACCACAGCATCGCCACCCACGACCGGCAAGCCTTTGTAGGTCCGCTCGAACCCGAAATAGCGGAGATCGTTGGTCCCCGCCATCGCCGAGGTCCGGACGTAGCTCTCGTCGGGGCCCTTGGCCAAGGCGTCGAAACCGCTGGCCGCGGCCGTGTCGGCGACCAGCGCCGCATGGTCGGCGGCGGCCTGCGCACCGGTCAGCGCGACCGGCGCGGCGCCGGGCCTGGCGGCCCCGGCGGTGGGTGTGGCGGCGTTCCCGACCGCCGCCACGGCGAGGCCGGCTCCGCACAAGGCGGCGGCCAGCCCCAATATCAGGGGGGTGCGTCTCACGGTGGTACTCCTCCAGGTGGCTATCAGGAGTGGTGCGAGGTGCGACGTGCTGGTGGGAAAAGCGATCGCATGTGCGAGTGCGAGCAGATGCGAGTGTGCGGTGCGGTTTCTTGGCCATTAACCGTGGTTGACTGTCTAGTTACGTCGAGCCCCGGAGTCAAGGGTCTGGACCACTGGGATCAGATTTCTGATGGCGGGGCCGCGCTTTTTAATGAGTGGCCGATAGCGGCGCGGATGCATAGCCTGGGCTGATGGCCATCGAGATCAAGGTCGTCGACGAGTCCCGGATCGAGGACTACTCCGACGCCGTTGAAATGGGGTTCTACCATCCGCAGTTCCGCGGGCAGCGCGGTTCGCGGCGGCGGGAGTGGTTCGGCGAGGACCTGGCGGCCGGCCGGCTCGTCGCCGCGTTCGACGGCGACCGCGTCGTCGGGACGTTCGGCAACCATCCGAACCGGGTCACCGTCCCCGGCGGGGCGTCGGTGCCGGCCGCCGCCGTCACGGCGGTCACCGTGACGCAGACCCACCGGCGGCGCGGGATCCTGTCGTCGATGATGGCCAAGGGGCTGCGACAGTCGGCCGACGCCGGCGAGCCGCTGTCGATTCTGATCCCCGCCGAGTGGCCGATTTATGGGCGGTTCGGATTCGGCCACGCGACCGATGAGGCGCGCTATGTCTTCGACACCAAGCATTGCGGTGTCGCGCGGCCGTTGCCGGGCACCGTCGAATTTGTTTCCGCGCCGCAGTGGGTGGACGAGATTCCCGCCGTGTACGACCGGGTCCGGGCCCGTACCCCGGGGGCGATCGAGCGCCGGCATCACTGGTACGAGCGCGATACGGGCCTGCTGACCTGGGACGGAAAACCGACGGACGGCGAATTCTTTCTCGCCGTCTATCGGGACGAGTCAGGAGTCGCGCGCGGCGGGTTGAAATACAAATTCGCCGAAGGGGATTGGGACGGCTTTGTTCCCGAGGGTGTCGCCACGCATGTGGATGTGGTCGCCGAGGATTCCGTGGCCCGCGTGCGGTTGCTGCAGTTCCTGTGGGAGCAGGACTGGGTCACTTCGTTCGAGGCGGAGAAGTTCCCGGCGGACGACAGTTGGCGCCACCTGATGGCCAATCCGCGGTACGCGCGCGAGAAGCAGCGGTTCGATGTGCTGTGGGTGCGGGTGCTGGACGCGCCGGCGGCGCTGGAGGCGCGGACCTACGAGGGGGAGGGCCGGCTGGTCGTCGCGGTCAGCGATCCGGCCGGGTACGCCGAGGGCGTGTTCGCGGTGGAGGGCGGTCCCGGCGGGGCGACGGTGAAGCGGGTGACCGAGTCCGCCGATCTGACGATGCCGGTGCGGACCCTCGGCGCGCTGTATCTCGGGCACCACTCCGCGACGGCGCTGGCGTCGGTGGGCGAGGTCGTCGAGGAGCGGAGCGGGGCTTTGGCGGTGGCCGACCGGATGTTCAAGACGGCCGTCGCGCCGTTCTGTGCCACGTGGTTCTGAGCCACGTGGTTCTGAGCCGGCTGCCCGGACCCGGTCCGGCCGCCGGCCGCCCCGCCGCCTTCACCTCCGCCACCAATACCCCGCCGCCGTCACCCCCGGCTCACTCCGTCACGGGTCCCGGCTTGGTCGGCCGCTCGTCGATCTCCATCCAGGACTGCGGCCGCTCCACCGGGACGAACCCGGCCTTGGCGTAGGTCGAGTGCTTGTCCTTCGTCGCCAGCAGGAAGCGGTTGATGCCCAGCGCCTTCAGGTCGGCCAGTATCTCGCGGGTCAGCCAGGGGCCGATGCCCTTGCCCCGGTAGGTCTCGTCGACGTACACGTCGCAGAAGTAGGCGAAGGTCGCGTTGTCGCTGATGATCCGGGCGAGGCCGATCATCGTCTCGCGGTCGGAGTAGACGCCGTAGACGTGGGAGCCGTCCACGGAGCGTTCGACGCGGTCGCGCGGGCGGCCGACGCCCCACCACGACTCCTCGGCGATCCAGCGGTAGACCTTGTCCCGGTCCACCAGGGCCGGGTCGTCGCTGATGAACAGGCCGTCGTCGCGCGTTGTCTCCATGATGGAAATCCCATCACAGGAAAAGGGCGGGGCCAAAAGCCAGTCGCCGCGAAGTGGCCTGGTCCCACGTGCTGAGACCAGGCCTTTCACCGCTGTCGACCGGGGCTCCAGGCGGACCGGTCCGCGACTGGAGTCAGTCTCGACCCTTCTGCTTGCCGCGGCGGGAGCCGAAGACGATCTCGTCCCAGGACGGGACGGTGGCCCGGCGGCCGGGGCGGACCCCGTCGGCCTCGGCCTGGCGGTCGGTGGTGCCGACCATGCGCTCCCGGTGCGGGGAGGTGGTGCGGGGGCCGAAGATCGCGTCGTCGAAGGCTGAGCCGGCCGACTGGCCGGCGACCGCGGCGATCGGGGCCGCGGCGCGGGTGTCGGCGTCGAGGAAGTCGAAGTCCTCCTCCGGGCTCTGCGTCGGGCCCGGGACGTTGGCACCGCCCCCCGGGGAGCCCGGGGGTGCGCCGCCCCCGCCGGCGGCCGCCGAGGCGGCCTGGGAGGGCAGCGACGACGGGTGGCGCTCCACCGAGGCGGTGCGCTCCGCGGCGGCGCGGTCCCGATCGCGCTCCCGCTCCCGATCGCGGTCTCGTTCCCGCTCGCGATCCCGGTCGCGGTCCAGGCTTCCGGACCCGCCTCCGGAGGACGGGTACTCGGCCGGGCGGCGCCGGGCCTCCAGATGGACCAGCGACCCGCCGGCCGAGGAGCCGTTGGAGCTCGGCACCGGGCCGGGGACGACGGTCCCGCCGGAGAGCACCGAGGCGGCGACGAACGGGAACATCGGCTCGGCGGCGGCGATGCTCGCCGCGTCGGAGGACAGCAGGCGGGCCTCGTCGTCCTCGGGCGTCACCAGGCGGCGCGGGGGGTCGAAGGCCCACAGCGCCTCGTAGGTCTCGCCGGAGATGCGGTAGATCGCCTGCACGGTCCAGGTGCCGTCCTCGCGGCGCCAGGAGTCCCAGCGCACCGTGGCGCCGTCCTCGGCGCCGCGCTTGGCCAGCCGCTCGGCGACGATCTCGCCCAGCTTCTGGCCGTGGTTCTCACCCTGCCGGCGGACCTGGGTGTTCTGGGCCTTCTCGGCCATGAACGCGCGCTCGGCGAGGATCGGGCCCTCGAAGCGGCGGATGCGCTCCACGGAGATGCCGCACGCGTCGGCGACCTCCTGCGCGGTGGCGCCGGAGCGGATGCGGGCCTGGATGTCCCGCGGGCGCAGCTGCCCTTCTGCCTCTATCTCGATCTGGCCCAGCCGGGCCCGGTCGCCGCGCACCGCGGCCCGCAGCCGCTCGTCGATGGTGAGGTGGAATTCCTGCCCGTCGTTCGAGCGCAGCACAAGTCGCGAACCGTCGCTGGTGACGGCCATGACGCGGAGCTCTGTCACGAGCGGACCTCCCTTCGACGAGTGCTGCCAGCTAGACCGTACTGCATCGACACGCCGATCGGGTACGGGAAACGGATGAGGTCGCCCGGACAGCAAGGGTTGTCGGTCATTTGTCGTACGCCGTCCAGTTGTGGGATGACAGTTCTGTGATCCCCCCGCGAGATCACCTTCCCGCCTTGAACGAGGTACATTCCCTGACATCATGGTCGCCAATCCTCATCTTCCAGTTCTTCTGGATCTTCTTGGAGTCTTCGCCGCGGCGGTCGCGGGCGCATTCGCGGGACTGCGCAGAGGACTGGATCTCGTCGGCATCCTGGTGATCGCCGTCGCGTCATCACTCGGAGGAGGGATGATCCGCGACGCGCTGATGGGAGCGACGCCGGTGGCCGCGATCGCGGACTGGCGGTACTTCGCGACGGCCCTCGGCGCGACGACCGCGGTGCTGTTGTTCACAAGCCGCCGGATGAGTGATTCCAAACTGCGATCGGCGATGGAGGAGGTGCGCGGCCGGGCCGTCCGCTTCGACCGGATCGCCGTCGTCGCCGATGCCCTGACCCTGGGCCTTTTCGCGGTTTCCGGAACTCTCAAAGCATTGGATTACCATCTGCCGGTCTTCCAGGCCGCGTTGCTCGGAACGGTCACCGCGACCGGCGGCGGAGTGGTGCGCGATGTGCTCGTCAACGAGGTGCCGTTGGTGCTTCAGCGGGAGCTGTACGCGGTCCCGGCATTCCTCGGCGGTTTGTTGTTCGCGATGATGCAGCGCCACGGATTCGTCGTTCAGGGTTATCTCGCATCGGTCGTCGCGATTTCGCTGACGACCGCCGTGCGCCTGGTGGCGGTGTGGCGGGACTGGCACGCGCCCCGCCCCGGAGCTGTCGCATAGCGCCGGGGCGGGGCCTGATACACGTTTTCTCCGTGTGATTTCTCACAGGGTTCGCATAACGCAGTTCGCTTACTCGTTCAGTTCACGACGTTCGTCGTCCATTTCGCCCGGTCGGTGCCGAGCAGGGTGAGGCGGTCCAGCAGACCGCGCGGGCCGCCGACGGAGGTCAGGGCGGACGTGCCGTCCGCGGTCGGCTCGTCATGGACACAGACCCGCAGGCCCTCGGAGTCCTTGCAGGCGCTCGTTCCCGTGGGTTGCGGGGGGGTCGCCAGCAGGAGGTTGCCGGGCAGGTCCACCGCCGCGGCCGCGTTCTGGTCGGACGCGTTCGGCTTCTGCCCGACCGGGGTGACGGTGAGGGAGAACGACGGACCGCGGTTCTGTCGGCCCGCCGCGCCGAGCTGGTAGGCCACGCCGGTTTCGAAGCCTCCTTGTTCCAGGTCCTTCAACGACGCCTCGGCGAGGGTCACGCCGGCGGGCAGGCCCTCGATGTGGAACGGCAGGGCCACGGGCGTCGATCCGATCCGGAGCGATTCGGCCACCTGGGTCAGCCGGGCCTTCAAGGCGTCGCCGTGGATCGTGTAGTCGCCGCCGAGGGTGTACCAGTCGCCCGAGGCGGTCTGCCAGGCCAGCGACAGGTCCGCCGGGATCTCCGGGACGTCGCCCGGATTCACGATGAAGTACGCCCTCGTGCTGCCGGCCAGGCTGGTCGGCAGCTTCTGCTCGTATTGCGCGAGCTGCGGCTCTCCTCCCGTGCGCGTCAGCGTGAGCTGCTTCACCGGCGCGATCGTGGAGCTGTCGGCGGCGGCCGGCATCGGCGCGGCCGCGGTGAGGGTGTCGCCGTAGTCCGGGCCGGTGGTGCGGGTGGTGGTCCGGTACCCGTCGGGCAGCCACCCGAAGGCGCCGATCGCGACCAGCGGGTCGGTGCCGGTGAAGACGCGGTGCGCCGGGCCGGCGGTGCTCGCCGGGGCCTTGCCGGCCGGTGTGGTGCCGCCGAGCGCGTTCACCACCAGCGCGCAGGCGGCGACGACGGCCACGCCGCCGCCGAGCGAGGCCAGGCGGGCGGCGGCCAGGCGGCGGCGCCCGTCGGCGCGGGCCCGGTCGATGTCGACGGTGCTGGGCGGCGCGGCGCTGTGGGCGGCCTCCGCGAACGCGTCCAGCGAGGACTTCAGATCGTGCGTCATCGAGGTCCCTCCATTACAGGGATCGGATTCGGATCGAGGAGGTTGCGCAGGGTCGCCAGGCCGCGGGCCGACTGGCTTTTCACGTTGCCGGTCGAGCAGCCCATCAGCTGCGCCGTCTGCTCGACCGAGAGGTCGCAGTAGTAGCGCAGGACCACGGTGGCGCGCTGCCGGGGCGGCAGCCGGGACAGGGCCGCGCGCAGGTCCACGTCCAGCGCGGCGCCGACCCCGGCGTCGAGGTCCGCGGCTCCGGCCGGCTCCGGGTCCGAGGACCCCGGTCCGAACCGGTGCAGGACCGTCCACTTGGCCCAGCCGCTGCGCTGCTCGGCCAGATAGGTGTTCACCAAGGTGCGCCGCGCGTAGCCGTCGACGTTGTCGGCCCGGGAGGCCCGGTTCCAGTGCGTGTAGAGCTTGGTGATGGTCGTCTGGACCAGGTCGTCGGCGCGGTGCCAGTCCCCGCACAGGAGATAGGCCACGCGCCGCAGCCAGGCTTGGCGGGCTCCGGCGTAGGCGGTGAAGTCGGCGTCGCGGTCAGGCTTCGCCATGCGGTTCCCCCTCAGGTGTCGGTGTGTCCGGACACCCACCTGATGCGGTCGGGGGAGGCGGGGGTTGCATCGGCGGGCCGCGTCCCGCCGTCTCTCCGGGCGGTCCGGCCGTGACCGGGGCCTATGCGGTGCGGTAGTAGTAGGAAGTGGACGCGGCGGCCACCGGACCCCGGCCGTCGGTGCGGGCAGCCCGCCGGAGCTTCGCGCTCCGGCGGGCTGTCACGTCCGATCGTCAGGGCGGCGGGTCGGCGGGTCGGCGGGTCGGCCGGACGGCCGGGTGACCGGCCAGCGGGTCGGTCGGTCAGCGGGTCGGCCGGATCAGTCGAACAGGAGCTCCAGCTCCGGCTCGTCGGCGCCCCGGTCCAGGTAGCAGGCGCCCGGCTCCACGTACTCGGTGCCGCCGGGGCCGTTGATGTGGATGCCGGTGAAGACCGCCACGTGCACCGGCACCGTCTGCCGCTCGCGCAGCACGGTGATCACCTTGTGGGTGTCGGCGGTGATCACGTCGCGGGCGATGCGGGTGAGCCCGGCCAGGTCCGGCAGCGGGCCCTCGGGCAGCCACGGCGGGATGCGGTCGCGGAGCATGCCCTGCTCCGGGTCCAGCAGGTCCAGGAAGGGATAGTCGCCGGTGGGGGCGTTGTCGCCGCGCAGTTCGTCGTGCAGCGCCATCAGGGCGCCGCAGGTGTGGGACACGCCGGGGACGCCGGGGCGCTCGACGTTGCCGATGACGCCGGTGGCGTCGATCCCTATGTGCGGCAGGGCCACCAGCACGAAGCGGCGTATGCCGTCCTCGATCGGGGCGTGGCTGGCCGCGGCCAGGATGCCGGTGCGGCCCAGCACGATCATGCCGGCCAGGCCGGCCATGTTGAAGCCGGCGCCCCAGGTGTCCTGGAGCCGGGCGGTCAGGTTGAAGGCGAGCTCGTCGCGGCAGGTGGCGATGAGCGGCAGGGAGTTGGCGGCGTGGAATCCGTGGGGGGCCAGCAGCTCGCGGGTGGCCCGGACGAACCCGGTCGCGGGGATCGCGTCCGGGAACGTGGAGCGCAGGACCAGGGAGGCGGCCTTCGGGGTCGTCATGGGGTCAGTCTGCATGGCGTCCATCGGAAACGATTGTCACCGGGGCCCCGGGCGGGCGCCAGCGGCCGTCCGGGTGAGGGGGGTCACACCGGTGCCGCCCTCGGGCGGCCCCCCGGGTTGGTCAAGCCGGGCGGCACCCACTAGAGTCTCTTGATGTCGAGATACTTTCCGCAAGCGAGAGCTGGGCCATCGCAATGACCTCCAAGAACAGCTTCGGCGCCCGCGACACCCTGGCGGTGGGCGCGCAGTCGTACGAGATCTTCCGCATCGGGGCCGTCGAGGGCTCCGGGCGGCTTCCCTTCAGCCTGAAGGTGCTGCTGGAGAACCTGCTGCGGACCGAGGACGGGGCCAACGTCACCGCCGGGCAGATCCAGGCGCTGGGCCAGTGGGACCCGAGCGCCGAGCCGGACACCGAGATCCAGTTCACGCCGGCCCGGGTCATCATGCAGGACTTCACCGGCGTGCCGTGCGTGGTGGACCTGGCCACGATGCGGGAGGCGGTGGCCGAGCTCGGGGGCGACCCGGCGAAGATCAACCCGCTGGCCCCGGCCGAGCTGGTGATCGACCACTCGGTGATCGCCGACGTGTTCGGGCGCCCCGACGCCTTCGAGCGCAACGTCGAGATCGAGTACGGCCGCAACCGCGAGCGCTACCAGTTCCTGCGCTGGGGGCAGACCGCCTTCGACGAGTTCAAGGTGGTGCCGCCCGGCACCGGCATCGTGCACCAGGTGAACATCGAGCACCTGGCCCGGGTGGTCTTCGACCGCGCCGGCCAGGCCTACCCGGACACCGTGGTCGGCACCGACTCGCACACCACCATGGTCAACGGCCTGGGCGTGCTGGGCTGGGGCGTCGGCGGCATCGAGGCCGAGGCCGCGATGCTCGGCCAGCCGGTCAGCATGCTGATCCCGCGGGTGGTCGGCTTCAAGCTGCACGGCGAGCTGCCGGCCGGGGCCACCGCCACCGACCTGGTGCTCACCATCACCGAGATGCTGCGCAAGCACGGCGTGGTCGGCAAGTTCGTCGAGTTCTACGGCGCCGGCGTGGCCGCCGTGCCGCTGGCCAACCGGGCCACCATCGGCAACATGTCGCCGGAGTTCGGCTCCACCTGCGCCATCTTCCCGATCGACGGCGAGACCATCTCCTACCTCAAGCTCACCGGCCGCCCGGCCGAGCAGCTGGCGCTGGTCGAGGCCTACGCCAAGGCCCAGGGCCTGTGGCACGACGCCGACCACGAGCCGGTCTACTCCGAGTACCTGGAGCTGGACCTGGCCACCGTCGTGCCCTCCATCGCCGGGCCCAAGCGCCCGCAGGACCGGGTCGTGCTGTCCCAGGCCCAGGCCAAGTTCGCCGAGGCGCTGCCGACCTACGCCGCGCAGAGCTCGAAGCCGACCGGCGTCACCATGGAGGACGGCAGCCAGTTCGCCATCGACAACGGCGCGGTGGTCATCGCCTCCATCACCTCCTGCACCAACACCTCCAACCCGCAGGTGATGATCGGGGCGGCGCTGCTGGCCAAGAAGGCGGTGGAGAAGGGCCTGCACACCAAGCCGTGGGTCAAGACCACGCTGGCGCCCGGGTCGAAGGTCGTCACCAACTACTACGAGCGCTCGGGGCTGACGCCGTACCTGGACAAGCTCGGCTTCAACCTGGTCGGGTACGGCTGCGTCACCTGCATCGGCAACTCCGGGCCGCTGCCGGAGCCGGTCAGCAAGGCGGTCAACGAGGCCGACCTCGCGGTGGTGTCGGTGCTCTCGGGCAACCGGAACTTCGAGGGCCGGATCAATCCGGACGTGAAGATGAACTACCTCGCCTCGCCGCCGCTGGTCGTCGCCTACGCCATCGCCGGGACCATGGACTTCGACTTCGAGAGCGAGGCGCTGGGGTTCGACGGCGAGGGCGAGGCGGTGTATCTGCGGGACATCTGGCCGACCACCGCTGAGATCCAGGGGGTCATCGACCAGGCCATTACGGCTGAGATGTTCGCCAAGGACTACTCGGACGTGTTCGCGGGGGACGAGCGGTGGCGCTCGCTGCCGACGCCGACCGGCAACGTCTTCGAGTGGGACGCCGACTCCACCTACGTGCGCAAGCCCCCGTACTTCGAGGGCATGGCGGAGCAGCCGGCGCCGGTGGCCGACATCCACGGTGCGCGGGTGCTGGCCAAGCTCGGCGACTCGGTGACCACCGACCACATCAGCCCGGCGGGTTCCATCAAGGCGGACAGCCCGGCCGGCAAGTACCTGGCCGAGCACGGTGTGGAGCGCAAGGACTTCAACAGCTACGGCTCGCGCCGCGGCAACCACGAGGTGATGATCCGCGGGACCTTCGCGAACATCCGCCTGCGCAACCAGCTGCTGGACGACGTCGAGGGCGGGTTCACCAAGGACCTGCTGACCGGCGAGCAGACCACCATCTACGACGCCTCGCAGTCCTACCAGGCCGCCGGCATCCCGCTGGTGGTGCTGGCCGGCAAGGAGTACGGCTCCGGGTCCTCCCGGGACTGGGCCGCCAAGGGCACGGCGCTGCTGGGTGTGAAGGCGGTCATCGCCGAGAGCTACGAGCGCATCCACCGGTCCAACCTGATCGGCATGGGCGTGGTTCCGCTCCAGTTCCCGGCCGGGCAGAACGCCGAGTCGCTGGGGCTGACCGGTGAGGAGACCTTCGAGATCACCGGGCTGGAGGAGCTGAACGAGGGCACCACGCCGCGGACGGTGAAGGTGAAGGCCGGGGACGTCGAGTTCGACGCCGTCGTCCGCATCGACACGCCTGGTGAGGCTGACTACTACCGCAACGGCGGCATCATGCAGTACGTGCTGCGGAACCTGCTGAAGAAGTAGGCGGTACTCGCGTCACGCGTGGTACCCGCAGTACCCGCAGTACCCGCAGTACCCGCGTCACGTGTTGTGCGGCGGCCCTCGACCCTTCCGGGTCGGGGGCCGCTTATCGTGGGGCCGTGGACGACGATCAGACCGCCGCGGCGGTGCGGGAACATGTGCGGGCGTTCAGCGAAGGCGATCTGCGGGCCCTGATGGCCGGGCTCGCCGCCGACGCGGTGTGGATCACCGGCCGGACGACTGTGCGCGGGACGGCCGAGCTGGAGCCGTTCTTCGCCGCGGCCATCAACGATCTGAAGCCGCGGCTGGCCATCGAGAATCTCGTGGTGGACGGGCCCCGGGCGGCGGCGCAGGTGACCGAGACCCTGGTGTGGGACGGTGCTGAGCGGTCGTTCGCGGTCGCGGCGTTTTTTGTGCTGCGGGACGGGCTGATCGTGGCCGCGAAGATCTACCGTGAGGGCAGCGCGGAGTTGGAGTGAGGCGGGTGGCCGCCGCACGCCATCGGCTTTGGGCCGTTGTTCTCGGGCTGTCGTTCTCAAGCCATCCGCTTGAGTTCCTCGTCGGCGACCAGGGCCCAGTGCATGTCCGGACCGGCGGAGGCCCGCGCGAACCACATGTAGGCCTGTGCGAACTCGCGATGGCGGCAGGCGATGACGCCCAGGAAGATCATGGCCGCGGGCGCGGACTCCGGGGCGTTGATGCCGGCCACCGTCAGCAGCGAGAGCCGGGCGCCCTCCAGATCGCCGTCGGCGTAGGCGTACATGGCGCCGGCGAAGTAGGCGTCGGCCTCGGCGCGCAGCCGGAGCGGGACCGGTGGGGGCACTCTGGGCGGGGGATGCAGGGAGCGCGCTATTGCCGCGTGGGCCTCATGATTCCGCACAGCGTGCCGCGGGCCCGAGGGGTCGGAGGCAGGATCCGTATCGGAGGACATATGGCGTACTTACCCGTGCCTTAACCAAGTTCCCCGATTCTTGGGGTGTGAGCATCGACCAGAACAGATCCGCCGTGGCGCATCTGCTGCGGCGCGCCGGTTTCGGAGCGAACGGTGCGGAGATTGACGCCGCCGTGAAAGCCGGTTACCAGGCGACGGTGGGCGCGCTGCTCGGCGCGGCCGGGGACGCCGGGGCGGCCGCCACGCCGGCGCCGGACTTCCCGCTGGTCAAGGACCCGAAGAAGGGCAACGCCCAGCAGGACTACGAGCTGGTCGGGTGGTGGCTGGCGCGGATGGCGGCGGTGACGCAGCCGCTGGTGGAGAAGCGGACGTTCTTCTGGCACGGGCACTTCGCGACGTCGCTGCAGAAGGTCAAGAGCGTCGGGTTCATGCTGAAGCAGAACCAGACGATGCGCAGCCTCGGCGGTGGTGACTTCTCCTTGCTGGCGCACGCGATGGTGCGCGATCCGGCGATGATGCTGTGGCTGGACAGCGCGGGCAACACGCTCAAGGCGCCGAATGAGAACCTGGCGCGCGAGTTGATGGAGCTGTTCACGCTCGGCGTCGGCAACTACAGCGAGACCGATGTGCGCGAGGCGGCGCGGGCGCTGACCGGTTGGCGGCTGGGCCCCGACGGCGGGTCGAATCTCGTGCCCAAGCTGCACGACGGTACGGCCAAGACCGTGTTGGGGAAGTCGGCGAACTTCGACGATGCCTCGCTGGTGGACTGGCTGTTGCAGCAGCCTGCGTCGGCGGCGTTCGTTGCTGCGCGGGCTTGGAACCGGTTGGGGATGCCGGGGGCGATTCCGGGTGATGTGTCGGGTCGGTTGCAAGCTGCGTATGGGGCGCAGCGTGACTTCAACGCGTTGCTCAGGGCTCTGTTTCTCGATCCGGTCTTTACCGGGAGCCAGGCGCGCTACGCGTTGGTGAAGCAGCCGACGGAGTATGTGGTCGGTGTGCTGCGAGCGTTGAAGATCAAGATTGATGCGAGCTCGGGGTCGAAGGACGTGGCGGCGTTGCGGACCGCGTTGACGGGTCTGGGGCAGATTCCGTTCTACCCGCCGAATGTCGGGGGCTGGCCGGAGGGGACGGCTTGGTTGACTACTGCGGCTGCGCAGACGCGTTTTGTGTTTGCCGAGTGGGCTGTCGGCAAGGGTGATTTGTCGCAGGTGGCGGGTGCCAGTCCTTCGATGAGGATCGACGCTGTTGCGCATCTGCTGGGAGTGGATGGCTATAGCGACCGTACGGCTGGGGCTCTGCGTGAGGTCGTTGCGGATCCGAAGCAGCTGGTCACTTTGGCGTTGTTGGCGCCTGAATATCTCGTGAACTGAGGAGTCGATCATGGATGCAGTGACCCGACGCCGGTTCCTGGAGCTGTCCGGTGTGCTGTCCACGGGGACGTTCGCCGCCGCTTGCTCGGGATCGCATGGCCATTCCGGTGGTGCTCCGCATGGCGGCGCCGTGATGACGCCTGGTGGTCCGGTGACGTCCGGTGCTCAGCTTGGGGCTGCCGCGCAGCATGCGCCGTTGGTCGCTGGGCAGGGTGTGCTGGTGATGGTGACGCTCTACGGGGGGAACGATGGTCTCAATACCGTGATTCCGTACGCGGATGGGGCGTATCACGATTCCCGGCCTGATCTGGCGTTCACGGACAAGGAAGTGCTTGATCTCGGTGAGGGGCTTGGCTTCAACCCCGCGATGACGGGGCTCCACGCGATGTGGCAGCGGAAGCTCTGCGCGGTGGTGCGCGGTGTCGGGTATCCGAAGCCGAACCACAGCCACTTTGTCTCGATGGATATCTGGCAGACGGCGTCGCCGGGTGAGCCCACCGGGTCTGGGTGGTTGGGGCGGTGGCTTGATGCGCAGCCGGATGATCAGCTACGAGCTCTGCGGGCGATTTCGGTCGGCGGGACGCTGCCGCCGTTGCTTGGGGGGACGAAGACGGCGGGTAGTTCGTTGCCGCTTGGGCAGTTTCGGTTGCCGAAGGCTGGGCCGCTCGACAGTGGGTTCATGGCGTTGGGTGGGGCATCGGCGCAGGATTCTGTGATGGCTGCTTATGCGGCGCGCGATGTCTCGGACTTGTTCACGGTCGCCAAGACGTTTACTCCGGCGTTGGAGTCGGCGAAGAAGGCGGGTGGGAGCAACAAAACCCCGGCTGCTGGGGGCAATACGACCCCGGCTGCTGGGGCTGCTGGCGCTGCTGGGGGTAACGCGAAGGTTGCCAAGGGTTCAGCGTTGGCTCAACAGCTGGATATCGTTGCCGAGTGCATCAACGCTTCCGTGCCGACTCGTGTCTACAGCGTCTCGCTCGGCGGATTCGATACGCATAGCGCTGAGAAGCAGACGCAGCAGCAGTTGTGGGGTGAGGTGGACCAGGCTGTTGTTGATTTCCAGAACGCTATCTCGGCTGGTCCGCATGGGAAGAACGTGGTCACGGTGCTGTACACGGAGTTCGGGCGGCGCGTGAAGGCCAACGCGAACGAGGGCACTGATCATGGGACGGCGGGGCCGGTGCTGGTGGTTGGGGAGCCGGTCAACGGGGGGTTCTATGGGGAGCAGCCTTCGTTGACGGATTTGGATAGTGGGGATCTGAAGTTCAGCACTGACTTTCGCAGTGTGTATGCGACGCTGTTGGACAAGGTGCTGGGGGCGGATCCGGTTCAGGTTTTGGGGGCTGATCAGCCGCGAGTTGGGTTTCTGTAGGCGAAAGTCAAAAGCTGGGAAAAGCGAAAGGCAGGCGCTTCCAGCGGGGGCCTCTGATCCCTCGGAGAACTGGCGCTAGTCCATAGGGGGGTCTGGTTAGTCTCTGCGCTGGCGGTTTGTGGGGTGGGGGTTTGTTCCCCTCGCTCACGTCGGCAGCCCTACGGGTACAGCACCGCCGCCCAGGTATCAAGTCCATGCCGCTGCGGTGAGAGTCCTAGTGCTGCGGTTGGGCTTGCATGAACTTGACACCTGGTCGGCGGTACTGTAGGCAAAGCCCTGCCGACGTGACCGAGGAGAACAAACCAACAACCCAGGGAGAGAGCTGACAATCACGGGGGAGGGGGCGGCTGCCTTGCTGGCTACGGCCGCCGGGAAGGTTCAAAGCAAAAGCGGCGGCTGAAAAGGCCTTCTCGCACCGGCGCTCCCAAGGCATGCCTTACCGGCAGCCGCAGGTTTGCCCCACCGGCAGCCGCAGGGCTGAAGTGGCCGCCCACTGCCCCTGGATCCTTCAGTCCTGTTCGCGGCTCGGGTCGGACTCGGTGGCCAGGTGCTGGACCGCCGCGACCTGTACCGGCCGCGCGGCGAGTACCCGCTGTCCGACGTGCTCGGGCACGTGCGGCGCTTCGCCGCCGAGCTGGGCGCCGGCATCATCAACCACGGCCGCCCCCTCACCGGCTTCGGCGGCTACAGCGGTGAGGTCGGCCACACCGTCGTCAACTCCACCGGCTGGCTGGCGATCGGCATCGGCAACCTGGTCTCCCTCCTCAACCCCGAGGTGGTGATCATGGGCGGGATGTTCCGTGAGGTCTTTCCGCTGGTCCGGGACCAGGTCCTGGACGCGTTGGGCGCCGGCGGCCTGCAACCCCCGCGTCAGGACGTGCGGTTCGTGCTCCCCGGCCTGGGTGCCGGCTCCACCCTGCTGGGCGCCGCCGAACTGGCCTTCGGTTCGTTGCTCGACGACCCGCTCGGCGTGCGCGGAGCGCTCGGCTGAACGCCGTGCCGGGATGAACAGCCTGCGCAGGCCGTGTGAAGATCATGTAGAAGGCGCCCCAAGCGCCAGGGCGGCGCTCAGGCCGGGCTTAGACTCTCTGCCGTATAACTGGAAGCCAGGAGCGTTGTTTCAACTGAAGGAGGATCGGGTGGCACTGCTGGAGAGGATCCAGGGTCCGCGCGATCTGGACAAGCTCAGCTCCGAGCAGCTCACCGAGCTGGCAGCGGAGATCCGCGCTTATCTGATCCCGACCGTGGCGAAGACGAGCGGCCACATCGGCCCGAACCTCGGGGTGGTGGAGCTGACCATCGCGCTGCACCGGGTCTTCGACTCGCCCCGGGACACCGTGCTGTGGGACGTCGGCCACCAGGCCTACGTGCACAAGCTGCTCACCGGCCGTCACGACTTCTCCACGCTGCGGCAGGAGGGCGGCCTGTCCGGCTACCCGGCCCGCGTCGAGTCCGAGCACGACGTGATCGAGAACTCGCACGCCTCCACCGCCCTGGCCTACGCCGACGGCATCGCCAAGGCGCACCAGGTGCGCGGGGTCACCGACCGCCAGGTGGTGGCGGTGATCGGGGACGGTGCGCTGACCGGCGGTATGGCCTGGGAGGCGCTGAACAACATCGCCGCGGCCAAGGACCGACCGGTGATCATCGTGGTCAACGACAACGAGCGCTCCTACACCCCGACCATCGGCGGCCTGGCCGAGCACCTGGCCACGCTGCGCACCACCCAGGGCTACGAGCGGTTCCTGGAGTGGGGCCGCGGCATGCTGGGCCGCACCCCGGTCATCGGCACCCCGCTCTACGAGGCGCTGCACGGGGTGAAGAAGGGCCTGAAGGACATCGTCGCCCCGCAGGGCATGTTCGAGGACCTGGGCCTGAAGTACGTCGGCCCGGTCGACGGCCACGACATCGCCGGCATGGAGTCCGCGCTGCGCCGGGCCCGCAACTACCACGGCCCGGTGATCGTGCACGCCATCACCCGCAAGGGCGAGGGCTACCCGGCCGCCCGCAACCACCAGCTGGACCAGCTGCACCAGGTCGGTCCGGACAGTGACCCGGAGACCGGGCAGCCGCTGGCCCCGGCCGGGGCCTCCTGGACCTCGGTGTTCGCCGACGAGATGGTGAAGGTCGGCGCCGAGCGCGACGACGTGGTCGGGATCACCGCCGCCATGCTGCACCCGGTGGGCCTGCACAAGTTCGCCGAGCGCTTCCCGGACCGGATCTTCGACGTCGGCATCGCCGAGCAGCACGCCGTCACCTCGGCGGCCGGCATGGCCTTCGCCGGCCTGCACCCGGTCGTGGCGATCTACGCCACCTTCCTGAACCGGGCCTTCGACCAGATCCTGATGGACGCCGCGCTGCACCGGGCCGGTGTGACCTTCGTCGCCGACCGCGCCGGGGTCACCGGCAACGACGGCGCCAGCCACAACGGCATGTGGGACATGTCGATCTTCCAGGTGGTCCCGGGCCTGCGCATCGCCGCCCCGCGTGACGGCGCGCAGCTGCGGGCGCAGCTGCGCGAGGCGCTGGACGTCCACGACGCCCCGACCATGATCCGCTTCTCCAAGGGCGCGGTCTGCGACGACATCCCGGCGGTGGCCAAGGCCGGCGGGATGGACGTGCTGCGCACCACCGCCGGCACCGCCCTCACCCCGGACGTGCTGGTGGTCGGCGTCGGCGCGCTGGCCGGGGTGGCGCTGGACGTCGCCGAGCGCCTGGCCGACCAGGGCATCGGCGCCACCGTGGTGGACCCGCGCTGGGTCAAGCCGGTGGACCCGGCCCTGGTGCTGCTGGCCGCCGAGCACCGGCTGGTGGTCACCGTCGAGGACAACGTCCGGGTCGGCGGCGTCGGCTCGGCGATCGCCCAGGAGCTGCGGGACGCCGCCGTGCGCACCCCGCTGCGCGACTTCGGCATCCCAGCGCGGTTCCTGGACCACGCCAACCGGGCCACGGTGCTGGAGCAGGCCGGGCTGACCGGCCAGCGGATCGCGCACGAGATCGTGGGCCTGGTGGCCGGCCTCGGCGCGCCCGGCGCGCCGGCGTCAGCGGAGAACGCGGAGTCCGCGGCGTCCGCGGCATCGGCGCCGTCGGCTCCCGAGCCCTCGGCGTCCGCCGGAACCTCGGAGTCGCCCAACGGGTCGGCACCGAAGGTAACGGCCCGGTAGCGATCGGCTGATCTTAGGTGGTTACCTCCCCGCGGGCAGTTGCGGGGAGGGTAACCTCTTCGACATGGGTGTTGAGGCATAGCACGACGATGGTCGCGACTGATGCTCCCCCGAGAACCGGCCCCGGCCTGGCCGGCCCGCCGGACGGCCCGCCCGAACCGACCTGGCCGCACCGGATCTGGAACACGCCGCAGGCCTCGTGGACGCGGGTCATCCTGCTGTTCCTCGCCGTGGCCACGATCACCCACCTGCCGGCCTTCAGCCGGACCTTCTGGAACCCGGACGAGGGCTTCCTGGCCACCCAGGCCCGGGCGCTGAACACCGAGGACGGGCAGTTCTACCAGATCATCGTCGACCGCAAGCCGCCGCTGCTGCCGTACCTCTACGCCTGGGTCTTCAAGCTGTTCGGCGACCACGGCCTGTCCACGGTGGTGGTGATCCGGGCCCTGGCGATCGTGGTGCACGTGATCACCGCCGTGCTGATCACCCAGATCGCCAAGCGCCGGTTCGGGCGGCACGGGGTCTGGGCCGGCCTGCTCTACCTGCTCGGCTCGGCCGGGATGGCGCCGGAGGACTCGCAGGCGGCGTCGTTCGAGGTCTTCATGCTGCCCTGGACCTGTGCGGCGTTCCTGCTGGCGGACAGTGCGCGCCGCCGGCGCACCCGCGCGATCCCGCTGCTGGCCGGGGCCGGCGTCGCGGCGGCGCTGGCGACGCTGACCAAGCAGACGGCCGGCGTCACCATGCTCCCGGTGATGTGGCGGGCGTGGAAGGACCAGCGCTGGAAGGGCCTGGTCACGGTGATCCCGGCCTTCGCGCTGCCGATCCTGGGCGTGGCGCTGTGGGTGGGCTTCGGGGACTTCTTCTTCTGGGTGTTCACCGGGAACAGCGAGTACCTCACGTCGCTGGGCTCGTTCGCGACGATCATGGCCCGGCTGTGGGGGAACCTCGGCATCTTCGCGGGGGCGTCCGCGGCCGCGTTCCTGGCGATCATGTACATGACGGCGCGCAACGGCATCTTCAAGGCCGACGCCGACCTGTGGCTGTGGCTGGCCGGCGCGGCGATCGGGGTGTCCAGCGGCTTCCACTTCTTCGGCCACTACTTCCTGCAGATGCTGCCGCCGATAGTGATCCTGGCCACCGGCGCGCTGCACCGCAACGGATCGCGCCTGCGATGGACCATGCTCGGCGTCACGGCGACGACCGCGACGTTGTTCCTGACGCTGGCGTTCACGTGGCCGCGGACGAACAAGGAGCACAACTGGGAAGTGGCCCAGGCGGTGCAGAAGGCCGCCGGGGCCGGCCGGTCGGTGCCGATCGTGGTGTGGGGGATGGACCCGTCGATCTACTTCATGTCGGGGCAGATCCCCGCCAGCCGGTTCATCACGGCCGGGTTCCTGTCCGGGTTCGCCGGGGGCGGCGAGCAGGACAAGGTGCCGGAGATCGTCTACGACCCGAACAGCCCCATGGTGGGCCTGGCGCAGGACATCCTGAACCTTCAGAAGAAGGGCCAGGACCCGGACCTGTTCGTCGACGATTCCTGGGGGAAGCCGTACCAGCCCAAGGACATCGCGGTCATCGCCGACCTCCTGAACAATTACTACGAGTTCGACAAGGGCGTGGACCACACCTTCATCTACAAGCTGACCGATCGGGACGGGCTGCGGGTGTGGGCCCAGACCATCCTCGACAAGGGGATGCAGGACGTGTGGAACAAGAACCAGTGGGACTTCATCAACCCGGGCGACGGGTGAGCCCGGGCGGCTGAGAGCCGAGTGCCGGGCGTCGGCGGGGCGTGGAAGGATCGAGCCATGGCCTCGACGACGCTCACCCAGGATGTGCTCAACCGCACGCTGCTGGCCCGGCAGGGCCTGCTGACGCCGTTCGACGGCACCCTGGCCGGGACGGTCGAGGCGATCGGGGCCATCCAGGCCCAGTACTGGCCGGCGGTGGCGGTGTCGCTGCTGACCAGGAACAGCACGGCGACGGTGGCGGGCGTCCATGACGCCTTCGAACGCCGCGAGCTCGTGGTCGGCTCCTCCATCCGGGGGACGGTCCACGCGGTGAGCAGGGCCGACCATCCGCTCTACGCCGCGGTCTCCGAGGCGACGAACGCGGACGTCACCAGGACCAAGGACGAGGTGCTGGATCCCGGAATGCGGGAGCTGCGGACCGCGGTCCTGGCCTTCGCGGCGGAGCAGCCGCGCGAAGCCGGGGAGTTCCTGGCGTTCGCGCAGCAGTGGGTCGCCGAGCATCCCGGGGCGATGTCCCCGGCGAACCTCGACTACCACGAGTCCCGGAACTGGCGGCCGATCTATCGCAGCAACGCCTTGATCCGCGTGCCGGTCGACGGCCGTTGGGCCACGGCCACGGGCCCCAAGACGTACCTCTACCAGCCGGAGCGCGCGGCCGACACCGACGCCGCGATCGCCACGCTGGTGCGACGGCACCTGGCCGCGTTCGGCCCGGCCGCGGTGGACGACGTCGCCACCTGGCTGGGGCTGAAGGTGACGGCGGCGCGCGCGGTGATCAGCGGCTTCGACGACCTGGTGACCTACACCGACGAGGGCGGGCGGACGCTCTACGACGTACCGGACGGCGAGATCGTCGAGGGCGACGTCGACGCCGCCCCGCGGCTGCTGCCGAGGTTCGACAGCATTCTGCTGGCGCACAATGCGAAGCACCGCCAGCGGATCATTTCGCGCGAATACTGGGGTCGCGTCTACAACGGGAAGAACTTGCAGATCCTGCCGTCATTCGTGGTCGGCGGATATGTCGCCGGGATCTGGTCGGTCGAGGTGAAGAAGAAGCTGGCGACGGTGACGCTGGAGCCGTTCCACAAGCTGGGGAAGGCTGACAGCAAGGCCCTGGTGGCGGAGGCGGAGCGGATGGTGCGGTTGATGGCGCCGGACGCCGGGGAGCACGCGGTGGGGTTCGGAGACCGGGCGTGACACCCCGGCGGCCGGCGAGTGCGGCCGCGCCGCGGGTTCAGTAGCGCTTCTTGGGGCGCTCCTGGAGGACGCCGTCCAGGTAGATGTCGACCTTCTCGTTGTAGACGGCGGCCAGCCCGCCGATCTTCTGGACCTCGGCGAACGGGGTCCGGTAGATCCAGATCAGGTCCTTGGACAGCTGGTCGCCGACCTGCACCGACCAGTACGTCGCCGCACCCTTATAAGGACAGTGCGTCACGGTCTCCGACGGACGCAGCACTTCCTGGTTCAACGCCGTGATCGGCACGTAGTAGCGGGGAGGAAGGCCGGTCTCGAACAGGATCATGCTGTTCGGCGAGTCGGCCAGCACCACGCCGTCCAGTTCGGCGCGGAAGTGGCGGCTGCTCGCCAGCACGTCGATCCGGCTGTACGGGTCGCGCGGGTGGGTGTAGACCGGCTCGTCCTCCTCGAACCAGTCGAAGGCGTCGAAGTCGAAGCGCACCGCGTCGCGCAGCTCCTCCAGCGGGGACTCCGGCACCGTCCGGGCCTTCCCGGCCGCCGTCAGGCCGCCGATCAGCACGTCGTGGACCTGGGCGTCGCCCCGGCTGGGGGAGTGCTCGGCCTCCCCGGTCGGCTTCAGGTCGGCCAGCACGTCCGTGGCCGGCACGTAGTACGTCGGGTAGTAGGGCACCTCCCAGACCAGCAGCGGCCGCAGGGTGTCCGCCACCAGCTTGTTCTGCAGGTAGAGCCGTACTCGTTTCTGTCCCTGCTCCACCTTGACGCGTCCGCGGATGGTGTCCGCCATGGTCGTGCCGCCTCTCGGAATGACTGTCAGTCGCGGATGGCGATGCGCAAGCGCCGGAAGCCCTTGCCTTTGTTCTCCACTTTCAACACCTCGATCTTGCCGATCCATTTCGTCGACTCGACGTGGGTGCCGCCGTCGGCCTGGGTGTCGAGGCCGACGATGTCGACGATGCGGACCTCGGTCAGCTCCGGCGGCACCAGGTTGGTCGCGGTGCGGATGATGTCGGGGATGGCGAAGGCCTCGTCGCGGGGCAGCGTCTTCACCTCGATCCGGCGGTCCTTGGCCACCTCGACGTTGCACGCCTCCTCCACGCGCGCTTTGAAGTCCGCGGGGATCTCCGGGAGGTTGAAGTCCATGCGCGCGGTCCCGGCCTCCATGTTGCCGCCGGTGACCAGTGAGTCGAAGTCCCGGAACACCACGCCGGACAGCAGGTGCAGCCCGGAGTGGGTCCGCATCAGCCAGGTCCGCCGCTCGTCGTCCAGGGCGCCGCGCACCGCGGTCCCGGCGGGCGGCAGGGGGTCCTCGTCGTGCGGGATCAGGACCAGGTCGTCCGCTTTGCGGACCCCGACGATCCGGGTCCGCACTCCGCCCCACAACAGCACGCCCTCGTCCGGCGGCTGGCCTCCGCCGCCGGGGTAGAAGGCGGACCGGTCCAGGACGATGCCCTCGCCGTCGGACTTCAGGACCGTGGCGTCCCATTCCCGGAGGGTCTGGTCGTCGAGTTCGAGGCGGTGGGTGTGAAGGTGGGAAGCCGTCATGGACGAAGGGTATTCCGGCCGGCACGGTCCGGGCCGGGCGCCGCCGCTTCCGGACGTGTCCGGAGCCCGGCGCCTCAGACCAGCTGGTAGCCCGCGTTCTCGACGGCGTCCCGCACCGCCGCGATCTCCAGCGGCCCGGCGCTGCTCACCACCGCGCGCTTGCCGGCCAGGTCGATCTCCACGCCGCTGACGCCGGGCAGCGCCGACAGCGCCTCGGTGACCGCCGCGCTGCAGTGCCCGCAGCTCATCCCGGCCACCCCGTAGGCGGCGGTGGTGACGACGGCGGGGGAGAGCGCGGCGGACATCAGGTGCTCCTGGCGAGTTCGGGGGCGGGTACCTCGGCCGACGCTACCCGCAGCCCCTTGATCCAGGCGGCGGCGCGCCGCACCAGGGCCTGGATTCCAGCCGAAAGCATCAGCAGGGCGACCCCGACGATCCCGTCGGCCCAGTAGTGGTTGGCGGTGGCCACCACCACCGTGATCGTCATCACCGTGTGGGCCGGGCCGATCCAGCGCCACTTGCTCGGCGACACCCGCCACACCGTGTAACCGACGATCACCGCCCAGATCACGTGGACCGAGGGCATCGCGGACAGCTGGTCCGGGGAGTCGGCGTTCATCGGGCCGTAGACCGACTGGTGGAAGTACAGCGCGGTGTCGGTCAGGTGCGCCTTCTCGATCATCCGCGGCGGGGCCACCGGGATCAGCTGGATGGCCAGGGCGAAGGCCGTCGCCATCGCCATCGTGGTGCGGACCCGGGGATAGAACTCGCGGTGCCGTACGAACAGCCAGATCAAGAAAATGATCATGCACGTGAAGTGCATCGAGGCGTAATAAAGATTGAAGAACTTCACAACAGCCGGGTGCGCCGGGAAGAACAGGTGCTGCACCCAGTGCTCGCTCGGCAGGAAGACGTCCCGTTCGGCGTCCCAGAGCCACTCGCCCCGGTCCAGCGCGCCGTTCACCTTCATCACCGACAGCCGGCCGGCGACCTGCCACAGCCCGAACAGCCCGAGCACCGTTCCGAGCTCGCGCGGGAACGGCACGTACCGCACCAGCAGCGGCTTGCGGGAGAAGTACATGGCCACGGCCAGCACCAGCAGGATGCCGCACAGCCAGAAGGCCATCTGATAGGGCATCATCCAGTGCACGGCAGGCTCCCGTATGGGTCAGCGGGTGATCAATGGCCCAGCTTAACTCCCGTCATATGGTCGGTGTCCGGCGCGGGCCCGGCCCGCACCCGGCGGCGGACCCGCGCCACCCGGTGCGGGCTGCGCCCCTTCCCGGCGATCACTACGGATCTTGACGAGCACCCCCGGCGCACACCAGGGTAGGGGCCAGCACAGTCGCAAAGCCCTGTCAGTCACCATCCGCGGCCGCGGGAACGCCCCAGTTTTCCCGGGCCCGCCAGCGTTTGACCCAAGGTAGGAACAATGCCCGCGCGTTCCGGCATGCTCACGCTCCAGCAGCTCCGCGACCTCATATCGGTCGGCCGAATAGACACCGTCCAGATCGCGATGACCGATATGCAGGGCCGACTGCAGGGCAAACGCCTGTCGGCCGAGTTCTTCCTGGACGAGGTGGCCCCGCACGAGACCGAGGCCTGCAGCTACCTGCTGGCCGTCGACGTCGACATGAACACCGTCTCCGGCTACGAGACCTCCAGCTGGGACACCGGCTACGGCGACTTCGTCCTCAAGCCGGACCTGACCACCCTGCGCAACCTCCCGTGGGAGCCGGGCACCGCCCTGGTCCTGGCCGACGTCACCGACCACCACGGCGAACCGGTCAGCCAGAGCCCGCGCCAGATCCTGAAGAAGCAGCTGGCCCGGCTCGCCGAGCGCGGCTGGACCGCCTACGCCGGCACCGAGCTGGAGTTCATGGTCTTCAACGACTCCTACCAGGAGGCGTGGCAGAAGGGCTACCGCGACATGCAGCCCGCCGTGCACTACAACGGCGACTACTCGATGCTCGGCGGCGCGCTCGTCGAGCCGCTGCTCAAGCGGATCCGCACCGGCATGACCGGCGCCGGCATGTACGTGGAGTCCGCCAAGGGCGAGTGCAACCTCGGCCAGCAGGAGATCGCCTTCCGCTACGCCGACGCCCTCACCACCTGCGACAACCACGTCATCTACAAGACCGGCGCCAAGACCATCGCGCAGCAGGACGGCAAGTCCGTCACCTTCATGGCCAAGTACGACCACCGCGAGGGCAACTCCTGCCACATCCACCTGAGCCTGCGCGGCCCCGGCGGCACCCCGGTCATGGCCGACCCGGACCGCCCCAACGGGCTGTCGCAGATGATGGAGCACTTCCTGGCCGGCCAGCTGGCCCTGCTGCGCGACTTCACCCTGCTCTACGCCCCGAACATCAACTCCTACAAGCGCTACGCGCACGGCTCCTTCGCCCCCACCGGCATCGCCTGGGGCCGCGACAACCGCACCTGCGCGATGCGGGTCGTGGGCGAGGGACTCTCGCTGCGCGTCGAGAACCGGGTCCCCGGCGGCGACGTCAATCCCTATCTGGCCATCGCCGGCATGATCGCCGCCGGGCTGGCCGGGATCGACCGCGAGCTCAAGCTGCCGCCGGAGTTCACCGGCAACGCCTACGACGCCGACGTCCCGCGGGTCCCGGACATGCTCAGTGAAGCCGTGGACATGTTCTCCTGGAGCGAGCCGGCGCGCGTGGCGCTCGGCAACGACGTGGTGGAGCATTACATCAACATGGGCCGCGTGGAGCTCGCGGCCTTCCAGTCGACCGTCACCGACTGGGAGCGGTTCCGTTCCTTCGAAAGGATGTGAGCCCGGGATGCCGGCGCCTCTCATCGGCATGAGCAGCTATCAGGAGACCGCCACGTGGGGGCCGTGGCGGAACGTTCCGGCGGCGTTGCTGCCGAACCGCTACGTGGAGTCGGTGACGCGGGTCGGGGGCCTGCCGCTGCTGCTTCCGCCGCACCTGGAGGCGCACGACGCGCAGACCCTGAAGGAGCAGGGGGCACAGGCCGTCGCCGTCCTGGACGGCCTGATCCTCACCGGCGGCCCGGACATCGACCCGGTCGGCTACGGGGCGGTCCGGCACCTGGACACCGACAGCCCGCGCAAGGACCGCGACGCCTGGGAGTACGCGCTGCTGGCCGCCGCCCTGGAGCGGGACCTGCCGGTGCTGGCCATCTGCCGCGGCTTCCAGCTGCTCAACGCCGCCCTCGGCGGCACCCTGCGCCAGCACCTGCCCGACGAGGCGGTGTTCGGCAACGCGCACCGGCAGCAGCTCGGCCAGTACGCGGCGGTCCGCATCGACCTGGACCCGGCCGCGCCGCCCGGCCGCGACCTCGGCGCGCACATCATCGCCTGGTGCCACCACCATCAGGGCATCGACAAGCTCGGCGCGGGCCTGGAGTCCACCGGCAACGCTCCCGACGGCCTGATCGAGGCCGGCTGGATGCCGGGCAAGACCTACGTGGTCGGGGTGCAGTGGCACCCCGAGGAGGACAGCAAGCCGGAGCTTTTCCGGTCCCTGATAGACGCCGCGACCCGTTACGCAAAAGGAAGATAGCGCGTGTACGACCTGATCAACCCCGCCACCGGTGAGGTCTTCCGGAGCATCGAGATGACCACCGCCGACGGCGTGGACGCCGCCGTGGCCCGCGCCAAGGCGGCCTTCCCGGCCTGGCGCGACCTCGCCCCGGCGGACCGGGCCCGGCTGCTGCGGCGCTTCGCCGACCTGGTCGAGGAGCACCGCGAGGAGCTGGCCCGCACCGAGGTGGAGAACGCCGGCCACACCATCGGGAACGCCCGCTGGGAGGCGGGCAACGTCCGCGACGTGCTGACGTACTACGCGGCGGCCCCGGAGCGGCTGTTCGGCCGGCAGATCCCGGTGGCCGGCGGCCTGGACCTGACCATCGCCGAGCCGCTCGGCGTGGTCGGTGTGATCGTGCCGTGGAACTTCCCGATGCCGATCGCGGCCTGGGGCTTCGCCCCGGCGCTGGCGGCCGGCAACACCGTGGTGCTCAAGCCGGCCGAGACCACGCCGCTGACCGCGCTGCGGCTGGCCGAGCTGGGCCTGGCGGCCGGACTGCCGGAGGGCGTCCTGCAGGTGGTGCCCGGCTTCGGGCCGGAGGCCGGGGCCCGGCTGGTCGAGCACCCGGACGTGCGCAAGATCGTGTTCACCGGCTCCTCGGCGGTGGGCCGCGCGATCATGGCCCGGTGCGCCGACCGGGTCAAGCGGGTCACCCTGGAGCTCGGCGGCAAGAGCCCGAACATCGTGTTCGCCGACGCCGACCTCGACAAGGCCGCCGCCGCCGCGCCCTACGGCGTCTTCGACAACGCCGGCCAGGACTGCTGCGCGCGGACCCGGATCTACGTGGAGGCGTCGGTCTACGACGCGTTCCTGGAGCGGTTCCTGGACGCCTGCCGCGGGGTCGTCATCGGCGACCTGCTCGACGAGAAGACCGAGATGGGCCCGCTCATCTCGGCCGCGCAGAAGGCCCGGGTCGCGAGCTTCGTCGACGCCGTCCCCGAGCAGGACATCGCCTTCCGCGGCGAGGTGCCGGACAACGGCGGGTTCTGGTACCCGCCGACCGTCGTCACCGGCGCCGCGCCGGACGCGGCGATCCAGTGCGAGGAGGTGTTCGGACCGGTCGTGACCGTGACGCCGTTCGGCTCCGAGGCCGAGGCGGTCGCGGCCGCCAACGGCACCGAGTACGGCCTGTCCGGCTCGATCTGGACCCGCGACCTGTCCCGCGCGCTGCGCGTGTCGAAGGCCGTGCAGTCCGGCAACCTCTCGGTGAACTCCAACTCCTCGGTCCGCTACTCGACGCCGTTCGGCGGCTTCAAGCAGTCCGGGCTCGGGCGCGAGCTGGGTCCGGACGCGCTCGCCGCCTTCACCGAGACCAAGAACGTCTTCATCGCGCTGTGAACGCCGTCCCGGTACCGTGCCGGGCGACAGTCTGGTTGAGAACCGCTACAGGAACACCATGAACAGGAGCACAATGTCCGAGCGTCTGTCCGGCCGCGTGGCCGTCATCACCGGCGGTACCGGAGGGATCGGGATGGCCACCGCGCGCCGCTTCGCGGCCGAGGGCGCCCACGTGGTCCTCGCCGACCTCGACGAGGCCGCGGGCAAGGCGGCGGCCGAGGAGGTCGGCGGCCTGTTCGTGCGGACCGACGTCACCGACGCCGAGCGGGTCGCGGCGCTGTTCCAGGCCGCCGTGGACACCTACGGCCGGGTCGACATCGCCTTCAACAACGCCGGCATCTCCCCGCCCGACGACGACTCCATCCTGGAGACCGGCATCGAGGCCTGGGACCGGGTGCAGAAGGTCAACCTGACCTCGGTGTACCTGTGCTGCAAGGCGGTCCTGCCGCACATGATCCGCCAGTTCGAGGAGTCCGGCCGCGGCGGCTCGATCGTCAACACCGCGTCGTTCGTCGCCACCCTGGGCTCGGCCACCTCGCAGATCTCGTACACCGCCTCCAAGGGCGGCGTGCTGGCGCTGTCCCGCGAGCTCGGCGTGCAGTTCGCCAAGCAGGGCGTCCGGGTCAACGCGCTGTCCCCGGGGCCGGTGAACACCCCGCTGCTCAAGGAGCTGTTCGCCAAGGACCCGGAGCGGGCCGCCCGCCGCCTGGTCCACGTCCCGCGCGGCAGCTTCGCCGAGCCGGAGGAGATCGCCGCCGCGGTCGCGTTCCTGGCCAGCGACGACGCCTCGTTCATCACCGCCTCGAACTTCCTGGTCGACGGCGGCATCAGCGGCGCGTACGTCACGGCTCTGTGACGTCCGTCCGCGGCTGAGGAGCCGGCCGGCCGGGACCCGCCCTGCGCGGGCCTCCCGACCGGCCGGGCCGATCAGTAGTCGTAGGTCATGTAGGCGTTCGGCCCGCCGGGCTGGTGGTAGCCGCTGTCGTGGCACTGGAAGTCGATGATCCTGTGCTCCGCGAGCCACTGCTCGCCGGTGTTGTAGCACTCGCCCCAGTTCGTGAACTGCGCGGTGCCCGAGGCGGCGGGACGGACGGTGCCCGCGTTCGCGGCCGTGGCGAACGCCGCGGAGGCGAGGAGGCCGGCCGCGGTGAGCGCGATCCCGGTGATGGCACGCTTCATGGAAACATCCTGTTCGTCGTCGATGGTGCCTGGGGGACGGAGCTGCCCGGCGCCGGACAGCAGCACGTTATCGACGTGACGTTTGGGTTTCGTTCAGCCATTCTTTGGTTCGCAGGTCACGGACTTGCCCGCGGCCCGATCTGGTCTAGTCCAATTCCGGGCGAGCCGAAAACGGGCCCTGACAAACCCGGCCTCCGGAGGTTCTGGCGATGCGGCCGTTCTTGTAAGGTCTCAAGCATGACGAGCAACGTCCCCGAACCCATCGACCCGCGCCAGCTCCGCGTGTCGGACACCGAGCGCGAGGCGGTCGCCGAACAGCTGCGGGTCGCGG
The DNA here is from genome assembly GCF_039531695.1 of Catenulispora yoronensis. Taxonomy (NCBI): domain Bacteria; kingdom Bacillati; phylum Actinomycetota; class Actinomycetes; order Catenulisporales; family Catenulisporaceae; genus Catenulispora; species Catenulispora yoronensis. The sequence goes on from NZ_BAAAQN010000014.1 coordinate 138,049, forward strand.
CCGGGGACGGCCGGCTCGACTTCGAGGAGCTGGAGGACCGGATCACCGCGGTCTACAGCGCCAAGACCTATGCCGAGCTGGAGCCCATCACCCGGGACCTGCCGACCGGCACCACCGTCCGCGGGCCGTCGAGCTCGCCGGCCCCGACCACGCGCGGCCGCTGGCGGGTGGGCCTGAAGCCCGGCCGGACCAAGACGGTCGTGGTCATGGGCGGCTCCGAGAGCACGGGCAAGTGGGTCGTTCCCCGCAATTACAAGGCGTTCGCGATGATGGGCGGCATCGAGCTGGACCTGCGCGAGGCCGACTTCGAGGACATGGAGGTCACGATCAACGCCTCCACCTGGATGGGCGGCATCGCGATCATCGTGCCCGAGGGCCTGAACGTCTACGTGCACGGCTTCGGCTTCATGGGCGCCTACTCCGGGACGCCCGGCGGCGAGGTCGATCCCACCGCCCCGACCGTCCACATCCGCGGCTTCGCCTTCATGGGCGGAGTGGATGTCAAGCGCAAGCCGCCGAAGCAGCCCAAGAACAAGAACAAGAACAAAGAGCTGAGCGACGACCGGCGGGAGCTCCAGGGCTGAGCCGGCCCGGGCGCGCCCCGCCGGCGGCGCGCGGCCGGCGCCCGGATCAGGAATCGGTGAGACGCCGGCCATCCGGTGCGACACCGGGAATCGTCGAGAACCCGGCGGCCTGCGCGTAAAGCATTATCGATCTGTCGGTGATCGCCGCTAGGTTGCGGTCATGGCCCGGATCTCTGCTTCGCCCTCTCCCGTCGCGGTCTCGGCCCCGGACGCTCCGCTGATCAAGGCGGTCGGCCTGCGCAAGGTCTTCCCGCCGTCGAAACGCGGCGGCGAGCCCTTCACCGCCGTCGACGGCATCGACTTCGAGCTCCACCGCGGCGAGGTCTTCGGCTTCCTCGGCCCGAACGGCGCCGGCAAGTCCTCGACGATGCGCATGATCGGCTGCGTGTCCCCGATCAGCGGCGGCGAGCTCACCATTCTCGGGATGGACCCCCGCGTCGACTCCTCGCGGATCAAGGCCCGGCTCGGCGTGGTCCCCCAGGAGGACTCGCTGGACCTGGAGCTCCGGGTCCGCGAGAACCTGCTCATCTACGGCCGCTACTTCGGCCTCAAACGCGCCGAGATCGCCGAGCGCACCACCGAGCTGCTGGAGTTCGTCCAGCTCGCCGACCGCGCCGAGTCCACCGTCGAACCGCTCAGCGGCGGCATGAAGCGCCGGCTGACCATCGCGCGCTCGCTGATCAACTCCCCGGAGATCCTGATCCTGGACGAGCCCACCACCGGCCTGGACCCGCAGGCCCGCCACGTGGTCTGGGACCGGCTGTTCCGTCTGAAGCAGGCCGGCACCACGCTGGTGCTCACCACCCACTACATGGACGAGGCCGAGCAGCTCTGCGACCGGCTGGTGGTGATGGACCACGGCCGGATCGCCGCCGAGGGCTCGCCGCGCTCGCTCATCGAGCGTTTCTCCACCCGCGAGGTGCTGGAGATCCGCTTCGAGCCCGGCAGCGGCGCGCACGAGGCGGCGATCGCCAAGGCCGAGGGGCTGATCGGCACCGGGGAGCGGGGCTCGATCGACCGGCTGGAGGAGCTGCCCGACCGGATCCTGGTCTACAGCGACGACGGCGAGGCGGCGCTGGCCGCCGTCCACGGTTCCGGGATCACGCCGCTGGCCTCGCTGGTCCGCCGCTCCTCGCTGGAGGACGTGTTCCTGCACCTCACCGGCCGGACGTTGGTGGACTGACATGGCGTCGGAGGCGACCACCGCGCCGTCGATGGCGGCCCGGGAGCTGCGCGGGCTCCTCACCAACTACCGCCGCACCTGGCGGGCGTCGATCTTCTCCAGCGTCCTGGCCCCGTTGATGAGCCTGGTGGCGCTCGGCATGTCGCTGGGCAAGATCGTCGACAGTGGTCCCGGAGCGCACTCGTTCGGCACTCTGGACGGCCGGCCGGTGACGTACCTGGTGTTCCTGGCCCCGGCGCTGCTGGCGAACACCGGGATGCAGACGGCGCTCGGGGAGTCGATGTATCCGGTGATGGGCGCGATGAAGTGGCAGAAGACGTATCACGCCGCGATCGCCTCGCCGCTGAGCGCCCTCGACGTCTACCTCGGCCACCTGCTGTTCATCGGATTCCGGATCCTGATGAACTGCGGGGTGTTCCTGGGCACGATGGCGCTGTTCGGGGCGGTCCGGGCGGCCGGGCCCGCCGGCCTCGGGCCGCTGCTGGCGCTGCCGGCCGCGGTGCTGACCGGCCTGGCGTTCGCCGCGCCGGTGGTGGCGTGGGCCGTCACCCAGGAGCGGGACACCGGGTTCTCGGTGGTGTTCCGGTTCGTGATGATCCCGCTGTTCCTGTTCTCCGGGACCTTCTTCCCGGTGTCGCAGCTGCCCGCGATGATCCGCCCGCTGGCGTACGTCACGCCGCTGTGGCACGGCGTGGACCTGTGCCGCGGCCTGGCGCTCGGCACGGCCACCGCCGGGTCGGTGCTGCTGCACGTCGCCTATCTGTCCGCCGTGGTCGGCGCCGGGGTCTGGTACGGCGCCCGGACCTACCGCCGCCGGCTGAATCCGTAGAGAGGGGCGGACGATGACGACGACCGAACTGCCGCTGACCCGGCTGCTGCTGGGCCGGCGCGCCTTCGGCTCGATGGGCGGTTCCAAGGCGTCGGTGCTGGTCGAGCGCAACATGGTGGTCTACCGCCGGCTGTGGCTGATGCTGGCCTCGGGGTTCTTCGAGCCCGTGTTCTACCTGCTGTCGATCGGTGTCGGCCTGGGCAAGCTGACCGGCGCGGTGGACGGTGTCCCGTACGCCGACTACGTCGCGCCCGGGCTGCTGGCCGTCTCGGCGATGAACGGCGCGGTGTTCGACTCGACGTTCAATGTGTTCTTCAAAATAAAGTACGCCCGGACCTACGACGCGATGCTGGCCACGCCGCTGCGGGTGGGCGACATCGCGCTCGGCGAGATCACCTGGGCGCAGCTGCGCGGGCTGATGTACTCGGCCGCCTTCCTGGCCGTCATGCTGGCGATGGGCCTGGTGCACTCGTGGTGGGCGCTGCTCGCGCTGCCGGTGACGGTGCTGATCGGGTTCGCGTTCGGCGCGGTGGGGATGGCGTGCACCTCGTTCATGCGATCCTGGCAGGACTTCGACCTGGTGACGCTGGCCCTGATGCCGATGTTCCTGTTCTCCGGCGCGTTCTACCCGCTGTCGGTCTACAGCCACTGGGTCAGGGTGCTGATCGAGGCCCTGCCGCTGTACCACGGCATCGACCTGCTGCGGTCGCTCACGCTGGGCCGGGTGCACGTCGGGCTGCTGTGGGACGTGCTGTACCTGGCGGTGATGGCGGCGATCGGGGGGCTGGTGGCGGCGCGGCGGCTGGAGCGGCTGCTGCTGACGTGACGGCCGGTCCGGGGCGCCGGAGTCCCGGACGGCACGGAAACGACGCCGGGGGCGTCGGTGGCGTGTCGGTGATCGGCGCTCCGGACCGCGCGCGGGAGAATCACTGTCGGTAGTGATTCAGGTTGACTTCCGTGATGGGAGTTAGGTAAGCCTTACCTGATCTCTTGCCACGGATGGAGAACCGCTATGCCCTCGCCCGCCCCGCCCGCCGACCGATCCACCCCCCAGGCCGTGACACCCGGCGATGGCGTGCCGGGCGGCGGCCGCCCGATCCTGGCCCGGCAGAACGCGCGCGAGTCCGCGGCCCGCACCTACGCGCGGCACCTGCCGATCGTGCCGGTGCGGGCGCAGGGCTCGTGGATCACCGGCGCCGACGGCCGCGACTACCTGGACTGCCTGTCCGGGGCCGGCACGCTGGCCCTGGGCCACAACCACCCGGCGGTGGTCGCCGCGATCCGCGCGGTGCTGGACAGCGGCGCGCCGCTGCACGTGCTGGACCTGGCCACACCGGTCAAGGACGACTTCACCTCGGCGCTGATGGAGCTGCTGCCGCCGGAGCTCGCGGCCGACTGCCGCGTCCACTTCGCCGGGCCGACCGGGGCGGACGCCGTCGAGGCCGCGGTGAAGCTGGCGCGCACCGCCACCGGCCGCCGCGGCCTGTTCGCGTTCACCGGCGCCTACCACGGCATGACCGCCGGCGCGCTGGCGCTGAGCGGGGCCACCGCGGTGCGCGAGCCGGCGGTGGCCGGCGACCCGTTCCTGACCCGGCTGCCGTTCCCGCACCCCTACCGCTGCCCCTTCGGCCTGGGCGGCGCCCTGGGCGAGGCGGCCTCGGCGGCGTACGCCCGGACCCTGATCGAGGACCCGCAGTCCGGCACCGCGCTGCCCGCCGCCCTGGTGGTGGAGCCGGTGCAGGGCGAGGGCGGCGTGGTCCCGGCCCCGGACGGCTGGCTGCGCGCGCTGCGGGCCCTGACCCGCGAGCACGGCGTGCCGCTGATCGCCGACGAGGTCCAGACCGGCTTCGGCCGCACCGGGGCGCTGTTCGGCGTCGACCACGCGGGCGTGGTGCCGGACGTGATGGTGCTGTCCAAGGCGGTCGGCGGCGGCCTGCCGCTGGCGGTCGTGGTCTACCGCGGCGCGCTCGACCGCTGGGCCGAGGGGGCCCACACCGGCACCTTCCGCGGCAACCAGCTCGCGATGGCCGCCGGCGCCGCGACGCTGCGCCACATCGCCGCCGAGGGACTCGCGGCCCGCGCGCAGGAGCTGGGGACGCGCATCCTGGACCGTCTGGCGAGATATCAGGCCCATTACCCCGTCCTCGGACAGGTGCGCGGACGCGGACTGATGATCGGCATGGAGATCGTCGACCCCGCCGGTGAGCCCGATCCGCTCGGCGCCCGGCCCGCCGGCCCGGCCGCGGCCCGCCGCCTGCGCGCGGAACTGCTCTCCCGCGGCGTGATCGCCGAGCTCGGCGGACGGCACGGCGCCGTCCTGCGCCTGCTCCCGCCGCTGACCCTGGCCGACGACGAGGCCGAGCACCTGCTCCGCGCGCTGGGACGGGCACTGGACGTGGTGGCGGAGGACCAGGAAGCGCCGCAGGCGCGGGCAGAGGTGGCGCATGTCTGAGGAATTCCAGCCCGATCCGCCGGCCGAGGCCGGACCGGACGCGCTCACCGACGGCACCGTGGCGGCCCTGGCCGAGGGCCAGATCTGCGCCGGCGCGTCGACCCCCGGCCTGGTCGGCTCCGTGGGCCAGGTGGCCCACGACATCGAGGCCGACGTGCTGCGCGGAATCCTGCGCGCCGAACCATTGGGAGCCCTCACAAAAACGGACGCCCAACCCGGATCGACCCTGTTCGGCGACGCGAACAGCTGCCACACCGAGGCGGAGCTGCTGCGGGTCGAGCCGAGTGGCGCGGTGGCCTCGGCGAGCGGGGCGCCGGCGAGCGGGGCGCCGGCGAGCGGGGTGCCGGGCGGAGTCGGCTCGGTCGCAAAGGATGGCGATAGCGCGACTGAGGCGATGCAAGTCGGGCCGTGCGGAGTCGGCGCGGTCGCAAAAGATTGCGACAGCGCGACTGAGGCGATGCAAGTCGAGCTGAGCGGTGCCGATGCGCAGCCGGATGGCGTCGATGTGGTGGCGAAAGATTGTGACACCGACTGCGACATCGAAGCCGAGGTGTTGCGCGGCGTGCTGCGCGCGGAGCCCTTCGATGCCGACCTGACCACCGGTCCGGCGCTGTCCATCGCGGCCAATCGGGCTTTCGCGAGCGCGGAGCCGTCCGTTCAGGATTCGTCCGCGTCGTCCGCTCAGGCGTCGTCCGCGTTATCCGCGTTGTCCGACCTCTCCGCCTTCGAGGCCGCCGCCCTCGCCTCCGGCCCTTCCGGCACCGGCACGCTGGCGCTGTACCTCGCCGACGTCCTCGACGGTCTGGACCGCGGTCGTGCCGACTGGCCCGGTCCGCTGCCGCCCGGCGGGCCCGCCGCGGTCCGCGACGCCGTCGCCGCCAGCGGGTTCGGTCTGTTGCCCGAGCGGGGTGCCGATCCCTTCGAGACGCTCTCCTCCCTGGGCCGTCTGCTCGCGTGGGGTGCCGCCGATCCCGGGCATCCGGACTGCGCCGCGCATCTGCACTGTCCGACCCTCGCGGTCAGCGTCGCGGCCGAGGCGGCGGTGGCCGCGCTCAACCAGTCGCTCGATTCGTGGGACCAGTCGCCGGCCGCCGGGGAGATCGAGGCCGGGGTGGTGCGGACGCTGACCCGCGCGGCCGGCTATGCGGACTCCAGCGCCGGGGTGCTGACCTCCGGCGGCACCGAGTCGAACCTCATGGGGCTGCTGCTGGCCCGGGACGACGTCCTGCGCCGCCGGTTCGACGCCGATCCGGACCTGGACGGCATCCCGCCGTTCGCGGTCGGGCGGCTGCGGGTGCTGGCCTCGGACCAGGCGCACTTCTCCGTCGCGCGCAACGCCGCCTTCCTCGGGCTCGGCGAGCGGTGCGTGATCCCGGTGGCCTCCGACCTCGACGGCCGGATGCTGCCCGAGGCCCTGGCCGAGGCGCTGGACGCGGTCGCGGACCGGGACGAGGTGGCGATGGCGGTGGTCGGCACCGCCGGGACCACCGACTTCGGCGCGTTCGACCCGCTGGAGCCGCTGGCCAAGCTCGCCACCCGGCACGGCGCCTGGTTCCACGTCGACGCCGCGTACGGCGGCGGCCTGCTGCTCGGCACCGAGCCCGACGCGCGGCTGCACGGCCTGGCCGCCGCCGACTCCGTCACCCTGGACCTGCACAAGCTCGGCTGGCAGCCGGTCCCGGCCGGCACCTTCCTGGTGAAGAACGCCGCCTCGCTGCGCACCCTGGAGAAGCGGGTCGCCTACCTGAACGCGGTCGACGACGAGCAGGCCGGCTACCCGAGCCTGCTCGGCCGGTCGCTGCGCACCACCCGGCGGGCCGACGCGGTGAAGGCGGCGGCCGCGTTCCAGGCCCTGGGCCGGGCCGGCTTCCAACGGCTGCTCGACCGCTGCCAGGAGCTGGCCCGGTACGCCGCCGAGGCGGTGCGGCGGCACCCGGAGCTGGAGCTCACCGCCGAACCGCAGCTGACCACCGTCCTGTTCCGCTATCTGCCGCCGGACCCCCGCGACGCCGACCGCGTCAACGGGGCCCTGCGGCGCCGCCTGCTCGAGGCCGGCCGCGCCGTCCTCGGGCGCACCGAGCTGGCGCGCGAGCGGCCGGGGACGCCCCCCGGCAGGGTCCGGCTCAAGCTCACCCTTCTCAATCCGCACACCACCGAACCGCAGATCGACGCCCTGGTGGCCGCGGTCGGCGCGGCCGGCGGCGCTGTGTCCGCAAGGAGCGGTCCATCATGAACACCTTCGCGGCCGACGAGCTGTCGGCCGAAGTCCTTCTCCGCTGCTGGGTCCGCGAGGCCCGGATCCCGGTCCCGACCGGCGGCCCGATGCGGCTGACCTTCCCGGCCACCGGCGTCACCGTCGAGGTGGACGTCGACGCCTGGTCGGCGGTCGGCTGGCACCGCTTCGGCCCGGTGTACCCGCTGGCGGTGCCGCACGCCAACCGCCGCTCCGGCGCGCCCAAGAACAAGGTGTTCGCGCGGCCGGCCGGGGACGAGATCACCGCCGACAGCGCCTGGACCGCCGAGTCCTGGCTGCCCCCGGCCGCCCCGCCGCCGCTGGACGCCGCGACGCTGGCCACGCTGATCGTCCGGGAGGCCGGCGGCGGCGCGCTGGCGGTCGCCGAACTGGTCGGCCGGGTGGTCGACTCCAGCCGCCGGATCGCCGCGCACCTGTCGCACGGCACCTCGCAGGGCCCGACCCGGTTCCTGTGGGCGGAGAAGGCGCTGGTCGCCGGGCACCCGTTCCACCCGGCGCCCAAGGCCCGCGAAGGGCTGTCCGACGAGGAGGCGGTGCGCTACTCCCCGGAGCTGGACGGCGAGTTCCAGCTGCACTGGTGGTCGGTGGACCCCGTCCTGGCCGTCCACGACTCGGCCGAGGCCGAGTCGGCCCCGACCCTGGTCGCCAAGCTGCTCGGCGGCGACCTGCCGCGCGGCGCCGCCCCGGACCGGGTGCTGATCCCGGCGCACCCGTGGCAGGTGCACGACCTGCGGCAGCGCCCGGAGATCCAGGCCCTGATGGACCAGGGCCTGCTGGCCGACCTCGGCCCGCACGGCCGGCCCTGGCACGCCACCAGCTCCCTGCGCACTGTCTACCGCGCCGACGCGCCCTACATGCTCAAGCTGCCGCTGGCGCTGCGGATCACCAACTCCAAGCGCGAGAACCTGCGCAAGGAGTTGCTGCGCGGCGTCGAGGTGCGGCGGATGCTGGACGCCGGCCTGGCCAAGGCGATCGCCGCCGCGCACCCGGAGTTCGGCATCGTCGGCGACCCGGCGTGGGTGGCGGCCGACACCGGCGCGCCCGGCCTGGACGTGATGCTGCGGGAGAACCCGTTCGGCCCGCTGGACCGGGTGTACTGCGTCGCGGCGTTCACCGATCTCGGCTACGGGCCCTCGCGCAACGGCCACCTGCGCGAGAACCTGCTCGCCGACATCGTCGTGGGCTCGGCCGAGCGCACCGGCGCCCGCCCCGCCGACGCGGTGCTCGACTGGTTCACCCGCTACCTGGAGGCGGTGGTGGTGCCGATCCTGTGGCTGGACTCGGCGCACGGCGTCACGCTGGAGGCGCACCACCAGAACACCCTGGTGCTGCTGGACCCGCACGGCCTGCCCGAGGGCGGCCGGTACCGCGACAACCAGGGCTACTACTTCCGCGAGTCGGCCGTGCCGCACCTGGCCGACTTCGTGCCGCGCCCCGGCGAGGACAGCGACTCGGTGGTCTGCGATGCCGTCGTGGACGAGCGGCTCACCTACTACGTGGGCGTCAACAACCTGATCGGAATGATCGGCGCGCTGGGCGCCACCGCCTTGGTCGACGAGCGCCGGCTGCTGCGCCGGGCCCGGGAGGTGCTGGGCCGGTTCGCGGCCTCGCGGCAGGCGGCCGGCCGGGCGCACCGGGTGACCGAGCGGCTGCTGGAGAGCCCGACGCTGCCGTGCAAGGCGAACCTGCTGACCCGGGTGGCCGGGCTCGACGAGCTGGTCGGGCCGGTGGAGACACAGAGCGTGTACATCCAGATCCCGAATCCGCTGGCGGTGCCGTGATGACGACGCTCTCCACCCGCGGCGGCTGGCTGCTGCCGACGCCGTTCGGCCGGTTCGAGCTGGAACCGCTGCGGCCGCTGAAGGACCTGGCGGTGCTGCACGCCTGGATGAACGACCCGGAGGTCGCGGCGTTCTGGGACCTGGCCGGGCCGCGGGAGGTGCTGGACCGGCACATCGCCGCGGTGCTGTCCGCGGCGCACGCGGAGCCGTGCCTGGGCCGGCTCGACGGCGAGGCCATGAGCTACTGGGAGCTGTACCGGGCCGATCAGGACCCGCTGGCCGACCACTACTCGGCGCGCCGGGGCGACGTCGGGATCCATCTGCTGATCGGACCGGGGTCGTTCCGCGGGCGCGGCATCGGGTCAACGCTGATCCGGGCGGTCGCGGACTGGGCGCTGTCCCGGACCCCCTGCTCGCGCGTGGTGTCCGAGCCGGACCTGCGCAACCAGCGGTCGATCCGGGCCTTCACCAACGCCGGGTTCGAGCCGCGCGGGGTGCTGGACCTGCCGGAGAAGCAGGCGATGCTGATGGTCTACGACCGGATCCTGATCCCCGAGACCCGGAGGGCCGGCTGATGGCCGCCGGGCCGGGCCCGCGGCGCTTCGACCTGGTCGGCGTCGGCATCGGGCCGTTCAACCTGTCGCTGGCGGCGCTGGCCGAGCCGCTGCGCGAGAACCACAGCCTGGAGCCGCTGTTCCTGGAGCGGCAGCCGGAGTTCTCCTGGCACCGCGGGATGCTGCTGGACGGCGCCGCGCTCCAGGTGCCGTTCCTGGCCGACCTGGTGTCGCTGACCGACCCGACCAGCCGGTTCTCGGTGCTGAACTGGCTGCGGGAGACCGAGCGGCTCTACAGCTTCTACTTCGCCGAGAACCTGTTCCTCCAGCGCCGCGAGTACGAGGCCTACTGCCAGTGGGTGGCCGCGCAGCTGCCGTTCTGCCGGTTCGGCACCACGGTCACCCGGGTGCGCCGCTCGGCGCGGGAGGAGGGCGGCTTCGAGGTCGAGTACACGGCGCCGAGCGGCCCGGCCACCGTGCACGCCGCCAACCTGGTGCTGGGCATCGGCACCGAGCCGGTGCTGCCCTTTGACATCGACGGCCAGGTCCTGCACAGCGCCGACTACCTGGTGCACCGCGACCGGCTGCGCGGCCTGGACGACGTGACGGTCGTCGGGTCCGGGCAGTCCGGCGCGGAAGTGGTGCTGGACCTGCTGCGGACCGGGGCCCCGGGCCAGCGGGTGCGGTGGCTGACCCGCACCGCCGCGTTCGAGCCGATGGAGTACTCCAAGCTCGGGCTGGAGCACTTCACGCCGGAGTACACCCGCTACTTCCACGGCCTGCCCGAGGACGTGCGGGCCGACCTGCTGCGGACGCAGGGCCGGCTGCACAAGGCGATCAGCTTCGGGACCATCGCCGACCTGCACGCCGAGCTGCACCTGCGGTCCTTCGACAGCCTGTACGGCGGCACCCTCGGCCTGGCCGGCGACACCGGCGTGACCCTGCTGCCCGGCGTGTCGGTGACCGGCGGCGGGCCCTCGGTGCGCGGCTGCGTGGAGCTGACCTGCCTGCACGAGCGGCGCAAGTGCGAGTTCAGCGTGCTGACCGACGCCGTGGTGTTCGCCACCGGCTACCGGCCCCGGCCGCCGGCGTTCCTGGACCCCGAGCTGGCGGCCGCCCTGGCCGACGCCGACCTGGAGTACCGCGTCGCCCCCGGCCTGTACGTCCAGAACGCCGAGCAGCGCACCCACGGCGTCGGGGCCCCGGACCTGGGGCTGGGGGCGCACCGCGCGGCGGTGATCCTGAACGCCGTCACCGGCCGCACCGTCTACGACCTGCCCAGGCGCGCGGCGCACACCGCCTTCGACCCTTTGGCGGCCGCCGAGCGCGATCCCGGAATCCGAATCGAGGTGTCCTGACCATGTCCCAACCGGCCCGCAACCTCCGCGCCGAGGCCGGCGCGGCGTCCGAGACCTGGCGGAAGGCGGCGCGCGCGCTGCTGGCCAAGTGCATCGGGGAGTTCTGCTACGAAGGCCTGCTCACGCCGGATCCCGATCCGGAGGCGGAGGGGGGTGACAGCTACCGGCTCGATCTGGACCACGGCGTGTGCTACCGGTTCCGGGCGGACCGGGGCGACTACGGATCCTGGTTCGTCGACGACGACTCGCTGCGCCGCTCCGAGCGCGGCGCGGAGTCCGCGCCGCACGATCCGCTGCTGTTCGTGCGCGACGCGCAGGGCCGGCTGGAGCTGCCCGGCGACACCGCCGGGCACCTGATCCGGGAGCTGGCCGCGACCCTGGCCGCGGACGTGTGCCTGGCCCGGGGCGCGATCGGCGCGGCCGAACTGGCCGAGCTGTCCTACGCCGAGCTCGAGGGCCACATGACCGGGCACCCCTGGATCGTGTTCAACAAGGGCCGGTTCGGGTTCTCGGCCTCCGACGCGCTGCGCTACGCCCCCGAGGCCCGGCACCGGGTGCGGCTGCCGTGGATCGCGGTGGACCAGGACCTGGCGGACTTCACCGCGGTGCGGAACCTGACCTCGCAGCGGCTGTACACCACCGAGCTGGACTCCAACACCCGGATCCGGTTCGGCAGCGAGCTGGTCCGCAACGGGTTCAACCCGGCCCGCTACTGGTGGCTGCCGGTGCACCCGTGGCAGTGGGACGAGATGATCCAGCCGCTGTTCGGCGCCGAGGTGGCGGCCGGCCTGATCGTGCCGCTGGGCTACGCCGACGACGAGTACCTGCCGCAGCAGTCGATCCGGACCTTCGCCAACGTGGACCAGCCGGCCCGGCACCACGTGAAGCTGCCGCTGTCGGTGCTGAACACGATGGTCTGGCGGGGCCTGCCGACCGAGCGGACGCTGGCCGCCCCGGCGGTCACCGAGTGGCTGCTGGACGTTGCCGACGCCGACCCGTTCCTGTCCGACGAGTGCCGGGTGATCCTGCTCGGCGAGGTGGCCTCGGTCGCGGTCCGGCACCCGATCCTGGACCGGATGCCGGACGTCCCCTACCAGTACCGCGAGCTGCTCGGCACCATCTGGCGCCAGCCGCTGCCGCCGCGCCTGGAGCCGGGCGAGCGGGCCCGGACCCTGGCCGCGCTGCTGCACGTCGACGGCGAGGGCCGGCCGCTGGTGGTGGAGCTGGTGGAGCGCTCCGGCCTGGACGGCGCGGACTGGCTGGACAAGCTGTTCGCCGCCATCCTGCCGCCGCTGCTGCACTTCCTCTACAAGTACGGGATCGTGTTCAACCCGCACGGCGAGAACACGGTGCTGGTCTCGGACGAGCGCGAGTGGCCGACCCGGATGGCGGTGAAGGACTTCGTCGACGACGTCAACATCTGCGAGAAGGACCTGCCCGAGCTCGGCGCGCTGCCGCCGGCGGTCGAGGCGGTGCTGATCCGCGAGTCCCCGGACTACCTGTGCCAGTTCATCCAGTCCGGCCTGTTCATCGGCCACTTCCGCTACCTGGCCCGGCTCGCCGAGCAGCACCTGGACGTGGACCGCGGGCTGTTCTGGGGCCTGGTCGCCGATCGGGTGCTGGACTACCAGGCCAGCTTCCCGCAGATGGCCGACCGGTTCGACATGTTCGACCTCTTCCAGCAGCGCATCGACCGGCTGTGCCTGAACCGGAACCGGCTGCACCTGACCGGCTACCGCGACCGCGCCGAGCGGCCGCACGTGGAGGCCGAGGGGACGGTGGCGAACCCGCTCAGCGTGTGAGCGGGCGCGGGTGCGGAACGCCGGCCTGGAACGCGGGCCGGGAACGCCGGCCCGGAACGCCGGCCCGGAACGCCGGCCCGGAACGCCCGCTCGACCCGGAGCCCGTCTCCGCCGATCCGGTCCGACCTGTCGGTCCGGATCGGTACTCTGGTGCGACCATGCCGAACTCTGGCGGGGCCGCCCCCGAATCCTCAGAAGACGACCTGACCCCCCTGCTCGACGCCGCGGTGGAGGCGTTGGGCGGTCAGACCCGTCCCGGCCAGATCGCCATGGCCCAGGCCGTGGCCGCGGCCCTCGACGACCGGGTCCACCTGCTCGTGCAGGCCGGCACCGGCACCGGCAAGTCGCTGGCCTACCTGGTGCCGGCCCTGGCGCACCACAAGCGGGTGATCGTCGCCACCGCCACCCTGGCGCTGCAACGGCAGCTGTTCGCCTCCGACCTGCCCCGGCTGGCCAAGGCGATGACCCCGCTGATCAACCGGGAGCCGGCCTACGCGCTGCTCAAGGGCCGCAACAACTACGTCTGCCTGAACAAGGTCGAGGGCGGCCAGGCCGACGACGGCGACCAGGACGTGCTGTTCGACCCGCTGGCCGTCGGCAAGCTCGGCGCCGAGGTGCTGCGGGTCCGGGACTGGGTCGAGGAGACCGAGACCGGCGACCGGGACGACCTGTCGCCCGGTGTCTCGGACCGGGCCTGGGCCCAGGTGTCGGTCTCGGCCCGGGAGTGTCTGGGCTCGAAGTGCCAGTACTTCGAGGACTGCTTCGCCGAACAGGCCAAGGAGCTGGCCCGGTCCGCCGACGTCGTGGTCACCAACCACGCCCTGCTGGCCATCGCCGCCATGGACTCCGACGTGCAGGTGCTGCCCGAGCACGACGCGGTGATCGTCGACGAGGCGCACGAGCTGGTCAACCGGGTCACGTCGGCGGCCACCGGCGAGCTGACCAAGAGCGCGGTCGAGCGCGCCCACCACCGGGCCGACAAGTTCGTGAAGGAGACCACCGCCGCCAACCTGGCCGTGGCCACCCTGGACTTCACCGAGGCGCTGGAGAACTCCCCGGAGGGCCGCTTCGCCCGCGGGCTGCCCGAGGAGCTCGGCGCGGCGCTGTCCGCGCTGCGCGACGCCAGCCGGGCCGCCCTGACCGACCTGGCCAAGAACAAGGGCGGCGACCTGGACATGGACGGCGCGCGCAAACAGGCGCGCGCGGCCTGCGAGGCCGTGCACCAAGTCGCCGAGCGCATCCTGGAAGGCTCGGACCAGGACGTCGTCTGGCTGGAGCGGACCGAGTTCCGGGGCGTCAAGAGCTCCACGGTGAAGATCGCACCGCTGGGCATCGAGTCGCTGCTCCGGTTCCGGATGTTCGCCCGCAACCCGGTGGTGCTGACCTCGGCCACCCTGAAGCTCGGCGGCGACTTCACCGGGGTGGCGGCCAGCGTCGGGCTCAACGGCGGCGAGCGGATCGAGCTGGACTTCGTGCCGGAGAAGCCCGAGGAGCTCTACGACGCCGCGGTGAAGCTGCTCCGGGACGGCGACAGCGACGGCGAGGAGTTCCTGGACATGGTCCAGAACCTGCCGCAGCACTGGCGCGCGCTCGACGTCGGCTCGCCCTTCGACTATCCGAAGCAGGGCATCCTCTACGTCGCCCGGCACCTGGACGCGCCGAGCCGCGACGGCATCCGGGACGACCAGCTGGACCTGCTGGCCGATCTGATGGACAACGCCGGCGGCCGCACGCTGGGCCTGTTCTCCTCGATGCGCGGCGCCCAGACCGCCGCGGAGAAGCTGCGGGAGAAGATCGACCTGCCGATCCTGTGCCAGGGCGAGGACTCGCTGGCCGAGCTGCTGCGCAAGTTCGCCGAGGACCCGCAGACCTGCCTGTTCGGGACGCTGTCGCTGTGGCAGGGCGTGAACGTGCCGGGGCCGTCGCTGCAACTGGTGGTGATCGACCGCATCCCGTTCCCGCGGCCGGACGACCCGGTGGCGGCGGCGCGGACCGAGGCCGTGGGGCGCAGTGGCGGCAACGGCTTCATGGCCGTCTCCGCCTCGCACGCCGCGCTCCTGATGGCCCAGGGCGCCGGCCGGCTGATCCGCGCCATCGACGACAAGGGCGTGGTGGCGGTGCTGGACTCCCGGCTGGCCACCGCGCGCTACGGCGGGTTCCTGCGGTCGTCGATGCCGCCGTTCTGGCAGACCGACGACACCGACCGGGTGCTGAAGTCGCTGCGGGCCATCGACGCGATGGCGAAGGCCGCCGGACAGAACTGACTCCTGGGTCCTGGCACCGGGTTTTGACGCCGAGTTCGGTTCTGTCCGGCGGCCGTGCCGAGCGCTGCTCAGCGCTCGGCACTCTGCGCGCCGCTCAGTGTGTCTTGATCACCGCGTCCTGATCATCGTGTCCTGCGCGCCGCTCACTGCTCGGGCGTGTCGGCGCTCTCGGCGGAGCTGATGGCGTCGGCCGGCTTGTCCAGGTAGAGCCCGAGCTTGGCCTTGGCCACCTTGGCCGGTGCCGGCAGCTTCAGGTCCTGGACGTCCTTGCCGCTGGTGTCCGGCGTCGGGTTGGCGGTCACCGACAGGTAGGTGTAGCCGTCGACGGCGTTGGAGGCGTTGCCCGGGTTCAGGTCGATGGCCGCGTACTGCGTCGCGCCGCTCTTGATGATCAGCGGGCCGCCGCCCAGGCCGCTGGGAATCAGCGGGCGGGTCTGCTCCGGGCCGCCGCCCGGGCCCGCGGTGATCCACACGTAGGGCAGGTACTGGAGCTCGCAGTCCGCGCCGGTGTTCTTCACGGCGATGACCTGGACGGAAGCCTTCTGACCCGCGATGGCGGGCGCGAGCGAGGCGTTCAGCTTGGCGTTGTCGCAGGCGGCCGGGATCCCCGCGGCGCTGCCGGCCTTGCTGGAGCTCTTGCCGGACGGGCTGGAGGCGGACTTGGCGGACGGGCTCGACGAGGTGCCGGAGGACGCGCCGGAGGCGCTGGAAAGGCTGGACGAGGCGGTACCGGCGGTGCCGGTCGTACCGGAGGCGGAGGAGGTCACACTGGGGGTGGCACCCGCCGGGGACCCCGAGGCGGCGGGTTGCTGGGCGGCGGGCTTCGCCGTGTTCGACGAACAGCCGGTGGCGGTGAGGGCCACCAGCGCGCTGCCGGCCAGGAGTGCGTACTGCAGACGGTTCATGTCCTGGTGACGTGCGAGTCCGTATACAGGTTGCTTACAGATAGGAAAATCGCTTGATATCGGCGCCGCCGTGATCCGCTGTGTTCCCGCCGGGACCGTGGTCGTCGGCCGGTGGATCGCGGCGGCGCCGAGGCGCCGGAGCGCCGTGCGCGGTGCTGGTCGCAGTGCTGGTCGCGGTGCTGGTCGCGGTGCTGATCGCAGCGCTGGTCGGGGTCGGGTCCGGGTGTCCGCTCAGAGGCGGCGCAGCACCGTCACCACCCGGCCCAGGATCACCGCGTCGTTGCCGGGGATGGGCTCGTAGGCGGCGTTGCGGGGCAGCAGCCAGACCGCGTTCGCCTCCTTCTTCAGCTCCTTGACGGTGGCCTCGCCGTCGATCATGGCGGCCACGAACTCGCCGTTCTCGGCCTGCTTCTGCTGGCGGATGACGACCACGTCGCCGTCGCAGATCGCGGCCTCGATCATCGAGTCGCCGACCACCTTCAGGGCGAAGAACTCACCCTCGCCGACCATCTGCTTGGGGATCGGGATCAGCTCCTCGACCCGCTCCTCGGCCAGGATCGGACCGCCGGCCGCGATCCGGCCGACCAGCGGGACGTACGCCGGCTCCGGGGAGTCCCCGCCGCGCGGGGCGGAGTCGGCGCCGCGCACGATGTAGGCCCGCGGGCGGTTGGCGTCGCGGTGCAGGTAGCCCTTGCTCTCCAGGGTCACCAGCTGGTGCCGGACGCTGGAGGTGGACTGCAGGCCGACGGCCTCGCCGATCTCGCGCATCGACGGCGGGTAGCCGCGGCGGCGGACCGAGTCGCGGATGACGTTCAGGACCGCCGTCTGGCGCTCGGTCAGGCGCGGCGACGGGACGTGCCCGTCGTGCGGGCCTGGAGGGGTGACGGTCGGGTTGGTGCTCCGGACG
The DNA here is from genome assembly GCF_039531695.1 of Catenulispora yoronensis. Classification (NCBI taxonomy): domain Bacteria; kingdom Bacillati; phylum Actinomycetota; class Actinomycetes; order Catenulisporales; family Catenulisporaceae; genus Catenulispora; species Catenulispora yoronensis. The sequence goes on from NZ_BAAAQN010000014.1 coordinate 154,922, forward strand.
GCCATGGCTTTGCGGCTCCTTCGCCATTGAGCTGGGCGGTGGTTGTGCTGGATCGACGGTTAGCTCGGATCAACCGTAGCGGCTCCCACCCCCAGGGTGACGAACGGCTGTTCGACCCCGGGGCGGGCGCCGCGGGCGTACGGAATGTCTAACGCGGGACCGGCGGGAAGGTAACGGCCGATTCCACACTCCGTTCGGATCCGGTCGCGGACCGCTCGTCCGTTCGGTCGGCCGGCGGCCGGCGGGCGGGGGCGGACGGGTCGGGAACGGGCCGTCGATCGGGCCGGTGATCAGGTCGCCGATCAGGTCGCCGATCAGGCCGGGGGCCCGGCCGCCGGGGGTCCGGCACCGGCCGGACCGGAGCCGGCCGTCCGGCGTTGGTCCGGTCGGGTGGAACCGGAAAGAATCTTGGGCGTTCGAACAGCGCCCCGGGCTTGCCCCCGTAGCTGCGACGATCGCGAACGGTAGTCCCACGAACCCCGTTCACCCCTTACGCGACACGCCGGTCCGGGTTGCGAGCGGTGTGGCGGCTGCCCTACGGTACCCCTACATCTTGTGATTGGAATAGCGTTCACGCTCCACTGGTTGTGGTTAGTACAACACAGCGGAGGGTGACGCCAACCCGTCGCGCCCGCCCCGGCACCGGTCCCACGCCGGCGGCGGCCACCGGTCCGGATCGTGCCGCGAGGAGGCGCCGAGCATCATGCACTGCCCCTTCTGCAAGCACGACGACAGCCGGGTCGTCGACTCCCGCAGTTCCGAGGACGGCAACTCGATCCGCCGGCGGCGGCAGTGCCCGGAGTGCGGGCGCCGCTTCACCACGGTGGAGAGCGCCCAGCTGGTGGTCATCAAGCGCTCCGGGGCGACCGAGCCGTTCAGCCGGGACAAGGTGGTCGGCGGGGTGCGCAAGGCCTGCCAGGGCCGGCCGGTGACCGAGGGCCAGCTGGCCGTGCTGGCCCAGCGGGTCGAGGACGTGCTGCGGGCCCAGGGCTCGGCCGAGATCCCCACGCACGAGGTGGGGCTGGCGATACTCGGGCCGCTCCGGGAGCTGGACACGGTCGCCTATCTGCGCTTCGCGTCGGTGTACCGGGCCTTCGAGTCGCTGGAGGACTTCGAGGCCGAGATCCTGATGCTGCGGGCGGACAGCGAGCGGACGTAAGCCCAGGCGGGGTGGGTCCGCAGGAATAATTGAGATTTTCGCGGGGCCGTCCACTGCGGCCCGGCGATTCAGAACTTGATCAATTCCGTAGGCGCGAGGGGCGCCCGCGGGGTGTCGGATGGGTTTCCCAGGACGGGAGAGGTTAGAAGGATGACGGAGACGGCTAGCGGACCGCGCGGCGCGGCGTCGGCTCGCGGCAACGGGAAGGCTCCCATCAAGCCCGGGCAGGTCGTGCCGGCGCAGCCGGCCACGGTCGGGCACACCCCCGCCCGGGGCGGCAAGGGCATGGCGATCGAGCGGATCCACACCACGCCCGGCGTGCACCCGTACGACGAGGTCGAGTGGGAGCGCCGCGACGTCGTCATGACCAACTGGCGGGACGGCTCGATCAACTTCGAGCAGAAGGGCGTGGAGTTCCCGGCGTTCTGGTCGGTGAACGCGGCCAACATCGTCACCACCAAGTACTTCCGCGGCGCCGTCGGCACCCCGGCCCGCGAGTGGTCGCTCAAGCAGCTCATCGACCGGATCGTGAAGACCTACCGCAAGGGCGGCGAGGACCACGGCTACTTCGCCACCGACGGCGACGCCGAGGTCTTCGAGCACGAGCTGGCCTACGCGCTGCTGCACCAGATGTTCAGCTTCAACTCCCCGGTCTGGTTCAACGTCGGCACCAAGTCCCCGCAGCAGGTCTCGGCCTGTTTCATCCTGGCCGTCGACGACTCGATGGACTCGATCCTGAACTGGTACCGCGAGGAGGGCCTGATCTTCAAGGGCGGCTCCGGCGCCGGCCTGAACCTCTCCCGCATCCGCTCCTCCAAGGAGCTGCTCTCCTCCGGCGGCAACGCCAGCGGCCCGGTGTCCTTCATGCGCGGCGCCGACGCCTCGGCCGGCACCATCAAGTCCGGCGGCGCCACCCGCCGCGCCGCCAAGATGGTGGTGCTGGACGTGGACCACCCGGACATCGAGGAGTTCGTCCAGACCAAGGCGCGCGAGGAGGACAAGATCCGCGCGCTGCGCGACGCCGGGTTCGACATGGACCTCGGCGGCCGGGACATCACCAGCGTGCAGTACCAGAACGCGAACAACTCGGTCCGGGTCACCGACGAGTTCATGACCGCCGTGGCCAACGGCGAGCGCTTCGGCCTGCGGGCCCGCACCACCGGCGAGATCATCGAGACCCTGGACGCCAAGAAGCTGTTCCGCGACATGGCGAAGGCGGCGTGGGAGTGCGCCGACCCGGGGCTGCAGTACGACGACACGATCAACGCCTGGCACACCAACCCCGAGACCGGCCGGATCACCGCGTCCAACCCGTGCTCGGAGTACCTGTCGCTGGACAACTCCTCGTGCAACCTGGCCTCGCTGAACCTGATGAAGTTCCTGCGCGAGGACGACAGCTTCGACACCACGACCTTCGTGAAGCTGGTCGAGCTGGTGATCACCGCGATGGACATCTCGATCTCGTTCGCGGACTTCCCGACCCCGGAGATCGGCCAGACCACCCGCGACTACCGGCAGCTGGGCATCGGCTACGCCAACCTGGGCGCGCTGCTGATGGCCACCGGCCACGCCTATGACAGCGAGGGCGGCCGCGCCATCGCCGCCGCGATCACCTCGCTGATGACCGGCGCGGCCTACCGCCGCTCGGCCGAGCTGGCCGGCGTGGTGGGTCCGTACAACGGCTTCGCGCGCAACGCCCAGCCGCACGCCGCCGTGATGCGCAAGCACTCCGAGGCGGCCGAGGCCTACCGCCCGGTGGAGGAGTTCGACCAGCGGATCCTGGAGCTGTCCCGCGCCGAGTGGAAGCGCGGCCTGGAGATCGGCGCCCGCAACGGCTGGCGCAACGCGCAGGCCTCGCTGCTGGCCCCGACCGGCACCATCGGCTTCATGATGGACGTCGACACCACCGGCGTGGAGCCGGACCTGGCGCTGGTGAAGTTCAAGAAGCTGGTCGGCGGCGGCTCGATGCAGATCGTGAACAACACCGTGCCGCGCGCCCTGAAGCGCCTGGGGTACCAGCAGGAGCAGATCGAGGCCGTCGTCGAGTACATCGGCGAGCAGGGCCACGTGATCGATGCCCCGGGCCTGAAGCCGGAGCACTACTCGGTCTTCGACTGCGCGATGGGCGAGCGCTCGATCGCCCCGATGGGCCACGTCCGGATGATGGCGGCGATCCAGCCGTTCCTGTCCGGGGCCATCTCCAAGACGGTGAACATGCCCGAGGAGGCCTCGGTCGAGGACGTCGAGGAGATCTACTTCGAGGGCTGGAAGCTGGGCCTGAAGGCGCTGGCGATCTACCGCAACAACTGCAAGGTCGGCCAGCCGCTCCAGGACGCGAAGGGCCAGAAGGCGGCGGCCGCCGCGGCCGCCGCGACCGCCACCCCGGCCCCGCCGGCCGCCCCGCTGTCCGCCGTGGCCCACCCGGTCCGCAAGCGCCTGGGCAAGAGCCGCCGAGGTATCACCAGCTCCTTCTCCGTCGGCGGCGCCGAGGGCTACATGACCGCCAACGCCTACGACGACGGCGACCTGGGCGAGGTCTTCCTGAAGATGTCGAAGCAGGGCTCGACCCTGGCCGGCATGATGGACGCCTTCTCCATCGCCATCTCGGTGGGCCTGCAGTACGGCGTCCCGCTGGAGACCTACGTCGCCAAGTTCACCAACATGCGCTTCGAACCGGCCGGCATGACCGACGACCCGGACGTCCGCATGGCCCAGTCGATCATCGACTACATCTTCCGCCGCCTGGCCCTGGACCACCTGGACTTCGACACCCGCGCGGCCTACGGCATCTACACCAACGAGGAGCGCCAGCGCCAACTCGAAACCGGCAGCTACCTCCCGGACGACAGCGAGGAACTCGACCACGAGACCCTCGCCCAGTCCGCCCCGATAGAGCACCGGTCCGAGCCGGCCGCCCCGGCGAAGCAGACCACCCCGGTCCCGGTCGAGACCCCCAAGCGCGTCGGCTCCTCGACGGAACTGCTGGAGGCCAAGCTCGGCTACGCCGCGGACGCTCCGCTGTGCCTGACGTGCGGGACGAAGATGCGACCTTCGGGGAGCTGCTATGTGTGCGAGGGGTGCGGGTCGACGAGTGGGTGCAGCTGACCCTGAGCACTGTTGAGCGGTAGACAGTCAGGTCACAGGGGACGCCGACGATTATGTCGGCGTCCCCTGTGAGCTCTCAGGGCGTGGGCGTGTTCGAGCTGACGCAGCACACCCTGCCGTTCTTCCCCTCGGCTGTCGGTCGTGTTGCTGCCACCCTTGCCACTCGTAGTTGATAAGTTCAATTGAGTAAAGGGTGGGTGTATCAAAGAGGCGTCTGGCCCGAAAGTGGCAGGTAGGAGCGCGGCTGGTGGTGGGTAGAGGGCGTCCAAGCCGGGCTACTGTGTACGAGCGTCTTGATCGAGCCTTGGTGGAGCTCAACGAGCGGTTCGGCGGATTGCCGAACCCCAAGGAAGCCCAGTCGATCTGGGACGATATCTGGCATCTGGAAGCACACCACTCCACGGCGCTGGAGGGGAACACTCTCGTCCTTCGCGAGGTGCAGACCCTCCTGGAACAGGGCCGGGCGGTCGGAGCCAAGCCACTCGGGGAGTACAACGAGGTGCGCGGCTATGCCGACGCTGCGCAGTGGGTATATGGCCAAGCATTGGAGCCGGGTGACTGGCACGACGGTCGGCTTCTTACGCTTGCCGAGGTCCGTCAAGTGCATCACGCCGCCATGACTCCCGTTTGGGACGTGGCACCGCATCCTGATGCGAAAAGCAGCGAAGGACCGGGCAGTTTTCGCGAGCACGACATTCATCCATTCACGGCGGGCATAACGCCACCCGCGTGGCCGCTCGTCCCGGTGCGAATGCAGGAATGGGTCGCGGAGGTGTGCCTTGTCGGTGAACGGCTCGCGAGCGCCGCGTCGGATCAGCCGCTTCCCTCGGATCAGCCGCTTCCCGAGGTGCTGGCGCGCTTGCACAACGAGTTCGAGCAAGTGCATCCGTTCATTGACGGGAACGGCCGAACTGGGCGGCTCGTGCTGAACCTCGTGCTCGTCAGGCTCGGGTACCCTCCGGTCGTCATCTTCAAGCGACAACGCGAGGCGTACCTGTCGGCGATGCAACGAGCCGACGCCGGCGACTACGGCTCGCTGGGAGAGCTGATCGCCCGAGCGATGATCGACAGCCTTAACAGCTTCATTGTGCCGAACGTCGCCGGCCCGGCCCGCTTGGTACCACTCGCGGCTCTGGTCGACGTGACGACAACCCTGGCCGCTTTGCGGCAGGCGGCCCAGCGAGGTCGGCTTGATGCCGTGCAGGGAGCCGATGGCATCTGGAGAAGCTCACGAAAGGCGGTCGACGCCTACAAAGCCTCCAAACATCAGCGGCGCCCGGTGGTGAGTACCGCAGCTTCCGAACAAGCATCGTCCATCAGAATCCGCAGGGCTGATGTGGCCTGACCGATAGGCAGAGCCATAGGCCACAGGGCGAAGCGTTCGTACACAGCAGGTCCCGCGAGGAATCGGCGCAGCCCCCCTCCCCACGTATGAGAACATTGCCTCTCGCGAAAACGGGGAGGGGTCATGCGCGTTGGGGTCCGTGCTGCCGTCGCGGCACTGTTGCTTCTGTCGTTCTATGCGTTGCTGGCCGCCGTGACCTGGTTCGGGGTGCTGATTGTTCGGCGTGCCTTCCACGATCCGGCCTACGCTGCGTCGGCCCGTGTCGCCGTTGCGCTGTTCGGGCTGCTGTTCATGGTTCCGGCTATCCGGGTTCTGAACACGGCCGTTCGTAAGCAGCCGCCGGTGTTGTCCGGAGTCGGGGTGTCGCGGGAGCAGCAGCCTGAGTTGTGGGCTCTGGTCGAGCAGTTGGCGCGGGCCTGTGGGGTCGCGGTCCCGACCCGGATAGTGGTCACCGGGGAGGTCAACGCCGCGGCGCAGAGCTCTGCTGCGTGGTTCGGCACGCTGCGGCGGGAGCGGACCGTCTACCTGGGGCTGCCGCTGCTCGCCGCGCTCGATACCGCGCAGGCCGCCGGGGTGCTGTGCCACGAGTTGGGCCATCACGCCTCCGGCGACTCACGGCTGTCGGCGTTGACCTACCGCTCCACCGACGCGCTGCTCGCCACCTTCCGCAAGGGCCGCCTTTGGGCGGTGAGCCAGCTGACCGAGCGTCTCTTCTCGGTGTTCGCCGGCCTCTATCTCAGCGTCACCTTCGCGGTGCGCCGCAGGCAGGAGTCGAGCGCGGACCAGCTTGCTGCGCGGGTCGCGGGCTCCGAGGCGGTCGCCACCGCGCTGGACGCCATCCCGCTGACGCGCGCCGCCTATGCTGCCTACTTGCAGGGCGCCACCTCCGAGGAGCCGAGGACGCCCGCGGAGCTGGCCGCCGATCTGGACGGCTTCCGCGAGCTGCTCGACTCCGACGCTGTCCGCCTCGTTCCCGGCCCCGACAAGCGCCCGAACCTGTTCGACTCGCACCCGCCGCTGGCCGAGCGTGTCGCCGCGATCCGGAAGACGGCGCACGAGGCCACCGTGTCCATCGCCCCCGGCAGGGCCATCGGCCTTGTCCGTGAGCCCGCGGGTCTCGCCCGCGCGGTGGCCGCGCTTTCGGAGACCGCCTGACGTCTCAAGACCGCCTGACCTCAAGCGCCTGACGTCTCAAGCCGAGCGTCAGCCTCTCACCCGAACTGCACCGACCGCTTCGCCAACCCCATCCAGAACCCGTCGATCACACTCTCCTGCGTCCCCAGCTGCTCCTCCGCCGCCCCCAGCGTCACGAACAGCGGTGCGAAGTGCTCCGTGCGCGGATGCGCCAGCTTCCCCGCCGGCGCCTTGTTCTCGAAGTCCAGCAGCGCGTCCACGTCGCCGGCGGCCAGTGCCCGCTTGCCCCAGTCGTCGAACTCGGACATCACCGAGTGCACGCGGCCGTCCTGGCTCAGCGCCCGCAGGTTGTGGGTGAAGAAGCCGCTGCCGACGATCAGCACGCCCTCGTCGCGCAGCGGCGCGAGCCGCCGCCCGATCGCCATCAGCTGCTCCGGCTCCAGCGTCGGCATCGAGATCTGGAGCACCGGCACGTCGGCCTCCGGGTACATTTCCACCAGCGGCACGTACGCCCCGTGGTCCAGCCCTCGCTCCGGCTCGTCCTGGACGTCGACCCCGCCGGGACCGTGCAGCAGCTTCCGGACGGACTCGGCCAGCGCGGGCGCGCCCGGCGCCCGGTACTGCACCTCGTAGTAGTGCTGCGGGAAGCCCCAGAAGTCGTAGACGAGCGGCACCGTCTCGGTCGCCCCCAGCGCGAGCGGGGCCTCCTCCCAGTGCGCCGACACCATCAGCACCGCCTCGGGCTTCGGCAGGTCGGCGCTCCAGGCGGCGAGCTGTCCCGGCCACAGCGGGTCGTCGGCCAGCGGGGGAGCGCCGTGGCTCAGGTAGAGAGCCGGCATCCGTTCGGGGGAGGTGGTGCTGGTGCTCATGGCGATCTCCACACGAGTCGGCGGGGTGTTTGGCGGGGGCGTTCGGCGGGAGGTGTTCGGCAGGAGTGTTCGGTCCGGGCAGTCCGGGCAGTCCGAGCGGTCGGCCCTCAGGCCACGAAAAGCACGTCGTCCAAGGCGATGCTGTGCCGCGTGTGCTCGACCTTGGCCCGCAGGTACCGCAGGTTCTGCGCGGTGGCGTGGGCCCCGGTCGGCACCCGTTCGGCGACGGCCACGTCCAGGCCCGCCAGCTGCGCCTCCTTGTCCGGATTGTTCGACAGCAGGTGCACGCTGTCCACTCCGAGCGCGCTCAGCATCTGCGCCGCGACGGTGTAGTCCCGCGCGTCCTCCGGCAGGCCGAGCGCGACGTTGGCCTCGTACGTGTCCAGCCCGGCGTCCTGGAGGGCGTACGCGTCGAGCTTGTTGTACAGCCCGATCCCGCGCCCCTCCTGCCGCAGGTAGAGCAGGTACCCGCCGGCCTCCGCGATGCGCTCCACGCTCTCCCGCAGCTGCGGGCCGCAGTCGCAGCGCGCGGAGCCGAAGACGTCCCCGGTCAGGCATTCGGAGTGCATGCGGACGAGCGGGGTGGGGCCGGGCTCGCCGAGCACGACGGCGAGGTGCTCCCCGCCGTCGACCAGGCCGTGGAACGTCACCAGCTCGGCGTCGACGCTGTAGCCGTCGCCGAAGCGTAAAGGAACACGGACTCGGGTGCGGACCGTGGCCTCGGGTGTCTCGCTCATCGCGCGGGTTCCTCCGTGAGAGGTAGTTCCAATTCGAACCACCGTGGGGGACCCGAGCCTAGTCCGGCTCGCCTCCGGTGTTCAAATTCGAACAACTCCCAGGCGTCCCGCGGCTATTCCCGGAGCCGCCGCGCCACTTCGCCGAGGCCGTCGGCCAGGGTCGCGAGCTGGTCGGGGGTCAGCACGTCGATCAGCACCTCCCGGACCGCCGCGACGTGCCCGGGCGCGGCCCGCTTCAGCCGCGCGCGCCCGGCCTCGGTGAGGACCGCGAACACGCCGCGCACGTCGGTCGGGCAGGACCGGCGCTCGGTGAGCCCGGCCTTCTCCAGCTGGGTGATCTGATAGGTCAGCCCGCTCTTGGAGGTCAGCAGCGCGTCGGCGAGCTCGGTCATCCGCAGCGACGCCTCGGGGGCGTCGGCCAGCCGCACGAGGATCTCGTACTGCGTGTGGGAGAGCCCGACTTCTTCCTTCAGCTGCTGCTCGACGCGGCGCTCCACCAGCGCCCCCGCGGCGAGGAAACCGGTCCAAGCACGCATCTCCTGCTCGGACAGCCACCGCGGTTCGTCACTCATGCACCGATTGTAACGGCCGATAATCGGTTGAGATCTCTCCGCGCCGATCTCTACGTTGATCGAATGACCGAGGACGGGGTGACGCCGGACCAGGCCGCTGAGATCCTGCGCGATGCTGTGCTGGGCGCGCAGGTGGTCGGGATCGAGCGGATGGTCGGCGGTGCTGTCAGTGGCGCGTATGAGGTGCTCTGCGCGGACCCCGAACAGAACGTCGTACTCAAGGTCTACGCGCCGGACAGTGGATGGATCCTCTCCAAAGAGATCAGCGTCTACCGTTCCGTTCGAGAGAGCGGCGTCACGATGGTTCCCACGCTTCTCGGGGCCGCGGGTAGCGATGGCCTTCTCGGGCAGCCCTATCTCCTTATGAGCAAGCTCCCCGGTCGAACCATGGACGCCGTGAGCCCAGGTATGTCGGACGCGGACCTGCGCTCTGTATATAGGCAGATGGGGAAGCTCATCGCGCAGTTCCACGCTATAGAGCACGAAGCATACGGTTACCTGACCTCTACAGAGATCGTCGATCCGCAGCCCTCCAGCGAAGCGCACCTGAGGTCCGTCCTCGCGCGCACATCGCAGGCCTATCTGGAGGCAACCGGCGACCGCGACCTCTATGAGGCGGCGCACGCCTACCTTGCCGCGCGCAGCGATCTCTTCGCCCTCTGCGAACGCCCCGTACTCCTCCACAACGACTTCCACGAGGGCAACATCATCGTGGAACAGACACCGGACGGCCCTGTGATCAGCGGCGTCATCGACATGGAGAACGCCACGGCCGGCGACCCGGTGATGGACCTGGCCAAGACGCACAGCTATTCCATCCGCGACAACGCTATAAAGCTCGAAGGACTCTTCGAAGGCTACGGCGTGATACCCGTCGAATGGGAACGCCGCTTCCGCCTGTACCAGGTGGTCCACCTCTTCGAACTGTGGCAGTTCTTTTACGGCCGCGAGCCGGGCACTCCGGAAAAGATCGCTGAGGACCTCCGCACACTCATCACCGCGGGGTGATCCCCACCATCGCCGCCAGCTGCCGGAGTTGCCGGTCGAACCACTCGTTGCGCTGATCGATGGCGTTGTTCAAGCGGCCGAAGACTTCGAAGTTCACCGCTCCGTACACATGCGTCGCCGCGCTGAGGAACGGTTCGATCGCCTGTGAGCCCTCCACGAAGCCAAGAGCCTCCGCTGCCGCGCGCAACTCCGCGGCGTATTCAGCGTTCTCTGTAGGCGGCATCGCTATAGGCGCCTCCGGTTCCCGGATCTTCCCGGCCGCCTCTGCTTCAGCGATGCACCGCCCGAGCGCGATCAGAGTCCGCGCAGCCGGCGGCACGGTGTCCATGGGCGCCTTATAGCCCGGGATCGGGCTGCCGTAGATGAGCGCATACTCCGCGGGATGCGCGAGCGCCCAGTTGCGGATGGTGTGCCCGACGCTGAACCAGCGCGCCAGATAGGCTTCGCGCCGGTCCACATTCCCGTCGGCGGCGTCCGCGGCGTCGGCCAGCGACGTGTACGCGTCGATGATGAGCGCCGTCAGCAGTTCGTCGCGGCTGGGGAAGTAGCGGTAGATCGCCGAGGACACCATCTTCATGTCGCGGGCGACGCCGCGCAGTGACAGCGCCGAGCCGTCGCGCTCCAGGTGTACCAGGGCCACACGCTTGATCTCGGCGATCATCTCGGCGCGGACGCGGGCCCGGATCGACGGGGCCGAAGCCTTCTCATCGCTCATAACGCGAGTATTGCACACAACCGAGAGCAGTGCTCTTGACAGTGAGAGCCGATCCGGTGCACAGTGATGTCAACAGAGAGCACCGCTCTCAAAGAGAACCACCGGACACGCCGCCGCCCGCCTCCCGGAGCGGTGGTCGAATCGAGGGGCTGAGAATCATGGCGCTGCACGTCATCGTGGGTGCGGGACCCGTCGGCACGGCGACCGCGAAGGTGCTGGCCGAGCGCGGCGAGCAGGTGCGGGTGGTCACGCGCAGCGGCGGCGGGCCGGAGCACGAGAACGTCGAGCGGGTGGCCACCGACGCCACCGACGCCGACCGCCTGAGCGCGCTGGCCGAGGGCGCCGCGGCCCTCTACAACTGCGCGAGCCCGCAGTACCACCAGTGGTTCACCGACTGGCCGCCGCTGGCCGCCGCGCTGCTGGCCGCCGCCGAGCGCACCGGCGCGGTGCTGACCGTCGCCAGCAACCTCTACGGCTACGGGCCCGTGACCGGCACCATCACCCCCGACACCCCGCTGGCCGCGACGCACCCGAAGCTGAAGCTGCGCGCCGACATGTACCGCGAGGCCCTGGCCCGGCACGAGCAGGGCCGGATCCGGATGACCGAGGTCCGGGCCAGCGACTACCTGGAGGCGAACTCGATCTTCTCCTTCGCGCTGGCCAAGCCGCTGGGCGCGGGCAAGCGGGCCTGGGTGCCCACGCCGCTGGGCGTGAAGCACAGCTGGACCGCCATCGGCGACGTGGCCCGCACCCTGGCCACCGTCTCCGGCGACGAGCGGGCCTGGGGCCGGGCCTGGCTGGTCCCGACCAACGCGCCGCTCACCGTGCGCGAGCTGGCCGACCGGTACGTGGCCGTCAACGGGCTGCCGCCGGCGAAGCTGACCGAGCTGCCGTACGCGGTGCTGTGGGGCGCCGGCCTGTTCGACAAGATGGCCAAGGAGCTGCGGCACACGCGGTACCAGTTCGCCAAGCCCTTCACCATCGACAGCACCCTGACCGAGCAGACCTTCGGCCTGGCCCCGACCCCGATCGACCAGGTCCTGGCCACCATCACCGCCTAGCCCGGTCACGGGCCGCTGATCGCACCGGATCAGCTCCGGATCAGCACCGGATCAGCGTGGATTCGCCTGCCAGCCACGCTCGGCGACTCCTATGTCGGTGGTTTTCCGTACCGTGGACGGTGATCATCGAGAACGAAGAAAGCGAGACCCGCGATGTCCCAGCCCTCCTTGCTCCCGTTGCGCACCGCCGTCCGCGGCGAGGTCCTTCTCCCCGGCGACTCAGGCTTCGACGAGGCCGCCCGTCCTTGGAACCTGGCGATCGACCAGGCGGTGCTGGCCGTGGTGACCGCCGCGGACGCCGACGACGTCGCCGCCGCCGTACGCTTCGCCAAGGACCTGGGGGTGCCGATAGCGGTGCAGCCCAACGGGCACGGCGCCTCCGGCACCGCCGCCGGCACGATCCTGCTGCGCACCGGCCGCCTCGACGAGATCACCCTCGACGTCCAGGCCCGCACCGCCCGGGTCGGCGCCGGGGTGAAGTCCGGCGCCGTGACCGCCGCGGCCGCCGAGCACGGCCTGGTGCACAGGCCGGGCAGCTCGCCGGTGGTGTCCGCGACCGGCTACACCCTCGGCGGCGGTGTCGGGTTCTTCGCCCGCAAGTACGGCATGTCCTCGGACCACGTCGTCGAGTTCGAGGTCGTCGACGCCGAGGGCGAGCGCCGCCGGGTCGGCGCCGACGAGCATCCGGACCTGTTCCACGCGCTGCTCGGCGGTGGCGGCGACTTCGCGATCGTGACCGCGATGACGCTGCGGCTGCACGAGGAGCGCGAGCTGTTCGGCGGCACGGTGATCTGGCCGGCCGCCCGCGCCGCCGAGGTGTTCCAGGCCTTCCGCGACGTCACCGCCGCCGCGCCGCCGGAGCTCACCGTCTGGGCGTCCCTGGCCCAGTTCCCCGGCGCGCCCGCGATGGCCGCGGTGTCGGTGGCCTTCCTCGGCTCGGAGGCCGACGGCCGCGCGCTGCTGAAGCCGTTCGACGCGATCGACGACGTCCTGCAGGGCGCCTGGCGCCCCGTGCCGTTCACCGAGATCGGCACCATCACCAACGACCCGGTCGACCCGGGCCCGAGCGTGTCCCGCGCCGAGCTGTTCGGCCGCTTCGACGCCGGCGTGGTCGCCACCCTGCTGGCCGAGCCCATCGACCCGCTGCTGGCCGTGCAGGTCCGCCACCTGGGCGGCGCGCTGGCCGAGGACCGGCCCGGACCGCACGGGCCGGTGACCGAGGAGTACCTGGTCTACATGGTCGGCCTGGCGCTCACCCCCGAGGGCGGCGCCGCCGTGGCGGCCAAGCAGGCCGAGGTCGCCGCCCGGCTCGGCGACGTGCTGACCGGCCGCAAGCCGGCCACCTTCCTGAGCCCGGTCGACACCTTGGCCGACGCGTTCCCGGCGGAGCAGATCGAGCTGCTGCGGGCCGCCAAGCAGAAGTGGGACCCGCAGGGCCGGTTCGTCGCGAACTACCCGGTGCCGGTCGGCAAGTAGGCGTCGGAGTCGTAGCGGCCGGCCTCATAGCGGCCGGCCTCGTAGCGGTCGCGCGCCGCGAGCAGGGCGTCGAAGTTCTCGGCGCCCCACTCACGGCACGCGGCGATGGCCGGCAGCAACGTCCGCCCGAGCTCGGTGAGCTCGTACTCGACGCGCGGCGGGTTCTCGCCGTAGTCGGTGCGGGTGACGAACCCGTCGCGCTCCAACGCCCGCAGCGTCTCGGTCAGGACCTTCGGCGCCACCCGGCGCAGCGGCACCCGCAGCTCGCTGAACCGGCGGGGCCCGTCCTCCAGGCAGAGGACGACCAGCCCGCCCCATTTGTCGGCGATCCGGAACGGACTCACCGTCGACGGGCACGCCGGATTGAACATGTCAGGACTCAACGGTGTGCGCTCATCCACAGGTCGAGCATAGTTACGTTGAAGTAAGCGGGGCCACCCGTCCTACCTTCGGGCCATGGCGAACATCATTGTTTTCGGAGCCGGCGGTCGGGCCGGGAAGCGCACCGTGGCCGAGGCGGCGCGGCGCGGGCACCGGGTCACCGCGGTCGTGCGGGACCCGGCCAAGTACCAGGAGCTGGCTGCCGACGGCGTCACGATCGTGGCCGGCGACGTCACCGACGCCGCCTCGGTCGCGGCCGTCGCCGCCGGGCACGACGTCGCGATCAACGCCGCCGCCGGCATGGACCCGGAGCACTTCGTGAGCGCGGCCGCCGCCCTGGTCGCCGGGCTCCCCGAGGCCGGCGTCGCCCGGCTGGTCGCGGTCGGCATCGGCGGCGCGCTGGAAGTGGCGCCCGGCGTGCCGGCCTACGACAGCGAGGGACTGCCCGAGGAGGCCGCCGCCTTCTCCCGCAACCATGCCCGGCAGCTGCCGCTGCTGCGCGACTCGGACCTGGACTGGGTCGTGCTGGCCCCGCCGCTGGTCTTCCTCGACGAGGGCGAGGGCACCGGCGCCTACCGGCTCGGCGGCGTCGAGGCCGTCCCCGGCGCGGACTCCTTCGCCTACGCCGACCTGGCGCTGGCCCTGGTCGACGAGGCCACGGCGCCGACCCGCTCCCGCGAGCTGGCCTCGGTGGCGTGACGGCGCCCCCGACCCGGACCGGGTCGGGGGCGCCGCAAAAAACAAGCGCCTCACGGCGCCTCAGGCGGTGTAGCGATCCACGTCCTTGGTGCGAAAGGTGACACCGAGATCGGCCATCACCGACCTCGCCGCGCGCCGGCCGGACTCCAGGGCCCCGTCGATCCCGGCGGTGCCCCGGTGGTCGCCGCACACGTACAGCCCGTGGATGAGCCGGACCGGGCGGCGGAAGTTGTGCGGTGCGGTCATGGCCGGGGCGGCGTGCGGGAAGTGGTGGACCGCCACGCACTCCCAGCGGTCGTCCTCGGCCGGATAGAGCTCGGCCAGGCGGGCCCGCACCGCCGCCTCCAGCTCCGAGGTGCGGGTGCCGGTGTGGCCCACGACGTTGGTCGAGACCAGCGTGCGGTGGTCCGGGCTGCGGGCCGGCACCGCGTGGCTGACCGGCGCGGTGCGGGAGACCGGCGAGTGCGGGTCGGCGTCGACCAGCACCGCGGGCTCGCCGCGCGCCGGCTGCAGGACGGCGGCGTGGTGGAACGTCGTCACCGAGCGCAGCTGCGGTTCGTGCAGGCCGGGCAGCAGCTCCACGGCGGTGGCCGGATCGGTCGCCACCACCACGGCCGAGCTGCGCAGCACCTCGTCGGCGGTCACGACGCCGTTGGCGTGCACCACCAGCACCTCGGTCTCCAGCCGGACCGCGCCCGGCGGCAGCTGCTCGGCCAGCCGCTGCGGGATCGCGGCGATGCCCGCCGAGGGCAGGCACCAGCGGCCCCGGACCAGCTGGCGCAGCGCCAGCTCCACCGCGCGGCCGGAGACGGACAGCCGGGGATCGGCCTCGGCGGTGAAGGCCTCCAGATAGGGCCGCAGGAACCCGTCCACCACGCGGCGGGACAGGCCGAGCTCGGCCACCAGGTCGGCGGCCGACCGCTCCGGGGCGGCCAGGATGGCGTCGGTACGGGTCGCCGCCACCTTCAGCAGCCAGCCGGACTGCCGGCGGCGCTCGGCCGGGGAGCCCAGCGGGGTGCGCAGCGCCGGGCCGCCGTGGCCGTCCGGGACGCCGGCCAGGCCCGCCGCTCCGACCGCGCCCCCGGCACGGTCCCCGTAGCGGATGCGCTTGCCGTCCAGTTGCAGGTCCACCCCCGCGGCGAAGCAGCCCAGCTCCAGCTTCGCGTTGTCGCCGTGCTCGGCCGTCGACACCAGGTGGAACCCCCGGTCGACGACGAAGCCGGAGACCCTCTCGGTGCCGGCCCGGCCCCCCACCCGGTCGGAAGCCTCCACGACCAGGACGTCCAAACCCGCCTCGTGCAGCCACCCCGCGGCCTGCAATCCGGCCACGCCCGCGCCGACGACGATGACGTCGGCGTCCTGGTGCCGGTGGCTCGGACTTTGTGCTGTCACTAGAGCCCCTCCACACTCCTAGAGCCGACTCCCCGGGCGCGCCCCGTGGGCCCGCGCGGCTGCGCACGGGCACGGCGAAGCCGGCCGAGCGTCGGCGCCTCTGTGGAGGGATCCCTACCCCTGGGCCCGTGGCGTACTCTTGCGAAACGCCCGCTGTCTCAGCATCCGAGAACTCCGGGTGGCCGTCCGGCTACCTGCGATTATCAGTGCACTTAAATGCGGGTTTCACGCCAGCGCGGAGCGCAGCGCCGCCCGCGGGTCGGCGGCGGTGAAGGCGAACCCGGCGTCGGTCAGCCGGGCCGGCAGCACCCGCTGGCTCCCGGTCAGCTCGTGCGCCATCGCCCCGAACAGCACCCGCAGCGCCAGGCCCGGCACCGGCAGCACGGCCGGCCGGTGCAGCACGTGCCCCAGCGCCTTGCTGAAGGCCCGGTTGGTCACCGGCAGCGGTCCGGTCAGGTTCACCGGGCCGGTCAGCGTCCCGTCGGCGGTGCGGGTCAGCACCAGCCGCACCGCGGCCAGGTAGTCGGCCATCGCGATGAACGAGAAGTACTGCTTCCCGCTGCCCACCGGCCCGCCGATGCCGGCCCGGAAGAACGGCAGCATCCGGGCCAGCGCCCCGCCGGAGCGGTCCAGCACCACGCCGCTGCGCAGGTGCGACACCGGGATGCCGGCGTCCTGCGCCGGCCTGGTCGCGGCCTCCCAGTCCCGGCACAGGGCGCCCAGGAAGTCGTCGGCGCCCGGGGACTGCTCGGTCACCGGCGCGGCGCCGGTGTCGCCGTAGAAGCCGATCGCCGAGGCCGACAGCAGCGCCTTCGGCGGCTCGGCCAGCCGGGCCAGCGAGCGGGCCAGGGTGTCGGTGCCGTGCACCCGGCTCTCCCGGATCTCCCGCTGGTAGGCGGCCGACCAGCGCTTGTCGCCCAGGCCGGCGCCGGCCAGGTGGATCACCGCCTCGCAGCCCTCGAAGGGCCCGGGGTCGGGCTCGCCGAACGGCGACCAGTGCCGCTCGCCGGCGGCCTCGTCGGGCTCCTGGTGGCGGACCAGGCGGACGATCTCGTGGCCGTCCTGCCGCAGGGAGGCGGTCAGGGCCGTGCCGATCAGGCCCGTGGATCCGGTGATGGCGATCCGCATAGCAGCAGCATAGCCCTGTGACCTTCCTCATCCCCGGAGCGACGCGACCGCGACAAAGGTTAGGCTTACCTAAGTTAGTATCCGAGACGGGAAGAAGTGGGTGATCCATGAGGTACACCGGTCCCAAGGTGCGCAGGTCGCGCCGGGCGGGGATGGCGCTGACCGCGAAGGCGGAGCGGGTCATGCGGCGGCGGCCGCTGCCGCCCGGGCAGCACGCCGCGGGTCCGCGCGCCGGGAAGCAGAGCGACTACGGGCGGCAGCTGGCCGAGAAGCAGCGGATCCGCTGGTACTACGACCTGTCGGAGCGGCAACTGCGGACGGTCTTCGACAAGTCCCGGCGGCGGCCCGGACGCGCCGGGGAGAACGTCATCGCCGCGCTGGAGTCGCGGCTGGCGACGGTGGTGCTGCGCGCCGGGCTGGCGCCGTCGATCTACGCGGCGCGGCAGTTCGTGAACCACGGCCACGTGACCGTGGACGGCGCGAAGGTCGACATCCCCTCCTACGCCGTGCGGCCGGGCCAGGTGGTCCAGGTGCGCGCGAAGTCGCGGCGCATGCCCGCGTTCCAGGCGGCCGCCGCCGGCCAGTACGCCGACGAGCGCACCGCCGCCTACCTGGACGTCCGGCGCGAGGAGCTGGCGGTGACCCTCAGGCGCCCGCCGAAGCGGGACGAGGTGCCCGTGCGGTTCGACGAGCAGCTGCTCGTGGAGTTCTACTCGCGCTGAGCCCGCGCCTCGCGCGCTCGCGCGCTCGCGCGCTCTCGTGCTCTCGTGCCTCTCGACGCGGAAGCGGCCCCGGTCCGAAGACCGGGGCCGCTTCCGCGTTCAGCTCACTTCACGTCACCACAGCTCGGTGCGGCTCAGTGCGGCTCACCGTGGTTCAGGCGGGTTCACAGACCGAGGTCGGCCTCGAACTTGCCCTCCTCCAGGCGCTCCTTGATCGTGCCCAGGAAGCGCGCGGCGTCGGCGCCGTCCACCAGCCGGTGGTCGTACGTCAGGGCCAGGTAGACCATCGAGCGCACGGCGATGACCTCGCCGAGCTCGGGGTCGTTGATGACCGCCGGGCGCTTGACGACCGCGCCGGTGCCCAGGATGCCGACCTGCGGCTGGTTCAGGATCGGCGTGTCGAACAGCGCGCCGCGGCTGCCGGTGTTGGTCAGCGTGAACGTGCCGCCGGACAGCTCGTCGGGCGTGATCTTGTTGTTCCGCGTCCGGTCCGCCAGGTCGGCGATCGAGCGCGCCAGGCCGCCCAGGTTCAGGTCGCCGGCGTTCTTGATGACCGGGGTCAGCAGGCCCTTCTCGGTGTCGACCGCGAGCGCCAGGTTCTCGTAGTCGAAGTAGGTGACCGTACCGGCCTCGGTGTCGATCACCGCGTTGACGTTCGGGTGCTGCTTCAGCGCCTCGACCGCGGCCAGGGCGAAGAACGGCAGGAACGACAGCTTCGCGCCCTCGCGGGCCTCGAACTCGCCCTTGGCGCGGGCCCGCAGGCGGGCGACGTTGGTGATGTCCACCTCGACCACGGTGGTCAGCTGCGCCGAGGTCTGGAGCGAGTCGAGCATGCGCTTGGCGATCAGCGCCCGCATCCGGGTCAGCTTCTCGGTGCGGCCGCGCAGCGGCGAGGGGGCGGCCGCGGCCTCGGCGGCCGGCGCGGAGCCCGCGGCCTCCGGGCCCGGCGCGGCGGCGGCCGGCTTGGCCTTGGCCGCGTCGATCACGTCCTGCTTGCGGATCCGGCCGCCGACGCCGGTGCCGGTGACCGAGGCCAGGTCCACGCCGTGCTCGGCGGCGAGCTTGCGGACCAGCGGAGTGACGTACGCGGCGGCCGGCTCGGTGCCGGCGCCCGGGGCGTCGATCCGCGCCGCGGTGGTCGCCTGGGCGACGACGGCCGGGGTGCCCGGCTTGTACTCGCCGGCCGGGGCCGGGGCCGGAGCGGTCGCGGTGAACGACGGCGCGGCGGCGACCGCGGGCGCCGGGG